>NZ_LT629693.1:5932841-6233625 GCF_900099825.1 Bradyrhizobium ottawaense | reverse complement strand
AAAAATAATGACCACGTTGTCACCGATGGCGATGAACCAGAGTGACCAATTTCGAGTCGAGAACATAATGGCTACAGAAAAGCAGATCGCGGCCAACCGTGCCAATGCGCAACGCAGCACCGGGCCAAAAACTCTTGTTGGCAAGATGAAGTCCGGCCGCAACGCGTTCCGGCATGGCTTGTCATGTCCGACGCACCCGGACCCCGTGAAGGTAGACGCGCTGGCCCAGATGCTGCTCGACGGCGCAGCAACTGACCTGCGCCTTTCCGTGGCAACTGAATTGGTCACAGCACAACTCGAGCTGTTGGCGATCCGCTCGGTGCGGGCGGAAATTCTGGCGGCAATCGACATCAAAGCCGGCGGTACCCCAGGCCTCTTCCGGTTGCAGGCATTGGACCGTTACGAGCGCTATGCGCACACCAAGCGCCGCCGGGCGGCCCAAAAACTTTGAACCCGAATGGGCTTTTAGCTATTTGCCAGAACGAGCCCAATTTACTCCAGCCAAACGTCCGGCGACGATTTCAACGCGAACAGGCCATAACGTTTTTTATTCGCGTCGCATGCCGATGCGGGTACAGTTCCAAAAAAGACCCCGCCACTGGGGCAGCTTAACCAAAGCTCCACAAACCGCCGCCCGGTTCCAGGCTGTATGCTATAGGGCGGTTGACCTTGGAGGGACTGTCTATTGGATTCTAGAGTTTTTGCGATCTGCAATAAGGGACCAGAGACGATGCACGTGGCCCAAGAAACACCGGCTAATCTAGCCCGCTTTAGCGTCATCTGCGAATCCTGTGGTAGCCTCACGATCAAAGCTGCTGATCTGACGCAGATCGGCTCCAACCCGATCGTCCGCTGCGGCCGTTGCGATGCAGTTCGCGGAACGCTTGCGCAGTTACATAGCCTCGCCCGCACCGGCACGGTCGAGTTCACAGTTTAATTTGCCAAGAGCGGTCTCGTCCCAGTGAAGCTCCTCGTTGTCATCGTCAGCTACCGCGTCGTCGACCTCACGATCGACTGCCTGCATTCCGTCGCCAATGAAATTGCAAGCGTCCCGGGCATACATGTCGCTGTATGCGAGAACGGGACAGGCGATGATTCCGCGCAACGCATCCAAAAAGCCATCGACGAAAACGGTTGGGCGTCCTGGTGCACGCTGACGCCGCTTGAGGTCAACCTTGGCTTTACCGGCGGCAACAACGCCGTCATTCGCCCGGCGCTGCAAGCGGACGATCCGCCGGAATACGTCTTGCTCTTGAACGCGGATACCATCGTGCGGCCGAACGCCTTCAAAGCGCTGGTCGACTTTATGGACAAGAATCCCAAAGTCGGTATCGCCGGCAGCCGTCTCGAAGACCCTGACGGCACCCCGCAGCGATCCGCGTTCCGGTTCCAATCTCCGTTGGGCGAGTTTGAAGGCAACTTCAAGCTCGGATTGGTAAGCCGCCTCCTGAGCCGTTGGATCGTGGCTCCCCCGGTCGTCAACGATACCTTCGAGACCGACTGGGTCTCCGGCGCCAGCATTTTCATCCGCCGTCAGGTCCTGCTGGATGTCGGCCTGCTCGACGAAGGTTACTTCACCTATTTTGACGACATCGACTACTGCTTCAACGCGAAGAAAAAGGGCTGGCCAACTTGGTACGTCCCGGCGAGCCGGGTGGTGCATCTGGTCGGTCAATCCACCGGAGTGAATAGCAAGCCTAAGCGGCTGCCGCCCTACATGCTTGACGCACGCCGAAGGCACTTTCTGAAAAACTACGGCCCGCTATACGCGGCCGCCGCCGATGCCTGCATGATCCTTGGGCTGTCGCTCTGGCGCCTGCGGGTTGTGCTAACCGGCAAAAGGGACACTGCCGCCCCCCACGCCCTTGCCGATTCGATCAGGCACAGCGTCTTTTTAAAGGGCTTTGCGCTTCAAGATGTCGAGAACCCCGCGCTTGCAGGCAATCGTGGATAACCCAATCCAGAGCGTCCGCCGTCAATGCTTCGTGTCTCTCGCTTTATGCTAGCGCTTTGAGGAGCCGCCTTCGGGCGGCTTTTGCTTAGCCCACGCGTTGTCTCGCCGTGTCGAGTTTGGCATATTTCGAAGATCACACGGCCAGTTAATCATATGATTGCGTTGCAGAGCGCCGCGAAACTCTCAGGTGTTATTATTGCGCTCCGGCGTGGCGGGGGGCTTGCAATTTCCATAAAAGGGCGACATAATTTTTAATAAATAACCTGTTTTTTAAATTGTTGCAGCATAGGTCATTAAATGAATAAAGCCGTCTCCGCCTCGACGTACAAAAGACTTTCGGCTGTCGCAGCGACACTGTTTGGGGCAACCCTACTTGGATTGGCGCCCGCAAAAGCCTCAACGATTGTCTGGGATTTTGCCACGATTGCTCCGTCGTCTGGCTCGGCAAACCACGATAACATTGGCACGACGACATCCTTCACTTCCGGCGGGGTGACGATCGGGGCTGCCGGATTCACAAGCTCCGGAATGCCATTGAGCCACGACACGCCCGACGCACGCTTGTATCTCAAAAACATCGGCGGACCGACGGGGGACGAGCAAGGGATCGGCTTGGTCGACGATAGAAGCGGGGACCACGAGATTAGCGGCCCCAATCTGATTCAAATTGACTTTCGCGCTGCGCGGACCGCGCACGTGACGGGTTTCTCGTTCGAAATGAATAGCTCTACTGGTGGCGAACACTGGCTGGTTTACGGTTCCAACTCAGCGAACGCATTAGGTAGTTTAGTAGATTCTGGCTACTCGGAAGGCCTTCAAACGCTCAGTAGCGTAAATAACGCCAACGCGTACAGTTTTTACTCCTTCAAGTTCGACCCGGTTCACGGCTATGGTCACTCCACTGGAGGTACCAATGTCCTGCTTGAGTTGATCGAGGGTCAACTCGTGTCTGTGCATGGAGTGCCAGAATCCTCGACATGGGCAATGATGATCCTCGGATTCGCTGGCATTGGCTTCATGATCTATCGTCGGAAGCGGAATCCAACATTGATGGCCGTCTGATACGCGGTGTTCGGCGTTGAAGAGTAAACGCCGCCTACGGGCGGCTTTTTAGTGGCGGCTCATTGATTTCCAACCTCATCACGTCCCCTGCGTAATGGGACGAGCTATTTCAGCAGTTTCTTGTAAATCCAGCGGCGACCGTCGTGACGACGCCAGACCCGGCCCCAGGTAAGTCGGCCCGTGATCGTGCGGCGCGGCACCACGACGGTCCAGACATGCCAAGCGGTTGCCCACTCAGGCTTAGATTTGTGTGATTGAACGATACGCTGCACGTCGTCGTGACTTAGACTCATACGCGGCTCCGCACTCAAACAAAGCCGCCAAGCGAGTATGATGCTCGACGGCTTGCTGGGGTCATGTCCGGGCGGGGGAATTGCCCGGTGGCCAAACCTATCGCGTCGATCAGTCAGCACAAAGCTCGTGAATATTAAGCTCAAGCATTAAGCCTTACCGCCTCCGTTCGGTTGAAGCTGCTCAGGAAAACAAAATGGAGCGGGTTGCTCGCGCCGGCTTGCAGGCGGCCCGAATTAGGCAGCGCCAGCGGATTCTATAAGGTAGCTATCGGCGTCTTTGTCGGTGGCGTGCGAAGCACGCTGTCAGCCCGATCCATCGAATTCCGCTCAGCTATGGGGTTGGCCCGCTCGGGAGCTTCTACCTTTTTGCCAGGCCGCATCTATGGTATCATGACTATGGCAAATAAAAATCTGCAACTAAGAAACGCGGCCCGCTCCGACCGGCAAAGGGCCCTCCGGTTCAGATAGCCAAGCAAAGCGCGCCCCTGACCAGCCCTGAGGCAATTCGGGCCATGATGGAAACCATCCTGCACATCCTGCCCAAGGACCCGGGAGAGAAGCCAGCCAAAAAGGTAAAAGCGAGGGTATCTCCATGACGATCGATGAGGATCCTGAGATCGAATATTCCTCACTCTGCGAAGAGGTCAGCCGACAAGGAACCACGGTCAAGCTCCAAATCTATCGGCTGAAGGGAAGCGCTGAAGGCTGGTCGCTTGAGGTCGTTGATCACAAAAATGGCTCGACAGTCTGGGAAGATTTGTTTGCGACCGATCAAGAAGCTCGCGAGGAATTTTACCGGACGCTTGAGCTGGAGGGCATTCATAGCTTTGCCGAAGATCGTCCATCAGAATCGTTGCACTAAAGAATGTGCGTTCGCAAACCCCTCCGCCGGCTGCTAGAGAGCGAGCTAAAGGAGCGCAAGCCATGACCGATCCAGATCCTATCGAACTTGCTGTGCAAGAGATTCAGCGGACCGCTCCCCGCACCAAACCCGCGGGTTCTAATCCCTTTGCTGCCAAGCCGGCCGCCGACGTCGCCAGCAGTACTTGAGCCGGTGCCCCAAAAGCCAAGCAAAATTAAAACACCTCCGGCGCCGGAGCTTGCAAGCCTGCCACGCGAGAACGCGATCGCTCTGCGATGAAGCCTCCGGGACATCGATCGCAAGCGAACCAAATTTTCGCCGGTCAGTCTGGCAGATCTGAAGCTCTTGATGGAAATGGGCTTGGTTGAAATCAACGATAATGCCCTCTCGCTGACCGCCGAAGGTCATCGAGCAATCGGTTGAAAGGCAGAGCGACGCGAAAGGCGCGTCGTGCTGGAATTGTTCGCCGGCCTATCATTGGCCTTTTTGCTCTATTCTTTTTATGAAGAGTGGTCTCAACGCCGATTGAACAAAAATCGTCTTTCAGTAATGCGAAAGAATTTCAGGGCAGGTAGAAGTTGGAATGTGGCGAAAGGTCAATGGAGCGATTGAAATCTCCCTTCCCCATTGAACCTGCTGCGAAGCGATAACCAATCATACAGCACGACGAAGGGAAACCACCTGCCGGCTTGTCGGACTTGGGATGGTGGCCCAAAATTGAAAAGACTCTCTTTGCTAGCGATCCAGCGCGCGCAGCCACCGGATTCTCTCTAAATCCTTATCCTAGCGCTGCCCGCACCCTCTCCCCTGCGGGCGCCTTCCTTCACGAATAGCCCGGACCCTTCCACCTGATAGCGAGCCTCATTCAACCTCGCAGTTCCCCTCCAACCTGATTTCGTGATAGAAACCACAATCCCAAGTCTAAAAATTAAAAAAACTGGAATTGGCTAGCTGAAAACCACGGGGGCCGGATAGATACCCCCAAATTGTCGGACGCATGAGAGAAGATCGCTTCGATCGATGCCTGTATCGCCATGCAGGACGCCGAGATTAGTCTCCCGAAACTAAGCCACCGGCTTATCGAGCTCGGGTTGAAGGCAAGAAAGTGAAGGCGATGCTTAAGCGGTGGTCTTTTGCGGAGCAGCGTCGATTAATGGAAGTTTCCAAGTCATCGAAATCGTTTGAGGAGATAGTAAAACGCACCGGACGAAAGCCAGATTCCGTCCGAAAAATGGCGTTAAAATTGGGGATTACGATTGATGCGCAATCAGGAAAATATGTGTCGATGCGGGGGCTGAAGGCGAAAGGCAAATAATGCCCAACCCATTGGGACTGATTTTCACCATCGAGGTCGCCGGCAGGCCAACGGTTTCCTTTGAGGCCCGGCAACTCCGGGAAGCATCCGAGCTTTGCCACGAGGAGTGGTTTCGATCTGATCTGAACGCCCTCTCGTCGAATGGCGAACCGGTTTACAAAATCGGCGCGAAGTTAAAGGCTCGCATTGCCAATGAGGCGGAGGGAGCTAAGTACCGGGAAGCGTCGCCAAAGATGGAAGTCTCTGACGATATTTTCATGGTTTACTTGGTCACACTGGACGCGGTCGGGCTCCCCTAAGCAAAACGACGCAGATCCGCATGCGCAGCTTAGTCTCGACGCCATCGACCGCGACGGACGATGCAGGACACCGCCGGTCGGCATGTCCGACACGTGCAGTGGGCCGCAGGCTTGCGTCAGAGGTTCGTGACGAGAGGTTAGTGACGCTGACCTTTGTTAAGTTCGTCATCCCCTTGCCGTTGTTGAACCTTTTCGGCGTTTCCCCGACCCAGTCCTATGGGCTCCACTGCGAACCGTCCGGGCCGGCGTACTGAAAGTGATAGTCTGATTGTATTCAACACGCGCCTTAGGTGTGGAGCCTCAAGAGGTTGTCCTTGGACAAACCGAGTCTGCTGATCGGCGTTTGTGAGTCTATACCACCATGGGGTCTGTGCCAGTTGTATTGATGCAGCCAGATCGGCAGCTCTTGGGCGCGCCGATCTGATGTTGGATAGGCTTTGGCGTAAGCCCATTCCCGAAGTGCGGTCTGGATGAAGCGCTCGGCCTTGCCGTTAGTTCTCGGCGTGTAGGGCTTGGTGCGGATGTGTTTGATGCCTAGGTCCCGGCAAGCGTCGCGGAAGGCAAAGGACTGGTAGCAACTCCCATTGTCGGTCATGACGCGCGTGACGGTGACGCCGAGGCTTTTGTAATACGCCACGGCGGCCTTGAGAAAGGGAACAGCACTGTCCGCCGTCTCGTCGGGCTTGATTTGGGAGAAGGCGACGCGGGAATGGTCGTCAATGCAGACGTGGACGAAATCCCAGCCAGCGCCCCGGCTCTTGTTCGGACCACTCGGATCGCCAGTAATGCGGTGCCCGACACGCTGGAAACGCCCGAGCTTTTTGATATCGATGTGAATGATCTCGCCTGGGCTCTCGCGCTCATAGCGGCGTTCCGGCTCGGCTGGCTCCAGATCCCGTATCCGGTTCAGTCCCAAGCGGCGAAGGATGCGGCTGACGGTGGCCGGCGATACCTTGACCTCAGCCGCGATCTGCTTGCCGGTGTGGCGCTGCCGGCGCAACGTCTCGACGGCCTTGCATGTGGCGGGCGGGGTTTGGCTCGGCGATGAATGGGGTCTGGAGGAGCGATCGCGCAACCCTTCAACACCTTCTGCACGGAACCGCTTGACCCATTTGGCGACGGTCTTCGGTGTCGTGTTGAACAGGTCAGCCGCGGCGGCTTGGCACAGCCTGCCCTCGACGACGCTTCGCACCATCGCCTCTCGACCTTTGGGCGTCAAAGGCGCATTCTTGTGGACGTTTATCTGGTCTCTCCTTGGAACACTGAAGCTTCGCAACCTCAGCTTCCTCGGTTCAGACCAGATGGACAACCTCCTGAAAGACCACACTTAGGGCGTTCAATTTTGAATTTTCTATTTCGCGACTTCCCCATGAGGTGAAGCACTTTCGCCGGAGGATTTGAGATGCCAAAACGTCGTAGGACGATGGCAGTTGATCCTGTCAAACCAAAGGCCGCAGACCGCAAACCCGCACGCGCGAACGTAATTCAATTCAGATTAAGCGCTTCCTCCAAGCCCCGCCCTTCTCAGCGTTTGTGTCCATCCGACGGCCGTGATCCGGGACCGTCGGGCTTCGATTGGAAAGAATTAAAGCCATTTTAGCCACGCATCCCCTATGCTGCTGCGGATCGCTGCCGAATACCAAGATCGACGAAGCTGCCCAAGATCGGCCTTCTGCCTTGATCTACTATTACAGATGCGTTCCATGCGCAGAGATCATCGAGGTCACGCCCGAGGTCCAAAATGACCGGTATTCACGCGGCTAGAGTCATATTTGTCTGCAACGGGTGCGGATCACTCTACCAAGCCAACCAGGCCGCGTTTGTCCAAGCTGTTGCAGGATACTTTCACTGCGGCGAGTGTAGGAGCGAGGTTCACCGGTGGTCTGGCGTTTACGACTACACCGGCTGGCATCGTGTTAACCTGACAAAACAAAAATGGCGTGGCCGCGACGGTCGATGACCTATATCGCGAATGGCTCCCCGACCGGCCCGCAGACCCAATTTTCAACCTTCAATACCTCGGGCACGCTGGAGTATTGGACCGATCCGAGCTTGACGCAGACGGCTACCTACACGACACCCAGCGTAGCGATAAACACTTCGAACTCCACGTTGACTGCGGGAACCGTTCAATGGGCTCCTGGGCAAGCCTCGTTTCATCCCGGACAAAACGGCGAAATCGCCTATTATTCTTTTATTGCTCCGATCACAGCCGTTTATGCGTTGAATGCAAGTTTTGGCGGTCTCGATTTTGTCGGTCCGACGAATACCAATGTGCAAATCTTGCTTGATGGCGTCTCATTGTTTTTGGGCAACGTGGGCGGGTTCGGCGCCGGACCCTCTTTCGCTAGCAACACTCTATCAATGACAGCTGGAGATCAGTTGCTTTTTGAAGTGAGTTTCAACGTGCCCAACCCGCGCGGAAGTGGGCCGTTCTACTACGACACGACGGGAATATCGGCGACGCTAGTGACGGCCGTCCCCGAGCCGTCTACGTGGGCCATGATAATCCTCGGCTTCGCTGGCATGGGCTTCATGACCTATCATCGGAGGGCGAAGCCAGCATTGATGGCCGCCTGATCCAGGATTCACGTGTTTGGGTAAGAAGAGCCGCCTACGGGCGGCTTTTTTCGTCGACCTCATTCATTTTGAGCGCCCGACGCGCAACGGGCCGAGCTATTTCAGCATTTGAAATTCAGCGGCGACATGGTCCGGCGCGACAACGTTCAAGACATGCCACGCGGTTGCCCACTAAAGTTTAAATCCGTTGATGAGTGAACAGGTCTTGGCCACCCATTCCGGGCTATTGAATTAACCGATACGCCGCCGGCCGCCCATTTAATGAACCTCATGAAACGAGGGCTTGATTAAGATAACTATGAACGTTATAAAAGGTGGCACTTTTTTAATTGCTCTGCGAGGATTTGATGGCCCGTTATATAATTGCGGCTGGAGTCGTCTTTTCTGTGCTCTCTTGCTCGCCTGCATTCGCTAGCCTGGTTTATGACAGCCACGTAGACGTGGGTGCGCTAGGCTTTGGAAATGTTCACAGTCTTCTCACGGTGCAGGCGAAGAACTCCGACCATGGCGTGGAGTCCGGCGTCGTCAGCATAGTGGGGGGAGTTATAACGAAGGGCGGTGCGATCGCCAGCGCAAACGTCCACGACAGCAATGGCATTACCAACGCAGGTGGCCAGGAAGTCAATCCGTTCGGCGATAATCAGAAATTCGGCATCCCCACCCTGTCGTCGTTGCATTGGTCAGGAGCATCGCAAGTTCAGATCCTGTTCAATCCGAATGAGAGCGACAATCACATTAACGTCCGTGATATCACCTTGAAGTTTTACAATGGCAACACCGTCATCGCCGCAATCGATGGACAGCAGAACTTCTTGGGCCTGCCTGATGATCATGGTCACGGCAACGGTGGGTTCGTATTTGACGTAGATGGGCCTGAGCAAACCTACCTGAACAACACTGTCTTCAACCAAGTCGGGTTCGGTAATTTCCGAATTGCGCTAGAAGCGACGCTTGGCGACGCCGACGGCGGACCTGAAAGCTTTTCAGCGATTGCGGGGTCTGTGCCCGAGGTATCAACCTGGGCGATGATGCTCCTCGGCTTCGTTGGCCTTAGTTTTATGTCTTATCGCCGGAAGTCGAAGCAAGCACTAGTGACGGCGTAATTTGCGTCAGAAGGATTAAGTTGAAGAGCCGCCTTCGGGCGGCTTTTTGTTGGTGGCCGGATCGAAACGCGCGCAACGGGCTAACGGCGACCATCGTGGGCTTCTCTGGTGCACACTGCCTCCGCTTGACGTTAGCTGGCGAGAATAACACCTCATTCGCCCGGCACCACAATCGGACGATCCCCGAATAGTCTTGCAGGGCCAATGGACCGCTTCACGGATTCTGCCGTTAACCAAGACGCGAAAGAGCCTCGCGACCGGCACTTTGCGGGTTGACGTACGATATAATAAAACAGTTAATACATAATACATATTAAGGGTTAATCGAATGAATATTAAATCAGTGTCGTTGTTTATCGGGCTGGCGTTCGGCGCATCGGCAACACATGCCTCCGCCGCGACTTACACTTATACCGGCACTCCGAGCTTTGGTAATGAAAGCTATGTGACTGCGACGGCTGAGTTAAACTGCGTCGGCCCCTGCGCTGCCGGCGACTACCTTTATTCTTCGGATATCACCGCATTTTCGCTTAGCGTCCATTCAAAGACGACCGAATTACTTGAATCCGTGTCGTCCAACACGCCTGGCGTGACATTGGACGGCTGGGTTGATTATTTGAGACTAAACGAACTGGGGCAGGTCACTAGTTGGTTTCTGTACCTGAACGGAAATGGTGCCGATGCTCCTTTGATCTATACGATCGGAAACGCTGCTGGCTTTCCGACCATGGACTATGGGCTCAGAGGAACCTGTGACTCAGCTGAAACATACGTGAACACAGACACGGCCGGCACGTGGCAGGTAGCTGCCGTCCCCGAACCCGCGACGTGGGCCATGCTGCTTCTCGGCTTCGCTGGCGTCGGCTTCATGGCCTATCGCCGCAAATCAGGGGCAGCATTGATGGCCGCCTGACCCACTATTTTCGGTTACTAGAGCCGGCGCCCGGGGGCCTTCTTCGTGAAGGACGCTCCGCCGAGCCAAGCTTAAGCTGTGCGTGCCTAAGAGCCCTGCCCCGCCCAACCTTGCAGACAAGGACGGGCGTAAGTGCCGAACCAAAGTTTTCATGGCTTCCTAGGGCACGACAGGCAGCCCGGCTGCAGCGAGAGTTCATTAACCGCCGCCCTGCTATGATCTGAATAATCGCGAGCCTCAGGCTGGCGGGAGTAATGCGTAGGAAGCCCGCCGACTCAACCCGGCGGGCTTTTCTTCGCTTAAAGGCTAATTAATTCGCTTGAGCACCATTGCGCTTTGCGAAAAGCAACGGTTCAATGGAGTTTAGGCTAGTGTCGGCCGGAGTAGATTTTTATGACCAAGGCGATTGAACATATCGTGGCAGGCTATTCGACGCTCAAGAACCGAAAGGCGCTGGAAGAAATACGCGAGCATCGCAAGCGATTATTGATGGAGAATCGGATGAGCGCTGCTTCTTCTGGATTCAATCTGGACCGGATTACAGCTGATCTTGAGGATGAGATCAGCATCGTCGAGGCCGCGCTATCGAGATTTCAAGATCAAACACCGGGTCAGCCAATTGACTGGCCATAGGCGGTCCGCGATCCAGTCCACTCCTTCAGCCAAACCCGCATCGGACGCGCCTATCCCATCACGTCCAAAGAGCCCTCATGTCTTCGGGCCCCTCATGGGGCGTGCATAACGCGTCAGCGGAATCCTTTTGAATGATAAGCAGGGGTCATCTTTGCCGACCCTGCTGTCGTGAGCCACATCCGTAATCCGCTGAAAAAATTCGGTTGTCTTTCCCCTCCCCTAAGCGATTTAACAAGCATCCCTCCCAACGCTGGCGCCTTGGTCGCTGACGCCGCCGACACGAGACTAGTTGGGTTGTTTCGGAACCGAATCCTTTGGCGCTTTGCGACCGTGAGCCATTCTGATTTTCGTGGATCGGAAGGCTGACTAGATATTGCGGTGCAATGGCCATTGCCTGCGGGCGCTTGTTAGGTTTGGATAAGCGGACGGTACCCACAGCTCAAGTGGGTCCGTTTTGAAGGGAGTTGCGTATGCGAGTTTTTTTTAGAGCTATTTGCGCGAGCGCTTTCGCCGCTGCCCTAGGCACGGCGATTACTATCCTGCCGGCCGCGGCTAGTCCCTATAGTTCATTGGTGGTGTTCGGCGATAGTCTTTCAGACAGTGGCAACGCCGCGCTTCTGGGCGGCACGTCTGCGCCGAACATAACGGGTAATACTTACATTCCCAGCCAAGCCTACGCCCCCTCGGCAAATTTCAGCAATGGACCGGTGTGGGCTTCGGATGTCGCCGCCGCGCTCGGTCTTCCGTTACAGCCTTCAGTCATAGGCGGTACCAACTTCGCGTTCGGCGGTGCGACCACCGGGGGGCCCGGCCCAAGCCCCAATCTGATCACGCAGGCCGGCATCTATCTCGCCTCAACCGGTCACGTGGCTTCGCCTACTGCGCTCTATGTGGTCGAGGGCGGCGGCAACGACGCACGAGCTGCGCTCGGCGCGATCGTCGGAGGCACGGCGACGATTCAGGCGACCGCGCTTTCGTTTGCAGCCAACATCGCCTCGATCGTAAACGCCCTCGAGGTCGGCGGGGCTCAGCATATTATTGTCTGGGACACGCCCAATCTCGGCCTTGCGCCCGCCGTCGCAGCACAGGGAGCAGCAGCGTTGGCATCCTTGCTTGCAGCTGACATGAACCTGGCACTTGCAAATATACTCGCCGGCGACACCCGCGTATCGATCTTTGACATCTTTCACCTCGGCACGTCGATCGCAAACAATCCATCAGCGTATGGATTGACTAATGTGACGGATGCCTGCGGCGCCGCCCCCATTGGCACCAATTGCAATAACTACGAGTATTGGGACGGTATTCACCCAACCGCCGCGGCCCATCACGTAATCGCCGATGCGTTCATCGCGCAGGCCGTGCCCGAAGCCTCGACCTGGGCCATGCTGTTGATCGGCTTCGCTGGTGTTGGCTACATGACCTATCGCCGTAAATCAAAGCTGGCGTTGATGTCGGCCTGATCCGCGTTGTAAGACTGAGGGAGAGCCGCCATCGGGCGGCTCTTTCTTCAGGACCGCACCAGCCATGTCGGTTCATGAAACGCTTGAGACAGACCCGATCCCATTTGATCCGCGCCACCTGTCGTGCGGCTATAAAACTTCCCGGCCGTTTGGTTCTTGCGGTGACTGGAATCACGCCGATCCGTCGACAGCGTACCGCCGAGCAAAAACCAGAACGCATCTGAAAATAAGTCGCCGCGCTTTTCAATCGCCCCGCTCAGTCGCGTCGCAGGTGCGCTACCCGAACCAAAAGAAAATAGCGCTGGTAATGATGAAAGCTAACCCAGTGATTGGCAATTCATCAGAACGGAGAATTTTCGACGCGAGATTACGGTTATCTGAGATCGTATATCCGGTGCGACCGATGTCGAGGATAAACGCTGCAACTGCGAGCACTATCCAAACAATCGCGAACACACATAGGACCAAGATCATGCGCGACATTGGAATTCCTCACGCCGCATTTATTTTAACACTTGATATGACGACCTTGTGCTTGCGCAAGCTTGCCATATCCTCATCGATAATCAACCCGAGCCTGAAGCCAATTCGGATGCCGGCTACGGCAACTTGTTAGCGACTTGAGCGCCGGTTAAAGCGTTTGGCCAATCGATGACGACGTCGGGGCGAATATCGGTTGGAGGGCCAACCGTTTACGAACGCCCGCCAAGGAAATTGAAGCAACAATTCGAGCGACGGTGATGGGTTGTTTCCTGGCCATCGCCGTGTTGGAACCACCGACCCAACCGAACTCATCTTGCTCTGTTGGTCGTCACCCGGAGGCTCTCATCGGCGCACAGATGGAACGCGGGATAGCTCGTCGATCGTGAAAAATCTTGCGGTCGCCTCCCAGGGCCAGGCGGCTAAGTTAATTTCGCTTACTCTAGGCGTCAGGAAACGGCTTTATGTTGCCACGATCCCCGAGAGACCTCTCAAGTTGAAAAAAAATGAGTTGACATATCTTCCATAGTCAACACAATTATTCACAATTGGGTTATCATATTAAATTTCAACGCTTGCGGAGTATTTAAAATGCGCAGAGCGATTTTTCTGGCGACTTTGTTTTTGGTCCCATCGGTAGCCAAAGCTGCTCCTGTTGACACCATTGTGCAAAATACGCTGACGCCTGGCTTCCCCGGGACGTTTGCTTACGTGGGATACAATTCCTCGAATGTAGCCTTCGGACAACCCGTAGCTACGCAGTTCCTGTCGTTTGGCGGACGCTTCCATCTCGAGTCAGGCTCAAATGAGCAGACGTTCGCATCACAGACAACCGTGACGGCAACTCAGAATGGCGCCACCTTTAATGTTCCCTACTCTAACGCAGTGCCGGATCCCAATCTCTTTCAGACGTCGATCAGGTACAACCCGAACCTGCTCGGACCTTGGCAACTAACCGTCAGCAATCCGAATTATAACTCTCTTGTCGTCAACACCGCCGCTATTGCGAACCTGCCACCGCCTCCGTTCATAACCGGAGCGGCGATCAGCGGCACATCAGCGACAGTGACGACACCGACAATTACGTGGAATGCGCCGGCCGCTGTCGCTCTGCCAACAGGTTTTACTCAGAACACAAAAGTCTTCATCTTCGACCTGAACAACAACAAGCAAGAAATTTTCAGACAAGATTTGCCAAGCGGCCAAACCAGTATAACCATTCCGGCGAACCTTCCTCATTTTGGACCACTCAATCCAAACGGTCATTATGGCGTTCTCATCCGAGACGACTTTCGGCTGAATGACAACGCCACAACTGGAGCAAGCTCTCAGAGCTTTTTCGATTTTCATCCCAACGCAGTAACGCAATTTAGCGGTCCTGTGCAGGTACCCGTCTCATCGGTCAATACCGTCGGACAAACGGTCTATAGCTTCAACATTGACGTTAGCCATGGTCAGTCTGTGAACTTAGATCCTGCAGCTGCCCTCGGTTATATTTTCTCGATTGGTGTCGGCAATCCAAACTTCGCGACCGTCGAGCTCCCGAACTTAGGTATGTCTCATCCCTACGAACTCTATGTATGGAATGGCACGTCTTTCGAATTCAAGCAGGACCTTGCAGCTGATACATTGTACAACTTTGGTCAGGGCGGCATCAGCAAGTTCGAAATTCTGGGAATTGATCCGAGCTTGGGCCTTGATCCCGCCAATTCAACCGCGTTCGTCACCCAAGTTACGTTCACAGGAGACGGCGCATTTACAGGTACAATGACAGCCATTACCGCAGTCCCCGAGCCATCAACATGGGCAATGATTATCTTCGGCTTCGCTGGCATTGGCTTCATGGCCTATCGCCGCAAATCAAGGGCCGCATTGATGACCGCCTAATCCCCGATCGTCAGCTTTGAAATTAGGAAGCCGCCTTAAGGGCGGCGGCTTTTTCTTGTGTCGAGACTTTCGTTCGTGGGCACATAACGGATAACGGTCATCTGCAAAAAAGGAAAGTTTCGGTGGACTGAAAATGGGGCCGACCAAAGAACCCAAGTATTTTTCCTAGGTTTCAGTTCGAACTATCCTTCCGACACGTGCAATGGGCCGCAGGCTTGCGTCAGAGATTCGGTTAGCATCCGGTCAGTACCGCGGCGAGTTCACTCGTGCGGCTTATTGCGGCGCGGAAGTAGACCAGAGTCTGCTTTATGGATTTGGACGATAGCGGTGTTTTGACCCCACGTGGCTAATGAATGACGTGGATATCGACGATGGTCGGTTGACCGCGCGCAATGCGGATGTTGGGCTTCACTCAGGACAAAGCCTGAGACTACCGATGTCGACCGAATCCCAGTTGCGCGAGAAGTTGCGGAAGATCGAGGCCCTGTTCGCTGGGCCGGGACGGCCGGTGAACGCCTCGCTGCTGAGGCCGCGCTGGAACGTGTCCGGGCGCGTCTAGGCGAACTCAGCCGGCAGGATCCGTCGATTGAGATGCAGTTCTCGATGCCTGATCAATGGTCGCGCCATTTGTTTCTTGCACTGTGCCGACGCTATGGCATGAAGCCCTACCGATATTATCGGCAGCGGCGCAACACGGTCATGATCAGGGCGCCGAAGCGGTTTCTCGACCAAGTCCTGTGGCCCGAGTTTTCCGAACTTGACCAAGCTCTGCAAGCCTACCTTCATCAGGTGACGATGCGCGTGATCCGCGAGGAGGTCTTCGCCGATGCAAGCGAGGCGCAGGAGATTTCCGAGGCGCTGCCACCGAACTGATGGCAGATTTCGGCTGATCGTGAAGGCGTAGTTGATTCCGGCCATGGTCAGGCGGCCTGACTGGCCTGCGCGCCGGGCCTATGCCAATTTCATGGCAGCAGCTCGTCGAGCCTTTGAACCGGATGCTCGGCGATGCGCGCGAGAACGTCGGAGAGCCAGGCCTGCGGATCAATGTCGTTCATCTTGGCCGTGACGATCAGGCTGTACATCACCGCGGCCCGCTCGCCGCCACGGTCAGAGCCGCAGAACAACCAGGATTTTCTCCCCAGGGCGATACCGCGCACACCGCGTTCAGCGGCATTGTTGGACAGGCAGATGCGGCCAGACGATCTAATCGAACGCAACGCCGATTTTAAACTTACTGCGCCAGACGACCTGACACGGCAGCTTCAATCCATCGTCGGGCAAAAGCAGGTTGAACGTTGCAGGGATTTTTCCGCTTAGCTCGGAAATTTCCAGCGCTGCTCCAGTAACCGATAGGTCGCGAATCATGCAAGGAGTTTTGATTCCGCCGTATTCGATTTTGGCGGCCTTCATGACACGGAAGCGGGGCGCAGCCCGAGTCTCGACCATAACAGGCTTACCTGTCCATTTTGTCACGGAGCACTAGTAAACGCAGGGTTCTCTTGGATCGCTTCTTTGACAAACGGCGCTCCACAAGACGCAATGTCGTTCGGCAGACTGGGCACCGAAGAACAGACATCGTATATTCGAGTTGCAGCTTCGGCGTAGGTCTTCCTTCTATCGACTCCGCATGAAACACATGTCGGAACAGGAGCGGGTCCGACCGGAAGTGCGCTTGACAGTCGGCGACGGATTGGCATGTTAAGCTCGATTCTCTTAGGTCGTTAATAGGTACTTTTCTCTTTTGCCCGCCGCATCACGAAACGGCAGCTGAGGCATTCGAAAATTAAAACGAGCGGTTCAGACGAATACGCTTCGCGACAAGACATCACCATTCCTGATTTGCATTTCGGACAGTTGGGCAGAGACTGAGTAAGATAAGCGATCTGGTCTGTTGTCATTGAAGCAATCCAAGCTCTTCAGTCGATCAGTCGCAATCACCGAACGTGCCGACTAAATCCAGAATGATCCTTGTTCCTGCGAATCCTCATTAAGCCAAATCAACGCTTCACGTGCTCCAAGCCGAACAATTCTTTCTTCGCCCAAAGGAGTTGAAATGTCAGTGGAAAGATAAAGAACAAAGCCCTGATCATCACGAAATAGGGCTTCTCGGCCCTCAGCTGCCGCGAGCGATTCAGTGTCTATGAACGGTACATTCCGCAAACTGATCATTTGCATTCGAGCTCCATGATCTAAAATTAGACAGGAAACTGAACGTTAGCTTCAAAATTATCGATCCGACCAGAGACTCAAAGCTTGGAAAAACAGACAAAACTTAATGCATACCTGATTAAGGCCTCATTAACACCACGACCAAGATACTTAAAAAGTCCTGCAATCAGGCGAAGGTATCGGTCGGAGCTAGTGTCCGGGCTTCGAATCATACCAATTTAGGGAAACCTTATATTTTTGCTCGTATAGAGAGTTGGCATCGGCTCTGCCGGTGCTGGTTAAGCGCTCCCGACATTCATATTGGTCGATAGATTAGCGCGCCTGTGTCGAATTGCATGGTGGCTCCGGGAAACATTTATTGGGGAAAAGCAATGTCATCAATCGAAAGACGTTCGGGGATAGACAGCCGTTCCGAAAGCGAAAAGCAGAGTTTCGGCGAGAGACGGTCCAGTACTGAACGACGATCTCGCTTGCCTTCTACAGGGCTAATGCCTTCGAACGACCAGTTGGTACTGTTTGCTCGGCGCCTCAAGCGTGCAATGCGCGATGAAAAGAGCCGGGGCTTTTTTGGCGTTGCATCTGGGGAAGACCACTTCACCTATTACTCGGACGTCGTTCGACTTATCGATTGGATCGAGCATACGGCAGGCTCAGAAGCAGAGTTGGGAACAGCATCTGCAAAACCTACGCTGCGTAAGGCCGCCATAACGTAGGCTGCTTGTAATGCGGCAGTTTAGCGCAACGCGTGCTGTTGGACACTATCCACGTCGAACATAAGAACGCCGCCCGAAGAGACTGAGCCGCCCTCGTCAAGCTAAGGAATGTTGCAGTGCTCGATTTGCTAACCGGAGCGGAAATCTTCACCCAGTCGGGTTTTCGCTTCGGATTTACCGTCGTACGACGATCCCGCGAATACAGCACGCAATCCCGGCCCTCAACCTTCGGATCTATCGATGCGACGTTTCGCTTCTGAAACTTGGTGCGGACTATCAGTTCGCAAATAATATCGTGCTAGGCGCCTTCGTCACGGTACCAATCACCCGTCTCAAGGCGGATTTTACGCTTGTCCCGGGCGTCGTCTTCAATTTGCGTCCTCAATCGGCGGTCATCGGGGCCGTGCGGCTGGGTTACGCCGTCAACAACTTCCTGCCTTATGTATTCGGCGGCGTTGCCTATTCGAAAATCGAGGCTACTTCCCCGTTCGGGCCGTCGCCTTCAAATGAACACGTCGGCTCGGTCATCGGAGTTGGCCTCGAATACCGTGTCGCTCAACACTGGAGCGTCGATTTCCGCTATGCACGCATCAGCCTCCCCAAAAAGACCTATGATTTTGGGGGCGGGTTCGAACAGTACGGTGAGGATTCGAATAACTACAAAATTGCAGGTTATTATCGCTTCTGATACCCGGACTACTTTTGAAGCCGCCGGCCTTTTGAAGGTTCGGCGGCTTTTTGCGTCGAGAAATATCGACTTCCGTTCCTGGCAGATTTTGTTGCAAAAGTATTTTTGCGGCATGGGACTCAAATTCTCAGAGCCATAGGCGCGACGATCGAATAACAACGTGGGGGACCGCGCCGTCGTGCGCCAAACGTACGGACGACTCCGATAACGGTTTGAGGCTGCACTGATCGGCGATTGTCGCTTGTTTCGTTCTTTGGCGGAAAATTAGCCGCGGGGCCTTTTGGGACTTTTGCAACATGGGGTAATTCCGGGATCGAGCCAGAAAAAGGCAAGGGAATCAGCTCTCCAGGAACGTATGAGGCCCGCCTCATGTGGCCTCGCAGCGATGGAGAGCGGCAATGGAATACTATGTCGGACTGGACGTATCGTTGAAGCAGACATCGATCTGCGTGGTGGATCAGACGGGGTCGGTCGTGCGAGAGAGCGTGGTCGATTCAGATCCTGAGGCTATCTCAGTTTACGTGAGGTCAAAGGCGCCGGATGCAGTACGCATCGGCCTCGAGACCGGACCGACGTCAACCTGGCTATGGACCGAGCTTAAGCAGCTCGGCCTCCCAGTGATCTGTATCGACGCGCGCCATGCCAAAGCCGTGCTCAGGATGCAGATCAACAAAAGCGACCGCAACGATGCAATCGGGATAGCCCGCATCATGCAGACCGGCTGGTTCAAAGAGGTGCACGTCAAGGATCTCGATAGCCACTCGGTCAGGGCGCTACTGGCCAGCCGGGCGCTGCTGGTCAAGATCAAACGCGATCTCGAGAACCATGTTCGCGGCCTTCTGAAGAACCTCGGTCTCGTCATCGGCCGTGCCAAGTTCAATGTCTTTGCCGTGCGAGCCGAGGAGTTGATCGAGGGCCGTCCTGAGCTGATAGCTGTGATCAGACCGCTGCTCGAAGCGCGCAATGCCGTCGGGCAGCAGGTCAGCGAGCTTGACCGCAAGGTTATGAAACTGGCTCGCCATGATGCGCAGGTCCGCCGGTTCATGACCGTGCCTGGGATCGGTCCGATCACCGCGCTCGCCTTCAAGGCAACGATTGACGACCCGGCACGGTTTGCGCGGTCGAGAAGCGTAGGTGCTTATGTCGGGTTAACCAGTAGACGCTACGCCTCCGGGGAGGTCGATTGGTCAGGCCGCATCTCGAAGTGCGGCGACGCTATGCTGCGAAGTTATCTATTTGAAGCAGCCGGGGTTCTGCTGACGCGCGTCCCAAAATGGTCCGCCGTGAAGGCCTGGGGAGTAAGGCTCGCCAAGCGCAACGGGCTCCGCAAGGCAAAGGTTGCAGTCGCGCGTAAGCTCGCGGTCATTCTGCATCGCATGTGGATCGATGGAACCGAGTTCAACTGGTCGAAGGAGATTGCTGCCTAGCGAGGGCATTACCGAGTTCCTGCCGAACGGGCGGGAAAAGACGTCCCTGCCGGGACGATGGCGATGGTGAGTTCGCCCGATTTTTTGCGAGCGTCCGAAAGGCCGACCGCGATTGCAACATTGAACCGCCAGCGTCACCTTACGCCATCATGCGGAGGGTTCACCCCTACCGCGGAGAGAACAGTGGGCCCGGCAAAGGACGATCGTCGGAGAGCTTGACACCAAGACCCGGAATTAGAGAACAAAATCGGCACTTTTGCGACATACAGTAAGCGGTGTTTTCAGGCCACGGCTTTGAGGTCTTGCTTTCGGTATGCCCACGGCAGCAGCTGATCGATATCGCGATTGGGATGACCGTTGGCGATCCTTGTGAGGACGTCGGTCAGGTAGGCGAGCGGATCGACGTCGTTCAACTTACAAGTTTCGATCAGTGAGGCGATGGTGGCCCAATGCTCGGCACCACCGTCCGAACCTGCGAACAACGCATTCTTTCGGTTGAGCGCGATCGGGCGGATCGATCGCTCGACGGTGTTGTTGTCGAGCTCGATGCGGCCGTCGTCGATGAAGCGCGTCAGCCCTTCCCAGCGAGACAGGGCGTAGCGGATGGCCTCGGCAAGCTTGCTCTTCTGACTGATCAGGCCAAGCTTTGCGTGTAGCCAAGGCTCGAACGCGTCGATCAGCGGACGGCTTCTCTGTTGCCGGGCTGTTCGACGCTCGTCAGCATGACGACCGCGGATGTCTTTCTCGACAGCATAGAGCGCGGCGATACGTTCGAGCGCTTCGCTGGCGATGGGCGACGGACCGGGGACGGCGAGCTCATAGAAGTAGCGGCGTACATGCGACCAGCAGAACGCAAGGCGGACGTCGCCACGATCGGCCAGCTTGCGGTAGCCGGCATAGCCGTCGACCTGCAAGACGCCCTTGAAGCCTTCCAGATGGACAATCGGCCGCTCCGCTTTGCGATCGGGTGCGTAGACATAGGCCACGCCCGGTGGATCAGAGCCGCCCCATGGCCGGTCATCGGCGGCATAGGCCCAAAGCTGACCGGTCTTGGTGCGGCCCCGGCCGGGATCGAGCACGGGCGCCGTCGTCTCGTCCGCAAACAGCCGGGGTAATTCCTTTAGTCTCGTGAGAAGCCGTTCGTGCAGCGGACGCAGGTGCCAGGCGGCGTGGCCTACCCAGTCCGCCAGCGTCGATCGATCCAGAACAATCTGTTGCCGGGCGTAAATCTGGGCCTGGCGATACAGCGGAAGATGGTCGGCATATTTGGACACCAGAACCTGGGCGATGGTGGCCTCGGTCGGCATGCCGCCCTCAATCAGGCGCGCTGGCGCAGGGGCCTGCACGACACCGTCCTCGCAACGCCGGCAAGCATATTTCGGCCTGATGGTGACGAGCACCCTGAACTGCGCTGGCACAATGTCCAGCCGCTCGCTCTTGTCTTCGCCGATCCGGTGGAGTTCGCCCTGGCAGCAGGGACAGGCCTGGTCGTCGATGTCGACGACGAACTCGATCCGCGGCAGATGCGCTGGCAGCGAGCCCCGGTTGATACGTCGCTTCTCGGCCCGTGCAGCTCTTGAGGCCGGAGCCGACTGATCCGCTGCCGCCTCATCGCTCGCCGCCGTCTGCTCGACGTCTTCGAGGCCGAGCAGCATTTGATCTTCGGGCAGCGTCTCAGCCCTGCGGCCAAAACGATGCCGCTGCAGTTCCTTGATGATCTGGCGCAGCCGCTCGTTCTGCATCCGCTCGGCGAGCAGCATCGCTTTCAGCATCTCGGGATCGTCAGGCAGTGCGTCGCTCGGCATCACCAAATCAGATCATATTCAGTCGCATTTTGCGACGATCCCGTTGCACGTGATTCACTTCGCCGCAGGAACAAATCGTCAGCCAGGCTGCGTCGGCGTTACCGTCTCTCGGGCTTCATGAACGCGCCGCCAGTCCAGCCCCTCGAGCAACGCCGACAATTGCGCAGCCGACAAACGCATCACACCATCCTCGATCTTCGGCCAGCGGAAGATGCCGTCCTCCAGCCGTTTTGCGAACAGGCACAGGCCCGTACCGTCCCAGAAGATCAGCTTGATCCGGTCCGCCCGCTTGGCTCGGAACACGTAAACCGCGCCCGAGAATGGATCCGCCGTCATGATTTCGCGCACCAGCGCCGCAAGTCCCTCCGCCCCCTTGCGGAAGTCGACAGGCTTGGTCGCCACCATCACCCGGACCGCGCCGGTCGGGCCGATCACGCGCCGGCCATCAATGCACGCAGCACCGCCATCAAAGTCTTTGCGTCCGCACCACGGCCGACCCGGACCGTCACGCCGCTGATCTCGACCTCGATCGTTCCGGCACTGGCCTCAGCCTTGCTCCGCGGTGTCCTCCGTTGCGGAACAGGAGACGATCCCCCATCCACAACCGCCGGCACGAACTGCAGCCCGTCAGCCTCTGAACGTTCAGCTTCGGAATCTCGCAATTGACGTCGCCAGCCAAATAACTGCTGCGGTGATAATCCATGGCGTCGAGCCACGGCACAGACCGAGTCTCCGCTCGTCGCGATCTCAGCGACAATCCGGGCCTTGTCTTCATCGCGCCATGTCCGCCGCCGCCCGGCGCCGGTGAACACTTCCAGCCGGCGGACTGGCTCCGTGATAGCAATATGTTCAGTGTCCATTCTAAGCCTAACGGTCAAAACCGGACCGCAGACTCGCAGATCACGACATCATCCGGAAGGTGGTCGCGGAACACCGCTTACGACATACAGATCGCCGCTAACGATGTCTGTTCGCGAAGGAAGAGCGGAAGTCGCCGGCCAACGTCCAAAACGACGCGACCGCAACGGACATGGCATCGCTAACCAGCCCTCGGCGCGCTGGCATTTAAATTGAATATTTAAGATCGCGAGCGCCGCTCTCAATTAAATGACGCAAACGAAAAATATCGCGACTTTTGCTTTAAAGAGGGCTTGTATCGGTTGCCCAGTTATCTAAGCTCAACTTAATTTCAGCGTTCGGGGCTCTTTGGAAGTCCGATGAACGTAACGAGCAGTATGTTGTTAATTTCGTATCTCCCGTCCCCGACCTATTTAAGCGATTAGATGGGCGATTTACCAAGGTGGAGGTTTTGATGAAAAAATTCATGATGCTTGTCATTCCCCCATTGCTTTTGGCAACAGGCGTTGCGCCAGCTAGTGCTGAGGTTCTACCCAACGCGATCTCTTACGAATACTTTGGGATCGGATACGCAAGTGCAATCCTGACTAGCGATACGCTAGGAACGCTTGATTACTCGGGCCGACAAGGCTGTGGCGGCACGTGTAGCGCGACGACCCAGCTTGGTTCAAGCCCGTCAGTCTCAGCGACAGTCAATCAGGTGTACTTCGATATCTTTCATACTGGTGGCGGAGAGGTTCAAGCTAAACTTGCCTACTACGTGGAATATGTGAATCCAGTAGCGGGAAGTTACGCCGTAAACCTGCACGCTACGGACAGCATTTTTGCGCCGGATCACTCGGCAGTATCCGCTTCTTTGCTTTTTGGGCAGGCGGGAACTTCGACGGCTTATTTCAATAACTTTGCATCTTTGACCTTTCAGGAGACGCAATGCGTAAATGGCTGCCCGTCCGCTGCGCCCAATCCTACCGGGGCATTTATACCGAACAATGAAGTTCAGATGGTCGCCAATACACCGTATCTTGTCCAACTAACTGTGTTGCTCGATCCTACGTCGAGCGGAGTACAGATCAGCGGTTCAATAGATCCTGTGTTCTCGACGGACATAGTTGGTGGACATTTCATCTATAGCCCCGGCGTCTTCGACGTCGCTACGGCCGTCCCCGAATCCTCAACATGGGCTATGATGATCCTCGGCTTCGCTGGCGTCGGCTTCATGGCCTATCGGCGGAAGTCGAAGCCAGCATTGATGGCGGCCTGATCTAATAATCAGAATTGAAATCGAGAGCCGCCTCCGGGCAGCTTTCTCTTTGTCATGAATTGCAGGCGCGATGCCGCTGATGGGTATGGGGAATAATGTTTGAGCAAACGCGAAACTAAACTATTGCGACGCGCGCCAGACATGACAGCATTCCTGACATATTGACGTACCCGTGAAATAAGGGTGCTCTCTTATTATTCATCCACTCGCGTCATGCGATGGTCGCAAGTTGAGAATAAGAATAATGGAGCGGTTAAAACAGTGGAGAGTTTAATGAGAGTTAATTCCAGTCTCGCCGCAGCGATTCTCGTTTTGGGCCTGAGCGCCACCTGTGCGATGGCAGATACCTACACCACTGCAAATTTTTCTTTTGGTGTAAATGGCGGTAATGCCAATTCGAAGCCACCATTTCGGGGAGTGATTGCACCTTGGCCTGCCGGTGGTACATTCACTGGCAGCTTGGTATTTGACAACAATCTGGTACCGGGTGGCGGATCGGGTTTACAGAACGTCTTCTTTTCGAGTTTCGCAGATATCGGTGCGATCCCACCTGCGACCGCGCTTAGCTTAACGTTCAGCGGTTTGCCAGCGTTCACTCTAGCTGATGCGCAGTTCGGTGAGGCTGCAATTCAATATAATAACGGCGTCTTTGCTGGGCTGTTCTATATTTCAGATTTCAATTACTTGGGAAATCCTTATGAGCTGCAGATTCAAGGAGGCTCTTTGGACATCGTACCAATCGTCAATGGATTCCCGACATTCCAGCATTTGGTCAATGGCTTTGTCAGCGGACCTTTAACAAATGAGCAATCGTACACTCCACCGCCCCCGACCGTTGGTGGTGTCCCCGAACCTAGCACATGGGCGATGATGATCCTCGGCTTCTGCGGGCTCGGCTTCATGGCCTATCGCCGCAAGTCAAAGCCAGCGTTAATGACGGCCTGATCCAAAAAGCGATTGAATTTAGAAGCCGCCTTCGGGCGGCTCTTTATTTTGGTAACTCCGGAACGCCGCGGCATTACACTCACGCTGCGCCCAGTCTCGCCGACGCTGACCTTCCGCCGCAATCGACCGGGCGGTGATGGTGCTGGCGATGATCTGATCAACCTTCGTGCCGATCAGGGTGCCCTCGCAGTTGCACTCCACTCCGGGGCACGGAAAGAATGAAGCTTCCAGCCGCGCTGAGGCATCGGTCCAAAGGTGATGCCCTTGGGCTGCACCGTGGAGTTGATACTGGCCGCGGCACGCGCCGGTTTCGTGCGCCACCCACGGGGGCTCTCGGCCAGCAGCAACTCCCGCTTGTCGCCGCGCCGCTTGCTCCAATGCCTCGGATCCGAGCACTCGTGCGGGAATGCCGCCGCAGCCGAAAAAATACAACCGGTCAATTACTCAGAGACCTGTTAAACGGACGCCTATTTATTCTGTGATGGTATTATGATACTGCAGCCTTTTAATTTCTGCAGAACGAAGCCGTTTGGTGCGGCGCAATATCAATCATTGGGACCGCAAGGCAAACGCCGAGCAGTCGATGAATAAACCAAATTGTTATGAACCCGCGCCGGTGCACTCGCGAAGCAACGCATGTTGTTGTAGGGACAAGCTGATAGCAATTTTTTCAATAGGCCGTGGGCAAGTTCGCGGCGCAATCCTTAAACGACGGCAGGTTTATATGAAGGCGGTTTTGTTGGCCGGGGGTCTTGGAACCCGTTTCTCCGAAGAGACCGATACGCGCCCCAAGCCAATGATCGAGATCGGCGGCAAGCCGATCCTGTGGCACATCATGAAGATCTACGCGAGCCACGGCATCAATGATTTCATCGTATGCCTCGGCTACAAGGGCTATGTGATCAAGGAGTATTTCTCGAATTACTTCCTGCACCAGTCCAACGTCACCTTTGACATGCGCGAAAACAAGATGCACGTGCTGCGCAAGGATGCCGAACCCTGGACGGTCACCCTGATCGATACCGGCGAAAGCACCATGATCGGTGGCCGCATCAAGCAGATCCTTCCCTATCTCGGCGACGACCAGGACTTCTGCCTGACTTACGGCGACGGTGTGGGCGATATCAACATCACCGAAAGCATCGCTTTCCATCGCCGCGAGGGTCGACTTGCGACCGTGACCGCAACGCAACCGCCGGGCCGGTTCGGCGCCATCAATTTCGAAGGCAACCGCGTCACTAGCTTTCAGGAAAAACCGAGCGGCGACGGCGGCTTCATCAATGGCGGCTTCTTCGTACTTTCCCCCAAGGTCGGCAGCTACATTGAAGGCAACCAGACCGTCTGGGAACAAGAGCCCATGATCAACCTGGCCAAGGATAGCCAATTGAGCGTCTTCTTTCACGAAGGCTTCTGGCATCCGATGGATACGCTGCGTGACAAGCGCTACCTCGAGGACCTCTGGTCAAGCGGCAAGGCCCCCTGGAAAAAATGGTAGACAGGATCAATCCCCCTATGCGCATTCTCGTTACCGGCCCGATGGGCTATGTCGGCCCCGGCGTCATCCGCCAGTTGCGCGCGCGCTATCCGGACGCCGAGCTGATCGGTTTCGACAGCGGATACTTTGCCCACAATCTGACTGGCGCGTCGCGGCTTCCCGAAGCACTGCTGGACCGTCTGCATTTCGGTGACATCCGCGACTTTCCGCCCGACCTACTCGATGGCGTCGATGCCGTCGTACACCTCGCGGCCATCTCCAACGACCCGATGGGCAAGGAGTTTGAAGCCGTCACGGAGGCCATCAACGAGAAAGCCAGTATTGCCCTGGCGCAGATGGCGCAGGAACGCGGCGTCACCACGTTCGTTTTTGCCTCCAGCTGCAGCATCTACGGCGCGGCAGAAGGTAACCCCCGGCGCGAGACCGATGCACTCAATCCGTTAACGGCCTATGCAAGATCCAAGGTCGCGATGGAAAACGCGCTTCGCTCCAGCAATGCTGGACGGATGACGGTGACTTGCCTGCGTTTTGCCACCGCCTGCGGCATGTCGGACCGGTTGCGGCTTGATCTCGTTCTCAATGATTTCGTGGCCAGTGCGCTCGCGACCGGTGAGATCACCGTGCTCAGCGACGGAACCCCCTGGCGACCCCTGATCGATGTTTCCGATATGGCTCGCGCCATCGAATGGGCGATCGGCCGATCCCCCGACCACGGCGGACGCTTCCTGGTCGTCAATGCCGGCAACAAGGCCGCCAACTACCAGGTGCGGGAGCTCGCGGAAGTCGTCGCCACTGAACTGCCGGGTACCAAGGTTAGCATCAACCGCGATGCTCCCCCCGACAAGCGATCCTACCAGGTCGACTTCTCCATGTTCGCCTCGCTGGCGCCCGAGCACATACCGGCCGTACCGCTCAAGACGTCGGTCCAGAACCTGGCGTCGGGTCTGCGCGGAATGGGATTTGCCGACGGCGACTTCCGTGCCTCCCCCTTGATGCGGCTTCGCACGCTTAAACACCATATCCAGCAGGGTCGGTTGTCGCTCGACCTGCGTTGGCAGTAAGCTACAGGGACATCGCATGAAATTCCACGCCACACCGCTTAAGGGCGCCCACACCATCGAGCTGGAAAAGCGCGGCGATGATCGCGGCTTCTTTGCCCGCTTCTACTGCGAGCGTGAATTCGAAGCGGCCGGCCTTGCGATGCCGATCGTTCAAATCAACAATTCGCTGACCGCCAAGGCCGGCACGCTGCGCGGAATGCACTACCAGTTGCCGCCGGCGGCCGAGACCAAGGTGGTACGTTGCATTCGCGGCGCATTGTACGATGTGATTATCGATCTGCGGCCGGATTCTCCGACGTTTGGGCAATGGTTCGGCGCCGAACTCACGGCCGAGAACCGTCTCATGATGTATGCGCCGCAGGGCTGTGCACACGGGTTCATAACGCTCACCGATGACACCGAGGCGTTCTATTTGTCGAGTGCCTTCTACAGCCCGGAGCAAGAACGTGGTATCCGCTTTGACGACCCCCGCTTCGGCGTGGTCTGGCCGATAGCCCCTATTGATGTTTCGCCAAAGGATAAAACCTGGCCTGACTACAATCCGCAATTCCATGGCGCCGAACAGCTGCGGGACCTGGTGTGAAAATCCTTCTTACCGGCGGCAGCTCTTTCACGGGTCTTTGGTTCGCCCGTAGCCTCGCAGCGGCAGGTCATAGCGTGGTCGCCCCGTTAAAGGGAATGATCGCCGACTATTCCGGCCTGCGCGGCGAACGCGTAGCGGCGTTAAAGTCTGTCGCGGAAGTAGCTGAAGGCTGCCCATTCGGCTCGGCCGCTTTTATGAATATCGCCTCGCAGGGTTCCTTCGACCTGTTGTGCCAGCATGCCGCCCGTACTGGCGACTATCGCAACCCCGAGTTCGACATTCTGGGCGCGGTCGCTGATAACACGCAGCAGCTGGTCGAGGTGCTCGAGACGCTTTTGACCCGAGGGCTAGCAGGCGTGGTGCTGACGGGCACCGTTTTCGAGCAGGATGAAGGCGCCGGCGATGCGCCCTTGCGTGCGTTTTCGCCCTATGGGCTGTCAAAGGGACTGACCTGGCAGTACTACCGCTATCTCAGCCAAACCAGGGGCTTCCCGCTCGGCAAGTTCGTTATCCCGAACCCGTTCGGGCCGTTCGAGGAGCCGCGCTTCTGCAACTATCTGATTCAGACCTGGTTCAAGGGCGAGGTGCCGACCGTCCGCACCCCGCTTTACGTACGTGATAACATTCACGTCGATCTGCTGGCGGCCTCCTATGCAGCCTTCGCCAGCATAGTCCCGGCCCAGAACGGCGTGATCAAGCTTAATCCGAGCTTCTACGTCGAAAGTCAGGGGGCATTTGCAAATCGGTTCGCAGCAGAAATGGCGCCCCGCCTCGGGATCGCCTGCCCCGTTACGCCGCTCCAGCAGAGCGAATTCACAGAACCCATGGTGCGGCTCAATACCGACCGGATCGATGGTGAGGCGCTCGGCTGGAAGGAAGCAGCGGCCTGGGATGCGGAAGCGGAATTCTACATGGCGCGTGCTCGGCGCTGACACGATCGTAACAGGCTTCACCGGACGGTTGTCAGGATGGCGGGGGACGCAGGTAAGCTCGCAATTCCCGTACCGGCCTCTTAATTCTGCTACCTGTTCCGGATCCGCAGGCAGTTCACAAGCAAATCGCGCCAGCGCGGCCACTTGCGCAAATGACCATTTATAGTGAAAGCGGCCTAGCTTCCTGAGCTTCGAAATGATGAGGGGGCAGCGGACGCAGTGGTCGACTTTCCGGTCGGACCGAGCGAATAGACTTCATATTCCCCGTTTGAACCTGGATAGTTGTACTGGTAGGGACGCCCCCACGGGTCGAGCAAATTCTTGGCTTTCTTCAGATAGGGGCCGTTCCACCTTGGCGCTTCGGGTGTCGCTTCGACCAATGCCTTGAGGCCGACGCTTGCACTCGGATAGGAGCCGTTCTCCATGTAATAAAGCTCGAGCGCGGTGCCGATATTCTCGATCTGCAGCTGAGCCGACTGGGTTTTGGCTTTGCCGAAATAACCCATCAGCTGTGGCGTGGCGACCGCAGTCAGCACGGCCAAAATGCCCATGACGACCAGTAGCTCGAGCAGCGTATAGCCCGCGTCTCTTCGGCCGCGGCGCCGGAGTGACCGTCGCTGGCTTGGGAGACGCTTGGTAAGATTCTCGGCGGTGTTCGTGGACATTTTGATCGCCTCTGAATTCATCTTCGTGAATTTCACTTGCGATATTGTCGGCCAGTCCTATCCAAACAGTTGACGGATCTATCCCCCTCGGGAGGCGGTAAATACGAGGTAACGTATTCCGGAGGATTGCACATAATGTTTGACCCTTTCACGCTTGTGAGCCCTTTTGCCGTGCCAAACGCTTGATTGATCGAGATCGGTTGATTAACGCTTTGTTGCCGGCCCTCCCGCCGGCATGGGATGTTGGTTGAGGATTGGCTAAAGCGGGGTGCCAGCCGGAAATTAAGTTGACGCGGGGCACGACACAGCATGCAGGATCAGCCCACGAGCACTAGCGCTGCGTCGTGCGATCAATTCGCAGGCCATTTCCGCTTGCTTGGTATCGACCCAACCGCAACGCTTGCAGAGGTCGAACAAGCCTATGCTGCCTCACGGCAGCAGCGCGGAGCACCGGAGCACAAGCTGACCGAGGCGCGCAGCGCCATCCTCGACCCCGCGCGACGCTTGTTGTGCGAACTCACGTATCCCTTGGATTGTAGCGCAGAACAGCTCACCGCATTCTATGATGGCCTGTCCGGCAACGCGCCCATGTCCGAAATGATGGCCGCCGCAAATGATCTACCCCCTCTATCGAGAGCCAACTTTTTGGCTCATCTCGCTACCAGAGAGCCCGCCGATGCCAGTCTGATGTTCGCGCTCGTTGGCGCCCATGCCTCGGTCGATGCCGCGACCATTTTCGAGATTCTGAAAGACCAGCTAACCTGTGCAGGCTTTCCGATGCCACCATTGCTCGGCATCCGTCAGGGCTTGCAGGAGCTTTTTACGGTACATGCCGAAGCCGTCGTTGCTGCGTATGGCGCAATCCAGGACGCAGCGGTGCCGCTCGAGCAATGTATCCGCAAAGTTCTGGTGAGCAACGATCGACATCACCGCGAGGCCTTGACCAATTTTCTGGATGCCTATCGCCAGTCTTTGGCCAAACTGAAACCAGCGCTGCAGGAGATCGACGCCGCCTGTGACGCGATCAAACTCCAGCCCGACGATGTGTCCGCCGTTGCGCAACTCAAAAACACATTTTCGGATTGGATATCAATAAACGCACCTTTGATCGTGTTCGATGCCCATCAGAAGCTGCGCAATGAAGGGGTCAATAGAATAATCGCCGACCTGCGTCGGCTGCCAGCAGACCTCATTGCAATTGGCAAATATGAGACGGCACAAACGATCGCCGCCATCTATCTCGATGCGTTGAGCCTGCTGCCCGATGACATAGAACCTTTCAAGGGAGCCGCGACGGCTCTTCGGAAACTGTCGCTGGAAGCCAGGATCAAGCCATTAGAGACTCTGATTGAACAATTGGATCGCGAGCCCAAGCTGATCGCTCTGCCGATTGAGAAGAAGGGATTTGCCGACAGCGACGGCCGCGCTCTTTGGGAGACCTTTTCAAAGGCGGTTTCCGACACCCACGCGACCGACCTGCACGAGCAACCCTGGATATTGATCCGCGATTTCGCTTTTAGACTTGATGCCCGACCGGAATCAAAGGGAGCTGCCAGCAGGCTGGCCTCGGATCTGCTGCGATTTGGCGAGACCCTGCCGGCTACCCCTACCACCCTGGATGCCCTGCGCGAGGACTTGAATAGATTGGAGGCAACCAACGGACCGATACAGACCGGACGGAGCCGCCCGATTTCATACGCGAAGGCCGCCCTGTTCATAGGTCTGGTGCTCATTGCGACGATCTGCACATTCCTTGCCTACCGAAATCACAATCTGCTTTTCCCTTCAAACGCCCCAGTGCTCCAGGCGAATTTTAAGGAGGAGCAGGAAGCCGTTCCCCCAGCCAGCAAGGGCGAGCGATTTAAGCGAGAGTTTGTTCGCTACTGTCATTTTCAGGAAGAACGGTTGCGTGTACTCAAGCAATATGTTCAGGGACCTCTGGATATCCAGGCTTATAATATGTTTGCAAACGACTATAATTCCCGTTGCTCCAATTTCTATTTTCTGGACGAGGATCTAAGAGTGGTAACCGAGGAAGTAAAAGCCAGAAAGCAGATGCTTGAGGCCGATGCCATGCGTATCCTGTCGACTTGGCCATGGCATCCCGCTACCGGAACCACGTCAGGCCCTGCGGCCAAGTGAACTCCATTCAGGCTCCATTCACTGTTACTTCGGCCTTATTAAACCTCCGCCAGGCCCGGGATGTGAACCCTTTGTCATCAAAGCAGCGCGGAACAGACATATGTGTTCCAGATTTAACCTTTTGCAGCGCTATCAAGCTTAATATCTACGTTTTGTTGCGAATTGGCTGAAACCAGATAGGTTTTTTTGGCGTTCAACTTTGAATAGCAGGTTGGTCATTTTTAATTTATGTCGGCAGGAGTGACGCGTGAGACGTCAGAAATCAGCCAATACAAAGCCTAACGGCAACACGCCGGAAAAGACGAAATCGCTGCGCGATCGCTATGCAGAACTTTTAAAGCTGCGCGAAGCTGTCTCGAGAAGCCAGTCCGAGTTGATGAGGCATTCAGCGAATGTAAAAAGCGCTGGCGCGAAGGCAAATCGTGCGCTCTCATATCATTAGATTGATCTACCTCGTCGCGATAGCTATCGCGACACTGGGTTGGTCCTGGATGCTTATGTTGGGATTGGGCTGGGCGTTCGGCTGAGAGGCCAAGCGTCAAACAGCAGCGCATTCGTCCCGCATGAGGCGGCACAATTCCTGGCGCCCGCACCGGAGATGCTTAGTAACAAAACCGGACCGCTCGCCAACTCAGGCGATAATGGGTGCGTACGCGTCGCCACGTTAACTGGCAGCCACCGGAATATCCCTGCGAGGCCCACGGGCCATATTCGGCATACTCACCGTATCCACGCGGATAGTCGAAGGAGTCGTCCAGCGGATAGCCGTAATATCTGTAACCAATCCCGATCGCGACAGGTCCATAAGCCGGCCGGAATAATCCGTAACTGTATCTAGTTGTCGAATAGAGCCCGCCTCTCGCTAACACTGCGTTTGGTAGGAACGACCCAGCCAACAGTAGAGCGCAAAGGGTTGAAATTCCAAGACGCATCGCTGATAAAAGCATCAATTTGATCCCGCAGTTATCGGTCTTAGAACGTCGGGGCCGTCGACAAAATCTCTTTGGCTTCCCGCGTATAGCCTTTCTAGCGGAAATTGATTGGGAACAGTCTAATCGCACGTGTCGCAATGTTGGCGCTTGCTTGTCGCCTTGTTTACCAAGCAACGGGCGACGCATTTCTCGACGCCGCCGAGTACCGGCTGATCAGCCATCTTGCCACGGATCAGGCCAAGCTCGAGTTATTTGACCAGCTGGGAGCGCACCTAACGACGTTGCCATTCCACGTCTGGCGGCTAAGGCCGGACCGCAATATGCTTGGCTGAACAGCAAACGCCAGTCACCTGCCTACCTCATGATCGCGGCTTTCACGATTCGCATGTTTGATCGCTGTTGAATATAGCGGCCACAGGCTCATCTTGGGCGATTTAACGAAACAGTCCTGAAGCCGTTTTGCCGCTGGGTCGAAACTGTCCAGACACGAGGCCAAGCTAACTTGTTTCCAGAGCGGGTCGCCCATGAAGACCGGACTCTGCGATCACAGGTGCGCACCATGCGCGACGAAATTTGCTTCATGCGGATTCTTGCCGTAACGGTCGTAGCGATCGCCCTGTTCGCGTCGAGGCTATTGGCCCTGATGTTTACGTGAGGACGACCCGGCGCTAACACCTTGCCGTCTGGCCGCAGCGCAATTGAATTAAAACTCACTTAACCATCTTCGCGCCTGGGAGGCGTCGTTACCATTTCGTTCAGGGGTTTGACCGACTTTGAAGCATGGCAACTCAGAACGCTCGCGCCCTTTTGGATAAGATCGAGACGTGCCGCAGCCTGGCTCGGCACACAACGAACCCCGGCGCGTTACGCATGCTACAATCGTTGATCAATGAATATTCCGCGAGCGCATCGTTGAGCAAGCGCTCGGAAGCCGCAGCTTCAGGGGCCGTCGATTGCCGTTGATGCCAACGAGCCTGACCGTACCCGTCGCGAACTCCCACTACATTCGATTTCCGATGGAAGACGGTACGAAATACGTTACGGTGCATATTGCAACTTACTGGGTGAAGAAGCGCGCTGAGCGTGACGGTCGGAACAACGCTGACCAGCGGCTACTTTACAATTTCTATCGCGATGAGATAGAAGCCGCCGCGAGCGCGAAGTATGATCAGGCCTACTGTGAAGGAGCGGATGTGGTGCTGGTCGCGAACGATTTAAGATAGCCGGCGTCATCCTTGAATACGACGCCGATCCGATTTTTCATGATCCATACGATCCTACAGTTCCGGACTATGCGATCGCTCTTGAACATCAGGTCGAAGTGCTCTGGGATATAGGCCACGTCGGGAACGTCGATGGCGGCACCCTGTCGGGAAATATCGCTCACCTGACAGCAAATGCTCGATCCGGAAACGGAAATATATGCCGTTTCCTCGATCTTTGTGCGTACGTGCTTTCGTCGCTCTTCCATCGGCTGTCCTGCTAATGGAACGCCACGCCGATGTGGCGTTTATCGCGCCAAACCACCTTGCATGAATACACCTTCCTCTTCTGCGAGGCAGCTATCAGCGTAAAGCAATCTGGAATGCCAACCTGCGTGCTGACATCAAGCGCCGCGCCCTCTTCCGATATGTTGCGAAGCGTACAGCTTATCGACATATCGCCAAATCTTATTAGTGCCATTACGAGCACACGCTGCCGCTTGGTTTTTCGGATCTCTTTTACTTCAACTACTGTCATTGAAGGCACCTATGACGACCGTCCGATGCAAAGCAAAAGTGAGACGGGGCCCGTCGGCTTTCTTGGCATCACGAACGCTGCCCTGAGTATGTGAACCGCTGCTTAAATCTATATCGGGACGACCCGTTTAAGCCTAACGAGTTGGTAATTTTGAGGGTACACCAAGATCCCGCGTAGCAGCTTGAGCGGCGCGCAGCTTATCACCACCAACGACGGCCTGTGCCTTGCGGCCAGTCCCGTTCCAAGGCATTGATAACTTGCGGTAGGCGCCAAACCACGCTTTCATGAGGCTGATGGGCACCAAATCTCGCGAATATTTGCTCGGCTCATGCAGGCACCCGAACCAGCTTTAAGCCGCGTTAATCTTTGATTAACCATCCGGGTGCACCCTTCGTCTCGGAATTGCGACGGAACCGGACGCCGGGGCCGGCAGTCGCAAGGAAGGAGCCGACGGCGTCGCGCCCGTCGGCCTTTTCTTAGCTGCCGTGGAGTTGTTTGCGCTCGCTAGCGCCGCGCCCCATCACTCCAAGAGTGAATGCTATTGCACGTGCCTGAAGCGGCGCCTCTCGCGTTCACGACCGCAATGCGTTGAGCCGCTTTTTGGAGAGTCGCGCCTCGGGCATCAATTCGCCTTCCAACTCCCGGTAGCCGCTTGCCTCGGCTGACGTCACACTCGTCTCAGGCGAGAATTTTGAATTTAATATTTGCCAGGGAATTGCCTACACTTTTTTCAGGCCGAACATTGAAACGGAAGCGATCGGACATCATGCCCAAGCAGCGCCGCAGCTCCGCGTCACTATCTTTAAGATGATTTCGAACCTCGCGGCGTTCAAAAGTAGTGACCGCCGGATCTGCAATCCGACGCCATGCTTGTGTTTGCCAATCCTTTAAGTCACTTATTTTGCGACTTAGAATATCCATGTCAGTCATGGTTTCGCCCCGCTCGATTGTCAGCGGGCTTAATCCATAATCCTGATTCCTAAAGATTCCTTAACCAGCTCAAGTGATGACAATCAGGGCGCCGATTTAGGGGCGCGAGGCCAGTACTTCGCTTTGGTCGAAATCCAATCCTTCGCCTCTGCTTCCGTGCCGAAGTCGCCGATATGAGAATCCGGACCCTTTCCGGTTTTTACCGCCACGAACCAGCGGCCGCTTGTATTCTTCTCGGGTCCGAATTGGGGGAATATGTCTTCCATGATCGACTAGCCATTTCTGACGATGGTCGCATCCGCACGGTGCGACAAGTGTCTGACGGTGGTGATCGTCGCGAAAATCACGGCGACGCCAAAGGCGATCGACATAACCGAAAACACGAAGCGTGGGCCCATACGCGCGCCCATTTATTCAACCGGCACTGACCCAATTACGGCCCCGCAGTGAGCCGGGAGTCAATCCCCCGCTAGTCGGACTTCTTCAATATTCGTGCAGCACGCCGCTGGTCCTCCCACAGCCACGACGCGCACTAGGCTACCAACGCCTCCCACGAATCTGGTCAGGGAACCAAACAATTCCCCGCCCGTTGAGACGCGCTTCACGAAAGCAAAGGTTGAATGGCAGACATCAATAAGCTCGCCTGGGCTCAAGTTGGGCGCGTTACAGAACCTGGCCGCTACATGTTCAAGTTCGGCTTGCTGACGATTGCGGCTGACGATCTCTATATTTGGGAGAGATACCCAAACGCAGCTTTCACCCTGGTCGGTACGAACCTGAACGGACAGACCGAAGCCGAAGAATTTAGACTGGGGACGTTCGAACTGCGAACCAATTCCAATTATTCGGAAGGCGAAGAATGATAGCCGGCCTTTCAGTTCGACCTTTCCGCGCGACCCGCGCCTCGTACCGATGGTCGTCAGACCACACTTCGATTACGCGATGCCGATCCGAATACTGCCGCGCCTCCTGTTCCGCCGGCCCCATCGGTCGCGATTAAGTCGTGGCGTGCCAGCGCTACGGCGCTGCTACGGCTATCTCGAGGTGCGATGCCTCGGCTGCGGCACTCATCAGACTGTGGCGCTGGACATCATTCGCCGGCCGAAGACCACGCCGATCCATGAACTGGAGCGATATTTGCGGTGCAAGCAGTGCTCGGAGCTTCAGGGTCGACCCGTCCAATCAACGGTGTTCGAATTGATGGCATAGCTGAACGGGGACGTCGTTCAATCGACGTAAGCGCCCGCCAGTCCGACGATCGGCGCGATCGGCGGCCCTCGCGCGACTGCAGGAACCGCAAGAAAACGGTCCAAGCTTCAGGAAGGAAGCGTGGGCGGCAGGTGTTGCGGAGCTATCAACCAACGCACACTAGCTCAATTTGCTGCTCGCCAGCGGGTTCCATCGAGTAACTGTTTTGAATCTGCGAGTGGCAAAGAAACGGCCCTATCCTCAGGAGGGAATCTGGAGCCGGTACCGATAAATCGTACCCCATTTGGGGGATGACTTCCAAAAGATCGTATGGCTCATCCAGTCTGGCTGAGGGTATTTCAGGGTTCTCGGTGACTGACCCGCGCCGCCCAAGCGAACATATTCCGCTTGAGCGGCGCTGCCCTTTTCAGTGACCTAATTTGATTCAGCGAGTGACCTATTCGGCTAATACCGGAGGAAGCGGGACTGGCCTGTTTCGACCCGCGGTGGCCTCGTCTCCACAGTGGCCTACTTTGAACTGTTCACTTCGGAACCGAAGAAGGCCCTTCGGCAAATTATCACCGGCCTGCAAACCCGACGGTCAGGACCCGTAGCAGGAGGCGTGTCAAGCAGCGTCGCCGATCCGCTTCTCACACCTTTGAAGAGAATATAGCGCCCGAGAAAGCCAGGCTGGGAGCCCAGATTGCCACGCTGAAACCTGGCCCCGAGACGGACGCCCTAGACAAGAAGATCAGGCAGATAGACACCGCATCTTGGGGCTCCGGTCGCTGGAATAGGGAACGGCCTGGTTTTTTTGCCCCAAAATACACCTAGCCCCCCCTTCTAATGCGTGGTGCCCCCCACCACGGCAACGGCCGGGTACTGGCCTAGTTCGACCCTCTGTGATTTATTTTGATTTTGGCAGTGGCCTAATTTGACAATTACCACTTTTCCCCGAAACTCAGGAATGGGCACTGGGGGATGACCGATGGAGATATTCAGAGCTGAGAAAATTGGAGAGACTGCAGGCAATTCAAGCCGGGAATGCCGCGCTTGCGGCGCAACGCTGAAGCTAATCAGAGTCGTGCACTTCCCGGACAGGCAAGCAGTCATTCGGGCGTTCGAATGCGATTGCGGTGAGCGTATTTGGGACGAGTAAGGGCGCCTTAGTTGGCGGCCTCTTCGATTTCCAGAACAACTTCGCTCCAGCAGTGTTGAGCTTTTCGCGATCTTTGCCGATCCGCGAATGAGCTCCCGCGCCTGCTCCAGACTGATGCTGTGCTTGTGCGCGAGATAGCCCGCGTCGTAGGGCTCGGTCGTCAACTTCGCGCGCTGCTGTGCCTTGATGGTGCGCCGGTCTGCACCCGGCCCGATTTGGTCCATACGCCTTGCCTTTAGTGCAATCTGTGAGGACGTCGCCGCCCGATCACGATAGTGCCCGTTTGGTCCATTCCAAGTTAAGTGGGGACGCTCATTAATTCTCATTCTGTTCCCGACTTTTTTCCAGATTCACGGTGTCGGCCGGACATCATTTGGAACGACCCGCAGTGCCGCCTTCCCGCGCCGTCAGCCCGAACCCGCGCGACCGCGGCCGTCAACGATTGCCCCTCAGGGCGGCTTTCGCGCGCGAGAGTGGACATCACCCACGCTCGTTCTGCTTGGTCAAGGCGTGAAGCCCTCCGCACCTGCGCAGCAAAAGACGGTGGTTTAGGTGTGGGTGAAATCGCCGGTGGGTACATTTTCATTGTGAAAGGTTGAATGTTTCGGTAGCAACTACCTTGACTAGAACAAAAAAGAGCAGGTCGCTCGATCAACGTGGGGAGTTTCCGTGAAATTGAAGTCGTTCTTAGCCGTATCGATCACCGCGGCGGCGTTGGCGCTTGCCATCGCGCCTGCCAGCGCAGATGTCGTCAACAACACAAATTTGGCCGCTCCCGGTGTTTATTACGGAGCGGGCAACGTCAATGGTGGCTTTATCACCGATACCGAAGGCGGCATTGAAATCGGCTTTCGCGCGAAATTGTACGGTGTCGTCGATCCGACCGGCATTCTCACACCGAGCAATAATGTGTACTTCGCCCCTGTCGGTGTCTCTCCGCTGAAATCAACCCGGGCTGCCTGGAATTTCGACTTTTCGGTCAACCCCGGCGGTCACTCACTGAGCGGCGCCACGGCCCTGATCACTATCGAAGACCTTCGCACCGGCCTCTCGATGTCCTTCGATCCGGCTGGGATTATTGACAACGCTCATTCACTTGGCGCCCCCGGCGGTTATCAAAACAGCGAAAATCTCATCTTCGCGGCCTTTGGTGGTCCAATCGGCTACAACCCGAATGTCAACGACACCTTCAAGTTCGACTTTACCTGAGCGGGGGTGACCTTGGGGCCACTTCTCTGAAGATCGAATCTTTCGTTCAAATTGGATCCGGCGTTCCCGAGCCGTCGACCTGGGCAATGATGATCCTTGGCTTCTTTGGCGTGGGCTTTATCAGGTATCGCCGGCGTAACCAGAGCGCCGCACCTAGCGCCGCCTGATCACCAGCCCGATCAGTATCTGCACGGGGACCGCCCGCGCGCTTGACATTCAGCTTAACAAACGAGTCTAGTGGCGGCTCCGGTAAAATTATCTACGATCAACGCACCGGACATTTTCCCCAAGCGTCCGGGCCCACACCAGCGAAGCCGTCAGGCGATCATATTACGCCTGGCGGCTTTGTCGGTACCCCTCTCCTTAGTCGCTGAAGCCCTAGCTACCCGGCTGCAGGTCATCTGAGGCGGCCTCGTACCACTCAAGCTCACAAACCACGCTCGCTTCCACTGAAAACTCAGCGCTGAAGTGCTTGGCATTCTCTGCCAGCATTCGACGGGCGGCCTCTTCTGCTTCTTTCTTGGAATTACACTTTTCGTGAAAGCTGCTTACGGACTCGCCGCTGTGGTGGGTCACGTCCCAGCGCAGGATTTCAACGGTCGCATGCCATATGCCCGCGCCGGTGCGATGCCGCTTCAGGATCTCCCGCCGCAGCTCGGCGGTTTCGCTTACGGCGCGCCAGAGGGGGCTATTCTGATCGGCCTTCGCCATCTGAAGCGCTTCGAATGAAACTCCCTTGAGAGATGGTTCCGCAAGGCGTTCTAACTGGCCACCTATGCTCCAAACCTTGCTTTGGATTTCCTTGACCGCCTCCTTCGCCTCCCACGTCATGGACGGAGGCTTCGGGGCGATTCCAGTTGCTCGCTGAACCTTGGGCGCACCCGCGCGCTTCCTATTCCAAATATCGTCGGCAATCAGGTCCAGGTCTTCCTTTGAAAGCGTCCACCGGTTCTCCCGCTCCCACTTTTCGCGATTGAGCTTTGGCGAAAGATCAACGACCTTCCCGGGCTCTGGGTTGCGCTGCGCCCGTTCAAGCGCGCGGTACGTCTCCATGGCAGCAAAGCCGGAGGCTATGAGGTCTTTGTGCACCTCACCGTTCTCATCGAACGTCAGGAAAGAGCCGTCGGCCCTCTCAACCTTGACCGGCTTCCCGGCCTCCATTGCCACGAGGACATTGGCGACCTTCTGTTTCGTGCCGGCGAACTGCGGCATCGCGTCCTTGCCGTGCGCGAGTCCTTCCATGAGGCGGTGCGAGATACGTTGGAGACCATCCTCCACGAAGAGATAGAAACGTACTCCCAAACCCATCCGGAGCCTCCTGTCAGGTCAACGGGGGAGCATCATCCAGTTGATCTCTCTCCGGCAAGACAACCAAGGTCGGGTTTTTCCGACAAATGGGCGGACTGTCGTTCGAACGAAACAGTCCTGAAGCCATTTTACCACCAAGTTGAAGTCGTCCGGACACGCCACAAGGCTAAATTGTCCGCTGGGCCGGCTGCCTATGATGACCGGCCTCTGCGGTCCTAGGTGGTCATTATGCGCGACGAATTTACTTCATACGGATTTCTTGCCGTGACGGTGGCGGGCATCGCCCTGCTGGCGTCGGGCCTATTGGCACTGTTCTTTACGTAAGGGCGAACCAGCCACTCCGCGGCTCAACATTAGCCCCGCGCCGCGCTGTGCTGGCTTTAGTGCGTTTAGCGCCTTGCCCGAGGGGATAGCCACGCCGTCGGTCTAATCCGATGGGCGAGTCAACGGCGCGGTACAGGCCGAGCAGAGGCAAGCGCTCACCGGCCCCAACCTAGCCCCCCAGTTCCTATTGTCGGAACCGGAAGTGGCGCCTACTTTTCGCATCTTTCGGGGGGTGGCAAATGGCGTATTTCATCCATGCCCGGGATGCTGCGGGCGGCATCACACTGCGACGGGAGAGCCGGGAAGCCGCGGTCAAAAAAGCCGAGGTTCGAGCGCTGATTTGGTTAAAAAAGCAATTCCCCACCCCGGGGAAAACGTGGTCGCATGGCCTCACTCTGGAGGCCCGCACATGACAAGGCCCGCGAGTCCCGACGCGCACGTCAATTTCGATGCGCCGGCCATCCTTCGGAAATGGCCTTCACTCAACAATCAGCGGCGCACCGCACGCACCGGCCCGTATTTGCTGTTCGACGGCACGCTGGATGAGTGCATCCGGGAGCTCGTGGCCAAGCCGGCTCCCATGCGACACCTATATGAGATTCATACTTCACCACAGCCCCCGTTGGTGGATGCCGTCTTGTCGGGTGAGATCGTCGCTGAACTCGCGCGGCTTCGGGATTTTCTCTGACGCAGCGCTGATTTGGTTATCCCCCTTTTGGGGCGCGCCTCGGCGCGTCTAGTCCCAAAGCCCGCAGGTGACCGTGTCACCCCTGGTCATCGACCCGTCGTCAAATAGAACCTCGTCCAGTGATACCAAGGTGGCATCACCGAACTTAACGTATTTCGTTGGGTACAGCCTATTTAGCTCTGCGATATAGCCTTTGACGCGCGCAGGAACTTCCTCGCGCTTCAGAGTACCGCCGAGCAGATCTTCGAAAATGCGTGCCACGATATCGTCTCTGTGCGGGTTGCCTGCCGGGATCAGACTGCGGATCGCCTGATAGTCGTTGTTCGAGTTGCGTCGTGCGGCCGTGCGAACGCGCGTCTGTCGAATGCGCTGGCCGCGACTATTACTTTTGCTGGTCGCCCGCCTGACGAATTCGTCGAAGTCCGGATTTAATTCTCTATAGCGATATAGCACGTTCGACCGCACAAGGACCAATGACCGGTCTACCTTCCCGCCGCCGGTCACCTTGCCATTGGTAATCTCGCCTAGAGAAACACCTCGGCTCAACTTCTCTTTGATCTGGTCGAGTACAGGCAATATCGTATGCGTCGGTGGGTTTTTGAATGCGTGACGCCAGCACGCCAGACAATTTCGGCGGCCTTTGTGCATCATCACATTGTCTGGCATCATCGCGTGCAAGCCCTTCAGACACATTATCTGTGTTGCACGCTTCTTTGGATTGGAAGCTTTTTCTTTAGCGATGAAGCTAGCTCTGCTGGCTTTGCGCGCTTCAGATCCCCACTGCGGGTTTAACTCGCAATGCTTGTTGAATCGATCGAACGAGCAAATGTAATGCTCGCCCGCGCTGGTCATGTTTGTGATCGTTTTGCCACCGTAAAGTCCGAGCATGAACTTGCTGGCCAACTCTGGCGTGAGCCCTGGCGGCATACCTACCCATTTGTAGTGGGCCGCCCGCATTTTCTCAGCGCGTGACTGCCCATAAGATAAGCGTTCGTTCTCCATGTCTCCGCTCCATCAGCGCGGAATTGCGCCGACAGATGCAGAACCCGAGTCGCGGCGGGCCGGTGGCGGCCTACGCCATTGCCTTTCCATAGTCGAAGAGGACCGATTTTGAGTCGGCTCCTTACTCAACCGCGCTGGTCACGGGCTGAGATGCGGTGCAGAATGACCGCCGGCTGGTCGACTCGGGCTGAAGGCGAAGGGGAAATGAAGATCGACAGCACAACGAGGTTGCCATGATCTCAGTTTTGATTGGGGTTTTGATCATCGTCGTCATCGGCGCAATCTGCTTTTGGGCCATCGACAAGTTCGCCACCGACGGTCGGCTAGCAAATTTGCTCAAGTTGCTCGTGGTGCTCGTTTGCCTTGGCGCGATTGTGCAACGAGTGCTGCCGCTGACATATTAGCCAATGCCCCCGGCCTTGTAGGGCTGGCGCTGAGGGTGAAGAAATGACGACGGCTGACCAATACCGTTTGAATGCTGCCAACTGCGCTCAGATGGCGGAAACGGCTGAAAATGAACCGGACAGGAATCGGTTCAAGCGGATGGAAGATGCCTGGCGCGCTTTGGCTGAAGAGCAAGATTGGTTGGACGGCGAGCGGTCACCGGTCGATCCATCTAAGAAGGCGAAGGGGAAATGATCCGCAAAGAGAAAAGCACCGATCCTGGTCTCTCCACCGCAGAACGGAAGGTTCTTAGGGGAGCCGAAGCAAAAGACGCGATGACCGAACATGAGGACGCGCAGCAGTCGTTCCACGAAAACCGCAAACGATTGCGGGCAGAGCGCTTAGAGCGAGAGGCTGCAGAAGGACCAATGCTCTACCCCGCGCCCGAATTGCCGGATGATACGCCGCTCGACAAAGTCAAATTCTCTACCCGGATTCGGAAGGCGATATCGGCGGCTGGGTGGAGAACAGTCGGCGAGATCCGCGAGGCTTCCGACGAAACGCTGTTGAGCCTACAGGATCTAGGAAAAGGATCCGTGTCCCACTTAAGAGACACGTTGGGCCTGCCATCGACTGACGGCGTTCGACCCCATACCAAAAAGCCGACCTAATTTGCGTTAAAAATCCATCCCCTTTCGGGGCGCAGTGACCACTCAGCAACAGATTTTTTGTTCCTGTTCGGGAACAGCGCATTTTAATTTACCCTTAGTAATATGTGGCCTTAGCTCTGCTCACCGGGGCTGGACAATTTCATAAGCATCAATTTTCGAACCCGGCGAGCCGCGGCGCGCGAATGCCTGCGGCTTTTTTGCTGCGTCCCTGCTCTCCCCGCTAGTCATCGGCTTGGATGCGGTTGCAGTACAGCAATTTCTCTCGCGGGTCGGAGGCTGTGAAATGCGTATTCCAGCAATTGCAGCGCTTCTCGCGTTGGTCTCGGCAGCCAGTCAGGCCGGGGAATATCCGTCGGCGTGCCGCGGCTTCACGAGTTTTCCTCAAGGCGATTTGGTGCAGCCTGCGCGACCGCCATGCCTGGATTATCTCGTTGACCGAGTATCAATCGAGATTTGCCAGCCCCTCATGGATCTCTACCAGATCGAGGTTCGCGCCTACGTCGATTGCCTAAAGAGTGAGAACAGCGCGATCATCGATCGTTTCAACGATGCGGCCAAGAAATTCAACTGTGCCCAAAATGGACGGTTGTGCTGAGCAATCAGGTGATTTCTCTGTGAGTCCGCTACAGCAATGGGGGATCGCACAATGCAATATCGTGAGATCGATTATTCGTTGTTCGGCGAAGCGGACGGCAGATGGTCGTGGAAGCTGCACCCGAAGATCCAGCCGGGTGGCATGCGCGAAATCATGGGGCCGGGTGTGAAGCCCTGTGGCCCTGCCAAAGGGCAGGATTGAACCGAAACCCATGAGTTGAGTGAGCCCAATGAACAATACGCCCTCTGCATCGATGGTCAGTCAACTCATCGTAGCGGCATTTGATCTAAGCCGATTCACGAACCATGATATTTACAAGCGATGGGTCGCCGCGACTTGATCGATGCGATCGACGACTATGCCGAGAAGCTGACCGGAGATCGGCGCGCGCTGCACGCGCAGGGTCACAGCATCGGAGGATCGCGTTGAAGCTAGCGAACGAACGGCCTTTCGCCCGATCCCGGCACGCCGATTGACTCCGGGTTGCAAAGTCGCTTCATTGCTCCTTTCTTATGGCGCCGGATTTTTCCAATGAAGGTACTGACTGCTTACGTGATCGAGCAGCTGCGCGCCTCGCGCGAGGAGTTACTCGCAATCGCGAACGACGAATTGACCTATGAGCGCATAACTGAATGGAAGACAAAGTACTGGGAGTTGGCGCTAGTTCCTGCAAGCCGATTGCCCGGTCACGTCCATTTTTGCAACTCGTTTTGTTTTTGTCATCCAGGCAGTTCCCCAGCAGGCTCCGCTGCCGGTCGTACAAGACTTGCGCGCGAGAGTAGTCGGAATGCTGGACGAAAATATTCGGGGAATCGACTCAACCCAAATTGTAGAGACGATCTATGAGGCGAATATCAAGAAGGTAAAAGACACAAAGCTCGCTGCGCTGCTGAATGAGTTCAATGCAATTAAGGAAGCGGCCCCGAACGCTGCCGCGGTGCTGTTTCGAACGATTCTCGCACTTGTCTTACAGGAAAGAGCCAAAATTAAAGCGCCCACCGATTCACTAGCCACCGCGACCGATCTGTCGCTCGAACCTAGTATAAAAAAATCGCTTGGTAGTGGTCATCCAAAGATCTTTGATGGCGCCGAAGAACGGCTACTCAAACGCTTTCTAACCGGTGGGCAGAAGGATACGTTTGACAACGTGGCTCACAAGCCGGGCTCGAATGCGTTAGTGGCTAAGGAAAATCTCTCGGACGCAGTCAATCTTTTGAACGGCCTATTGCCGACGCTTTTCTAACGTGGAAATTGGACTTGCGCCTACACACCGCACTTGGATTAAATACGGCTATAGCACCCAAGGCTCGCGCCGCGAGTCAATCCCCATCTTTCGCCCCTGCCCGATTGACTCAACCGGCGCGGGAAGGTGGAATTGACGTGTTTTCTGCGGCAGTACTGTAATACTGGGCGGCGACGACCGTGGTTACCCACTTATAGGCCTCAGTCGCGGTAAAGGTAATCGTCCCCCAACTGCCAGAGAGCGGCGACTGCACGGCGGCGGCAGAGACATACGCCGCCGCCGAGAGCCGCGTGGCCGGATTATTTGTAGGTGACGAGAATGGTCCCGTCTGCACGCCTTGCAGGGTCTGGTAGCTTACCCCCGGCGTGCCGCCATAGACCGCTTTGACGACCTGCCCGGATGTTGAGGCGACTTTTCCGCACCACTGGTCGTAATCCGCTGCGCCCCACAGCACGAAGGATTTGGCAAGACCGATCGCAGTGCCGTAAAAATTGCCATTCCAACACTCGTTCGGGGAGCCCTCAAACCGAGGGATCATCCATGCCGCGTTGGTTGCGATATAGCTTTTGGTGTAGGCGACAAGCGACGGCAGATAGTCCGTCACGCTGTCCAGCGTATAGGGCGGCAACGTATAGTAGACGTGCATCCCGAGCTCTTTGGCGGTGGCCAATACTACTTCAGGCGGCCAGCCAGCGAGGATGACGCGGTCCTCCGCCGCATCCTGAGCTCCATCGAACAGCCAGACCGAAAGCGTCGCGTCAAACGTCGCGGTGCCGTGGCAAACATTGATGCCAAAACAGCGCGCGTGCGGGATGCGGTTCCCGGCGACGCTCAAGCCTTTAGCCCCAGGGGTTTTGATCGGGTAGGCCGTGCCCCCATTGAGCGCCAGCGTCGGCTGACGAATGCAGTTTGTGGCCGAACCACTGCCACTGCTGGTGATCGCAGTCCCGCCCGGCGTGGCCGAAATGGTGATGTTGTTGGCGTCGATGACGCTCTTTACATAGTAGGATGAGGCATAATCGGAAATGTTGCTCGGCAACGAGGTTCCGGTGCACGAGATCGGATCGTTGACGTGCAGGGATGGGTGGCCCGTCCACAAAACCGTGGATGATCCGTTCGTGAACGTCACCGCCTGATCGACAACGGTCGGCTGGGCAAACAGCGTTGCTGTCCCGCAGCTGGAAAGATTGAGCGCTATACCTCCCTGCGTCAGGGCAAAGGTGACGACAGTCGGGCTGATGACCGTTTTGACGTAGTAGATAATCGTGCCGCTCGTGCCGGTCCATAGGTTGATGGCGCTGCCGGTCCCGCTGTCGACCGGCAGACTGCCGGTGGCCGATGCGAAGATGTTGAACGGGTCCCCCGCCGACATCCCGTGATTGCCGGTGAAAGTTAGCTGCGATGCCGCCCCTGTCGAACACGCGAGCGCGTGTGCAGGCATGGCCATGTTGACTTGCGTCTTGTCGACGGGCGGCCCGCTGCCCAGCGTGACCGAGTAGTCGTTCCCCGATCCGGTCGCGGTGCCTGCGTAGATCGGAGCATAATAGTGGCCCGACTGGAATGAACAATAGGTCTGCGGCTTGCGTGTCGCCCACGTCGTCTCGGTCGAGATATTGGTGTTGGCGATATTCAGGTCACGAAAAACGCCTTGGTTTCCCTCTCGCATTTTTGCAAGGAAATCGGAGCCGCGCGCGTTGCTGTCGGCATTGTACCGGGCCTCGTCGCGCAACGCCACGAACGCCATCTTGGTGCAAGGTGTGGTAGCGTCGGTCGCCGAGATGCCAAACCCAACTTGCAAATACCCAGCATTGTGGGGGATCGCGGCTGCCGTGATGTCGACAATCACACGCCCCCCGGTGGCGACACCAACCGTTTTACTGCCATACGCAGCGGTTCCGCCCGTCCCCGACAGTCCCGTCGTGCTGCTGCCAACGGTGATCGTGATTGTGTTGGTGGTGGTCGAGGCGACCACAAATTTGTTCCCGTTGAGCGACCCCGCGATCGTCCCGCTCACGCCGGAAATCGGCGCTTCCATCCCAGACGTGAAATTGTGCGCCGATCCAAAATCAATGACGGCTGTGGTAGCTCCGCCTGTGGCGGTAGAGATGGTCTTGGTAACGACCGTTCCTTCGCTGGAGAAGGTGCACTTCCCGGTTACCGGAATAACATACTGGCTGCCACCGTTGACGATAGCGGGCTCGAAAAAGACCGTGGAGACGCCGCCGTGGCTGAATAAACCAGCGCCAGGGAGCGGATACCCATTGCTGTCCAACTCGTTCGCTGCCGGAGAGCCGCTATTGTCACCGAGGGACCAGCCTTGCGCTGTTAAAAGCCCGTTGGCGAAAACAAAGTCGCCCCCGGTCTGGACGAAATTCAGATTTACCTGCGACCTGCCGCCATTAAAGCCGCCGCCTCCGCCATGAATGGAGCGCGCATCAGCGGATGCGACAAGCGATACGACCAGAGCGGCAATTTGGAGGATGCGTATGTTCGCCCAATCGTTCACGGTACACCAACAGCGGTCATGTAGGTTCTAAGGCGGCTGTATAAATTAGCAGCGTCTGTCGAGCTCAAAGACGCGCCTGCTGAAGCGGATGCGATTTGGCAAGCGCAGCCGTTTCCACCAGTAGAATCCCCACCAAATTGCAACGCTTGATCTGTCAGCGCCACGGAGGCCGAGCTTCCTGTGCCAAGAGAAGCTCCGTTGAGGTAAATCTGCAGCGCCGATGCACCAGACCTATTGCTTAGAAAATGCCCGTTCCTGACGCTGCCCGCCACAGCATCCTGTGTGTTGTTATTTATGGTGAAGCCTGTGTTGCTTGTCCCGTCCAGAGGACGCAATGTGACCCTGTTTGATGTAGCGACATTATTTCCGATTAGTCGATCAGACGACCCAGCACCGCCCGTTATATTCCATGCCGAGACGTGCGCAGAATTAAGCGCCATATTCCCACCGGCAGTCGATGCGGTAAAATTAGAATTGAGCGTATTGTTTCCTGCGGCATCGGTCGTATAGCCAAGGTCTGTACTGAAGGTTGGGGCACCGTTTATCGTGACGGTAGCGCTGGTGCCGCAAAGGTTGAGATTGGCTGTGGTTGTCGTATTCGTCGCAAAAATCCACAACGCATCGAGCTTTGTCCCGCACGCTGCCGCACCCGAGAGCGTGCCAGTGATAATGCCATCAGTTACCAACCCGCAAATGAGGTTGGTGTACGCTGTTGTTTCTGTACCACTCAAACCAGACGTCCGAGCGAGAAACGTCGTTGCTTGGGAACAGCCGCCTGCCGAACCAGCATCCAACGCCGCCCTACTCTGAAACGCCCCCGGCGGGAATCCGGGGATTGGCGACATCTGCCCCGACACAGGCCCCACCGCCCCGAGCCACACCGCCAGCAAGATCGAAAGCTTGAGAATACGCATCTAGGTCTCCATGGCGCCCGGCCCGGAAAGACCCGACGCGGCTAAGGGTGATCGTTAGATCGCCGGACGCCATGGATTTGAGATTAGGCATCCGCGTCGTTCGCTTCCGGGCGAACAATGCGGGGATCATGAAAGCGCGATGTGGAGACCGCTACAGCAAGGCTGTTGATGTTGCGGAGGTTGCTGGTTCTGCGAAGATTCTTGCGTCAACGCCCTTCGGCGCGAACCGGAGATCGTTAAAACTCTTGCTTGATAATCGGGTTGTTTATTGCTCACTTTTGCAAATTCGAACATCAATACTCAAAGGGAGGGCTCATGCGACACCTGGCCATTTTGCTCACCGTCGCGGCCCTTGTGACCTCCTGCTCGCCCGAAGAGCAGGCGACGGGATCAGTCAGCAAGTGTGCAACTGACCTATATCGCTCATACAATCCCAAGGCTATGGTTCAGTGCGTTGATGTTTGCATTAAGTGTGATCATGGGACCGCGACCACCTGCTCGACGTCATGCACGTTAAAGGGCGCACGCTGAGCAGCTCGGGTTTTCGGAAAGGCGCAGCGTATCGTGATCCTGGATTAGTAGCTCAAACGCAAAAGACCTCCGAGCCGAAGCTGGAGGTCTTCACTGTCACGAGGGGTACATCCGCCCTCAGCGACACTTCAATGAATTGTTTTCCCGGGCGAGCCGCTCAGCCTTCAACCGCTCGAAGTTTTCGTGGAATGCATCATCCGACTTCTTTCGCACGGCAAGGTTCTGCTCCGCATCCCAGCGGGCCTTCGCTTTCTTTGCCTCACGTTCTTCCTTTGTGGGCAGCCGTTTCTCTGGAACTTCGTAATCCATGACCACCAACGGTTTGTGACGCTGAAAGTTCCTGCGCGTGCATTGGCACGGCACGCCGCCCCGCCTTGTCTGCCACGCCCAGCGCATCGCATGGAGGGCATATAGGAATACATTCTGTTACTTGAAAGAACGCACCGCCGGGAAGTTTGCAGCCAATGTGCTGCCGGTCATTCGCGAGATCCAGGCAAACTGGCACCAAGAGCAATGCCGCCATTGTCACCAAGCTGAATGAACGCCGAGTGCCCACAGCTCGGGGTGGGGTCTGGACTCACGTTCAGGTGCAGGCTGTCATCGGCCGAGGGGGCACCGTTACTTAAGCGCGCACGCACAGGAAATCGGCGGGAGCCCACTTCCTAACCGTTTCGGCCCTACTGTGTGCGAGGTCCTGCGCTAACACTTGCACGACGTCAGTAGGTACGGCGATTAAGCCGGACGATTTCAAGGGCCCCGCAAATCTTACATCTATACCGAACAAGGTCACTGCCGTTACCGTCCGGGGACGCCCCTTCAATCTTCATCGCTTGCTGACATTCGACGCAGGTTATTAGATTCGGCAGAGGGCTTCGATCATCATTCGAGTGCGCTATCATCGTCGTATTTCAAGTGATCGCTGAACAACTACTCAGAATTAGACTTCACACCTTGCTTCGCAGCATCGAATATCGACCTATAAATCATGAGGCCCAAATCAGCGTACGCTACGAAAATCGCGACCGACAAGCCAATGAGGCTTGAAGACGATATAGGGCGCGTCTTGCGGCGGTCGGATAGCTTGATAATCTGAGCCGACATTACATCTCCATCACTCGGCAGCCGCTTACCTAACCAAACATTCAGATGGTAAGGTCCATACCCGCAGGGCCGGGATCGTTTGCCGGCGAGCGCGCCTGATTAGGCTTCAACTTCAGGGATAGCTTCAGCTCGAAAGCCTTCATTATAACACCTGAAGTGGGGCGCCCAATCTCACTTGCAATTTGGGCGGTGGGGATCGTACCTGCGAGGCTCTTCAATTTGTCGATCTCACTATGGGTCCATAGGCGATTGGGCATCGGAGTCTCCTCCCAAACGGTCCAACCCTCATGGTTTCGAAAGGTTCCTAAGGCCCGGGCTGATGAGGCCAGGCCCTTCGACGGCAGCCTTAGCAGCAGCAGCCCCGACCGAGCGTACCCCAGCCACGTATATCTCGAGCACTCTTTCGAAGCTCTCGTCATAGGAATGGACGTGCAGGAATGAGCCCAGGATCTGATGCACGGCAAAGCCGCGCACCAAGCTCCGAAGCATATACAAGGCGTCTTCTGCGTGTTGTCCATGCACCCCACATTCGGCGAAAACCGATTTGATGAGGTCGCAAAGTTCTTTGTGGCCCGCCCGCCACTCGGCGCAATCGCTTGTGAGCGTTCTCGATGCGGCAGCCCACAAGGCGGGACGCTCCAACGCATATTGTCGCATTTCTCGGGCAACTGACCTCAGGGCGTCAAAAGACGTTTTGCCCTCGCGTGCTGTCTTCAACCTAACGAGCAGGTCGCGATAGCACTTGATGGCGAAGAATCTTCGCAATTCCTGAATCGTACAACGCTTGTCGGAGGAGAAATATTCTACCTCTGAGGCGAGATCTATTGCAAGCAGCTGATCCCAGGATGCCGACAACATATTATCGACGTCAAAGCTACGTTCGTGGTTCATAACACCAACCCCGCATTCAGCTGGAAGGCCGGTTGCTTCCGCAGATACGCGACTTCGATCACTTTGCCGCGTGTGCTGACTCTTCTACATTGCCTGGAGACCGACCTTGGAGGGGACGTGAATAAAAGATAAAATTCGGTGAGGTCACCCGGAAGACTTACCTCAAGTTGGGCGCCGGTGTCCCAAACGCTCAAGACCAAGCAGTTTGTCGACCACAAACCATCGACCGACATGCATGTCGCGTAAAGTGGGGTGGAGAAAATTACGCGCTTCGGCTCCGCTAGATTAACGGGCGGGAACCCCAGCGTTTGCTTGTTCCCATCCTTGCTGTGGAGGACAATGGCTCGCGGGAGCGAAACGTTTCCGGGCTCTACTGGCAGTGCTTCTGTCTGTCGAGTCGCCTGACGGTGATGCATCGTGGGTCGTCGCATCTGCAGCCCCGTGTTTTTGCGGATTCCGGCGAAAAAGCTACAAAGTTCCCTTAAAGTGAACGTGCAACAACGCAGTTTCGACTTAGTCTGTTTCTAGCAGACGCTCTGTGCTTTCAATCGGCCGCCATGGACCAATTCGTCGGCTTACCTACGGTTAAGGAACGGCAAACACGTGGAAACGATCTTCTCGACCTCCTCGGTTCACCCCCGGGACCGATTTGATTATTGGCACAGCCTCGCCTGCAAGAAGATCGTAGGTCATGACTCTGTGCCGGAAAATCGGCAGACGTTTCAAGCTGAGATCAAAGCCGCGAACTTCGGCAACCTGGACCTTGTTGAGTTCAGCAACTCGCCGATGCAGGTCTCTCACACCTTGGCCCACGTCGAGCGCACCAGATCCGACACGGTGTTCCTGTGTTACCAGTTGTCGGGCAGCGTCCTTATCGTCCAGAACGCGCGTGAGGTTAACCTGGACGTCGGTTCGCTGATGCTGCTTGAGCCGGTGTTGCCTTATGATGCCAGGTTTTCGCGAGACTCGAAAACCCTCCTTATCAAGGTTCCGCGTCGTGAGCTACGCGCACGAATCGGTGGAAACCGCGAGTTGATCGGGCGTCGCGTGACGGCCGAGCGGGCGGACGATGATCTGGCGCTTTCGGTCGCCGCAAAACTGCCATCGCTCGCTGGGAGAACAGCTTCTATAACGGAAGAAATGGTCGGCAATCACATGCTCGACTTAATCGGACTATCCATTGCGAGAACAATTGGGAGCGCTACCGTTCGCGTCTCGAATGCAAAAGCGTTATTGCTGGGACAGATTCGTTCAGTGGTGGAAGCGAGGCTCACCGATTCCGAGCTCGATGGACAGAAGGTCGCCGATATCGTTGGAATAAGCGTCCGATACGCCAATGCGCTTCTTGCCGAACAGGATACCTCGCTTCACCGTCTCATTCTGTCCCGACGGCTCTCGCGTTGCCGGTTTGCTCTTGAAGAGCCCAACCAAGTCCCTCGAACCATAGCCGAAATTGCACAGGGATGGGGGTTTTCGGACATGACGCATTTTGGCCGCTGCTTTAGAGCGGCGTTTGGGGTTTCCCCCCGCGAGTATCGGAAAGCGGCGGCGCAATCCCGGCGAGGTAATCGGCTCTGACCCTGGGCGCGCTTTCGCCCTCTACCAGCGGGCAACCTAATGCTGGGCTTGATATGGGGCAAGTGGGGCTGCCGCCGGGGCGCCTATTTTGGTTCGAGGCCTTTGAACGAGCTCTGCCGAAGCAGGCCTTCCGAGGTGATATCCCGGTACTCAACCTCAGCCGTAAATGATGGCTCGACCCAAACGGCCTTGGTTTTTTTGATCGGCTTGGTGAGCTTCGACTTCGGGCTCACGACCGTATCGAGCTGTTTGCGGATTTGGCTGGAGACCGTACGAGTCCAACCGGTGCCGACCTTCCCCATGTAGACCAGATCTTTGCCTTCCCGCTTGCCGAGATAGAGTGCGGCAACGCCCGTGGGATCCTTTACGAACCCGATGACCGGGAATTTCCCCTTCTGGACGGTTTTGATTTTCTGCCAGGCTTCGGTCCGCTCCGATCGATACGGGGCGTCTGCACGTTTGGAGATGATGCCTTCCCAGTTGAGTTTGGCGGCGTGCTCGAACATCTCCTGCCCGTCGCCAATGAGGTGTTCGCTGTAGACGATGGGTGGCTCAATGCCGTTCTCGCCCATCAGGCCGCGCAGGGCTTGCTTGCGCTCAATCTGCGGCAGCTTGCGGAGGTCGCCGTCCCGCCAGAGAAGGTCGAAAGCATAATAGACGAGCCTGTCCTGCCTGCCGGCCGCCAGGTCCGCCTGGAGTTCAGAGAAGTTGGTCCGGCCCTCGTGGATGACGACCACCTCCCCATCGAGGATGGCTTGGCCCGAGATGTCCAGGGCGCCCGCAAACTGGGAAAAGCGTTTGGTCCAGTCCAGCCCATTGCGGGTGAAGACCTTGCGCTTTCCCTTGTTGACGTGAACCTGGACGCGGTAGCCGTCCAATTTGATTTCGTGAATCCATTGCTGACCTTGAGGCGCCCTGGCCTTCAAGGTGGCGAGCTGGGGTTTAATGAACCCCGGCATCTCATTTTTGCTACGCACAACGCTACTCACAAAAAAGACCCCGCCGACCGCCCCGGGGAGGAAAGCGGACGATAGGGTACAGTTTACCACTCAGTAGTGAGAGTCTAACGGCTAGGGAACGTCGGAGTTCCTACGGCTGCCGCCAATCGAAGCCGGTCGATCCACCCAAGTGGGACGCTCAGTGACCTGATTTACATAGCCTTAACCCTGAAGGGAGGTCGGTCGGAACGATGGCATTTGTATCAACTTGTGCCCATGAGGTGCAGCGATGACAGCCAAGCAACTATTAGAGCAAGCCGTCCGAGCCGACCGTTTGGCGAAGTCCATCATGGACGCTTATGCGAGTAACGCTCTGATGGAGTATGCGCGAGAATGCCGGGAGCAGGCAGAACGGATCGCCATCGCAAGCAGCCATCACCAAACGCCCACCTCCCAGATCCATCTTAGTTAGTTCCACCGTTGGTGCTTCATGCCGGTCGCAAATCCGCGCCAGGCGCCCGTGAAGCGGCAATTAACCTTTCATTAACCTCCTTGGCGCGATGCTCAGGTGCCGATGGCCAAGGAGATTCTCACCGATGTCTGAGACCTTGCTTTGGGACGGACTCACCAAGTTCGAGCGACGCGCGCTGATCAAGCTATTTGGCGGTGGCAGTCTGCGCTTCGACCACCCCGAAGTCGTACAAGCGCTACGGGCGAGGGGCCTCGTTGACGAACACGACGCGCTTGCAATGCCTGGACTTTTGGTCCTCACACTCGCAATTCGACGCCAACAAGCCGAAGCAAGAACTCGGATTGGAATGGCGGCGTAGGCCGAACCGACGATGCCAGGGCTACTCGCTGCGGTTCATCAAGCTACCAGCGGACAGCCGCTCCGCTCGTAATAGCCCATCACGATCTCACTGCTGCGGTCGCCAGCATGATACGCCCGCAGCGCCCTATCGTCGCCATCCAGGAACATCGCCAATGCGACCCGGCTGACGGACCAGGTCCCTCCCCCAATACGGCGGCCCAGCCCATGTTCTTCAACCCAGGCCCGCATTGTCGATTCCGACTTGCCGGCGACGCCCGCGGCTTCCTTTAAGCTGATGCATTCGCGCTTGTCGAAAGGAACCAAGACTTGGCGCCCCGGCGACTCCGAGAGCCTTGGCAATCGTGTCACCCCAAGTGCCGAGGCCCCGGTCATCCAGATCACCCCGCCACGGCGCGCGGTTGGGCCGCCTGTTCGTATTTCTGCCAGGTGGCGTTCAGGGACGACTTCCGGGCGCAGCGCGTTGTGGAGCCCGGCATCGTGAAGGTTGGAATGCCGGCCAGATTGATCAGGTCCCGGCACTTCTGAACCGGAAGCTCGAGATAGTTGGCAATCGCCCGCGTCCCGTACAGCAAGTCGTTGTCGATCGGCATTCCACCCTCCTCCGGGGTTTGTGGGCCAGTGTCCTCTTCAAAGGCCCTGGACAGTTCCTGATACAGCATGGTCGCAATGGCGCTCCGCTGCGACACCACGTTGCGATTGAACTTCGCGTGGGCCTGCATTTCGGCCAGGTCAATCTTGTCGAAGACCTCGAGCCAGCGAAGCCCGGTATTAGACCATTCAGGATGCGCGGCAATGAGGTCGCTAATGGCGTGCAAAATGAACGCGTCCATCCGGATATAGGCGTTCTCGGTCTCGGTGATGGTTCGAAGCACGAGGATAAGATGCCCCTCCCCGTGGTCGCGATAGATGCGCTCCAAGGTGGCCTTGGCGGTAGTTTTTCCCGGTACGGCCTGGTGCTCATTGGGTTTGCATATCTCGACACCAAGCTCGGCACAGATTTTGGCTACTGCATTCGACATTTCAGCACCGATCGGGGGTTTGGGATAACGCGCTTTTGCCTGAGGAGCCGGATCTTGTCCGTCCATTGGCTTGCGTCGATATCTCGGCGGCGGGAGCTTCTTCATTGCTGATGACAATCTCCGAAAGTTCGCTTTGCTGGAGATAAGGCGCATCAACTTATTCGTCTACTGTTCTTTGCAAATCAGATCGCGAGCGGCGGACAATAGCGCCGAGACCTCCCGACGATGCATCTTGGAAGCCCTCGAATAGTACCCGTGCTTAAACGCGTTTTGATTTCCCTTGGGTGCTCCGGTTGACGGACCGCCGTGCATCCAACATCGGCCGTTCGGCATCCCGGGCGATCGGCACGGCTTCCCGCTTCGGGTCTTGGCACCGCAACGGGGCGCCTTCTGCATGTCTAATAGCATGAGGTTGATGCTCCATTTTGTCAGGTCCCCCGCCCCCTCCTACTGCTCCCACAATGGCCTGCCCGCCGTCGTAGACGTGGACATGCTCTACGGTGACCTTCTGCTGACCCTTGCCACGATGGCGGTTCAGGGCATCGAGGAGGCCGGCATAGGTGCGGGATAGCTTGTTGGCTTGGGTAAGGGATTCAGATCGTCCCACGAATGTCTGGCCCTCAATCATGGCGCGGCGGTAGCACTTCATTGCCGCGTTATGGGAAGCCATCAGCTGGGCCGCCAGCATTCCCTCTAACTCGTCCTTCGGGCTGATGAAGTACAGGCCGGCGACCACGGCGTTGAGCTGATTTTCCGCAACCTCCGGGTTCGAACTCTTCCAGATCGAGTTGCTCGCCTGCGAGGCGATCACATCGTTCCAGTCGTCGGACTGCGAGCCCCCGATAGGCTTCAAAGCGCCTTTCATCGCCGCGACGTCGACCGTTACAGCCTGTTTGGGCGGCGTGTCCTTCCTCGTCACACCCCGGTCTCCAATTGCTCCAGGCGGGCAGCCAGCGCGAGGATGAGCGACAGGTTCCGCTGATCGGGGGTGGATCGCTCCCAGCCGTTTACGTAGCTCGCCATTTTCTGGGCCCGGGTTTCTAGTTCGGTTGCCAGCGCCGCCGCTTCCGTGTTCGCCGCGTCGTATTCTTCGACGGTCGGGTGAGATTGCATTGCGGCCGGCATCTCGACAGGCGTCAAGAACTCCGGGTTTATGCCATTCAAGAGGTGCAGGCGCCGCTGTTTGGCAATTTGCTCCTGAGCATCGGTGATAGTTCGCCAGGCATTCATGATTCGCATGTAAGTGGCATTGAGCCGCCCCGCAGCCTCGTTCATGGGTCTGGCCGCTTCGGCTCGCACCTCATCTGCTTCCCGCTTCGCATCGAGCGCCCGCAGCTTTATGAGGTCGTGGCTATTGTAGCCGCCGATCTCAACGCCATGGCCGTAATACTTCCGTACGCGCGCAACCATGGCGTCGTATTCGTTCTTCTCTCGATTGGCGTACATCTCTAGTTCCTTTTTCCGTTGAGTGCAGTGCGCGCAAACATTGTCATCGAGCCACCGACAAATTCACCCTCCGCGCCGCCGAGATGGTTGAAGACTGTGAAAAACAGCAAATCTGGGAGCCAACACCTCGCTGCCAGTGCTTCGGCCATTTCGGCTTCAATTTCCCGTAGGCGCGCCTGATCGCTTGGTTCAACCTCAATCACGGCCACTTCCTCGTCGGTCAGGCGAGGCGCTGCCCTGCCGACCTGGGCCGCCTGAATCATCGCTTCCAGAAACCCGCGCTCCATGGGGCCGATATTTGCGAACATCGCCACCACTACGTACGCCAAGAATAGCGGCGCGTTCGGCCGAAGAGAGAATGCAACCGCGTCACCGAAATGCAGCCGGCCGCGTTCATAATCGGTCGCGGCATCCCCGGTCCGCTCCGGCACCCAGTAATGGACGGCCGGAAAGGGTGAGCCGGCGGCCCTCACATCCTTCACAAAGGACGGGAGTTCGCCTAAAGGAGTCATCGGCAACGGAGAGGCCGCAGTCATGGGTTCGTTCCTCGTTTCCACTTGGGCGAAAGTTAGTCGCAGAGGGCTTTGGTTTACGACTGCGCTGGCGGTCTGTTGGTACTTGGCAGCTTGGACGGAGTTGGAAAACAACACTTGGGCACTGCTCGGGATGATAGTTTTCCTTTTTTTTCTGCACGGCCTCTTATGGCCGGAGAAGGTTGTTCCCCTGCACCGTCGCCGGCAGCGTGGAGTTCAGGAGATAATTCCCGAAAGCGGTCTGCGTCGGATTCCCGAGGCTGTTATTGATCAGCCGGTTCGTAAGAGTATCGCTTCTCAGCGCACCACCGACACCACGGGCAAGAGCGGCTGAACCTGCGGTCGCACCGAGCCCCATGAGAGCCGTCGTTAGGGGCAACTCGCCAGATGCCATGCCCGCCCCAGCTGCGCTTGCACCGCCGAGCAAGTGCATAATCAGCCCCCGTTCTGCCGTGCCCGAACTGGGCGGCTCTTTCATGAACCGCTGCCCGATGTCTGACAATTGCTTGAGGTCGCCGCCGCCGCCGTAGGCGCTGCCGTGCGTGCCCTTGAAACTGGTGTTCACGCGCCCCTGAAGCAGAGCGGGGCTGATATCTCCGGTCGGCGCCTTGGCTACTAGCGGTTCAACGGTACGCAGATTGCGCCATTGGCCCCGCGCCTGCCGCAAATCCGCGATGACATCGGGGGATGCCGAACGCTCCATGACATCGTCAAGAGCCTCCCTGATATCCCGCGCTGCGTTTCTGATATTCGGATTCTCAGACTGCATCGCGCGATCGAGCGGCGTCCCGCGCTTGGTCAGATTTTGGTAGATTTCGCCCGTAATGGTATTGGTCCGCGGATCGACCAGCCCCGCGATATTCTGCACCTGACGGATCAGCGGCTCCACTTCGCCAGCGGACATGGTGGATTGAGCATCGCGGATGGTCCGCCGCAATTCCCATGCGAACTGCGGATCAGCCTGGATCACCGGGGTACGGTTCGCGACATCCTCGAAGACGTTGCCAATCCGGTCACGAGCGCGAGCCATGACTTGCGGCGTGATGCGCTCCGCATTTTCTCCGAAGGTTTCCGCAACCGATCGATTGAACGCGGTCTGGCCAGCCTCTCGGGCTGCTGAGCCGCCACTACCGGGCAGCTTATTGATGACGGAATTGGCAAACCGAACGGTTGGATTTGATGATATCTCGCCAGCCCCAACGGGGATTCCGAAATTGTTGCGCGCAGTCTGCGCCAACAGCGCAGTGTGCGGGTCCACGGTGCCGAGCAAACGGTTTATGGTAGCGCCCGTGGCTCCTGCCGCCGCGGGAATTGCGGCGGTGGCGGCCGTCGCCGCGCGCCAAAGCGAGATCGGTGAACAGCCGTGGGACGCGCTGGTAGAGCGCCGAGCGATTGTCGCGGCAGGCCTTGTTGCCGAGCGCAGACGCAAGCCAGCTCTTGCCAACGCCGGAGGGCCCGCAGATCAGCAGGTTGGCGTGGTCGTCGATCCATTGGCCTTCGACCAGCATCGTCAGCAGGCTGCGGTCGAGGCCGCGCGGGGTGCGATAGTCGATGTCCTCGACACAGGCCTGCTGGCGCAGCTTGGCGTATTGCAGCCGCTTCGACAGCCGCTTGTCGCGTCGCAGTGTCGCTTCGCGTTCGAGCAGCAGTGCAAGCCATTCGGCGTGGCCGAGGCTCGCGGCGTCGCCGCCGGCTTCGATGTCGGCGAAGGCCTTGGCCATGCCGTGAAGGCCGAGCGCGTGGAGTTGATCGAGGGTCGGATGAGTGAGCAAGACACGATCTCCTAATTGTAGTAGCGCGGCCCGCGGATGTTGGAATGGAGGATCGGCGCGTCGTCCGCGGAGCGCTGGGGTGAAGGGCGCCGATCGAGATTGTTGGCGAGGATCGATTTGACTGAGCCGTAGGTGCGCGCGCCGATGTCGATCGCCCGCGTGGCGGCGGCATCGAGCCGCTCGTGCCCGTAGGATCGGGCGAGCCGGATGATGCCGAGACAGGCGCGGAAGCCCTGTTCCGGATGCGCGCGCTCGTCGAGGATCAGATCGCACAGCGCCGCGGTGGCCGGCCCGATCGTGGCGGCATCCTGGCGGATGCGCTCGATGGTCCAGCCGGCGTAGCGCCGATGACTGGACGCCATGTGTTCCGGCACGGTCGTGTGCTTGTGGTTGCCGCTCATGCGTTGATGCGCGGCGATCCGCTCGCCCTTGTGGAAAATCTCGACGGTGCGGGCGGTGAAGCGCACCTCGACCTCGGCGCGGACGAAGCGATGCGGGACGCTGTAGTAATGCGCCTCGACCTCGACGTGATAGTCGATGCTGACCCGGCAGATCCGCCACTCGGCAAACACGTAAGGGCTTTCCGGCAAGGCTTTGAGTGCCGGCCGGTCGATCTCCTCCAACAGCTTGCGGCGGGTCACGCCGAGCCGCCGGATCGGCCGCTCCTCGTTGAGCCGGGTCATTAACTCGGCGATCGCCGCGTTGACCTCGGCGAGGCTGTGGAAAGTGCGGTGGCGCAGCCGCCCGAGCAGCCAGCGCTCGACCATGAGGACCGCCTGCTCGACCTTGGCCTTGTCCCGTGGCCGTCGCGGCCTGGCCGGCAGAATGGCGGTGCCGTAATGCGCCGCCATGTCAGCGTAGCTGCGGTTGATCTGCGGATCGTAGAGGCAGGCCTTGATCACCGCGACCTTGGTGTTGTCCGGCACCAGCAGCGCGGGCGCGCCGGCGATCGCCTCGAAGGCGCCGACATGGCCGCTGATCCAGTCGGCGAGCCCCTGCGTCCAGGTCGCCTGCGCGTAGGTAAAGCTCGATGCGCCGAGCACCGCGACGAAGATTTGCGCGGCGCGCCGCTCGCCGGTGAACCGGTCGATCACCACCGGCACCCCGTCGCCCGCATAGTCGACGAACAGCTTGTCGCCGGCCGTATGCGACTGGCGCATCGTCACCGACAGCCGGCCTTCCCAGGCGCGGTAAAGCTCGCAGAAGCGCGAATAGCGATACCCGCCGGGTTCGCCCGCGATGTATTCCTCCCACAAGATCGACAGCGTCACGTGCTTGCGCCGGAGTTCGCGATGCACCGCCGCCCAGTCCGGCTCGGCCTGCCGGCGATGGCCCCGCCGGGTGCCGGGACCGGCTCCCGCGCTGGCGAACAGCCGGGCCTCCAGCTCAGTGTCGGTGATGTCGTCGGGCAACGGCCAGGTTAGCCCCGATGCCTCGAACCGGCGGATCGTCAACCGCACCGTCGAAGGGGCCGTCCCCACCCGCCGCGCTATCTCGCGGGTCGGCATCCCGGCCGACTTCAATCTGATCACATCGCGCACATGGCGCATCGCAAGCCTCTCCGTCGGCATCCAGGTCCCCCTTCGCAAAGCCGAAAGGCGGGACCGTAGCGGAGCCAGAAGAGGCCGCGTCACCCCGGGCGACATCATCCCGGAATGGTGGGCGAGATCATCTCGGAATGGCGGGCGACATCAAATCGGAACGGTGGGCGAGATCATTCCGGAATGGTGGGCGACATCGAGCGGAATCAGCAGCCGGAAGTCAAAGCCAGCAATGTTTGCGGCTTGATCGAATGGAAATCGTCAGCACTTGCATCAATTGCTTGGCGGCTCAGTCAAGCCTGGCGCTAACAGTTGTGTTGCGCGGTCTCCGGACTGTTTCTGGCGATTTATAGAACGGCCTGATCCAGGTCTGAATTGAGAATTAGAGACCGCCTCCGGGCGGTCTTTTGTTTGTCGTGCTCTCCCTGCTAGTCACCGGGCTGGATGCGGTGCAGCGCGGATCCAGCGCAGATTATTTGCCTGCCTCAGCCGAACGGCTGATGCCAAGGGAAGGCGAACAGTTCGTAATCCGGCCAAATTTTCTTCGACGGTGAGGCCTTTCCACTTGGGCCAAAATAAGCTGTGGTTTCACACTCGCCAGAGCGATGGCCGCTAGTGCAATCCAGTGCGTGAAAAGCTTGCGCATCGTATAGGCTCCATGACGTCCGTCTGCCGGGGAATAGTTGCGCACCAAGAATGGCCTTGACCTCCAATTCGCTTCGAAGATCTAATGATTGGAATATTGGAAGGAAATAATTGAAAGGGGGGGAAATGGGTGTTTTATTCGAGCGAGAGACCGGCGCAGCTTGGAATAACCAGCGACGGATAATGACCAAATCTGTTTTTTTCGCCACGGCAATTACAGTTCTAGCCTCTTCAGCAAGCCACGCGTCACTTGTCGGTGGATGCCAAGGTTGGTTCGCGGCCGCTCCTGCTGTTTGTGGCGCAGTTTCTGCAGTTGGCTATAATCCCACTGCACAGCCATTTACGGTTACGGCCACTCCGGCGTTGAATCAAATCAACAGCACTGCTGTGAGCGTCGGCGGAGCCGGTGCAGGAACAGGGGTCGGCACTTTTGCCACAGCCACAGGAAATTACGGAACCGCGCACATATCCGTTTCTTCGTTTACCTCCTATCCTGCCGGTTTTAACTCGCAAAGTGGGGCAAGTTCGAGAGCGGACATAGGCTTTGTCGATGGTTTTAAGGTAGGAGCCACCGACCTCTTGGTTAGCTTTGTTTCCTCAATATCAGGGTCCTATACGGGCGGAGGCACCGGCGCTACAGCCTTCAATCTTGATGACCTAACGACCAACAGTTTAGCGGTCTATGACTCCGAGCTATTCACCTACAAGAACAGTCCCTCCTCAAGTTATACAATGAACGTTCTTTTGCCGGCAGGGCACACATTCCTGTTTAACTGGACGATGGAAGCCGAAGCTGATTCGGGCAGCAGTGAATACAGCGCGCTTCCGTCCTCGAGCGCCGATCTCAGTCATACCGGCCGGCTTACAATAGACGTGCTCACACCCGGCGGTGGCTCCCTGACTTTCTTGAGCGGTACCGACTATCGTTCGTCGCCGAACGTCTCGGACGTCCCCGAACCCTCAACCTGGGCGATGATGATCCTCGGGTTCGCGGGCGTCGGATTCATGGCCTACCGTCGTCGCAAGCAGAGCGCAGAACCTAGCGCAGCCTGATCACCTATCAGTATCTGCACGGAGACCGCCTTCGGGCGGTCTTTTAGTTTGTGCTGGCGAAGTCATGATGATTGGAGTTGGAATCCTTGCGGTGCTGACTGTCATCGTTATCAGCGCCGTAGATCTTCGCAGCATTAATTGAACGAAAAACATCATAAAGACCGCCTGCGACGAACGGGGTTATTCGCACGCTCTAGCTACCCGCCTTTGCCATCCGGGGCGAGCGTCCGGCTTTAGCATTTGGGCCTCTGCGCAATCTCCAGGATCGATGGGGTTATCGAATCGTCGGTTATCCTTATCCCCGGCACTTGGTGGAAGGCCCTCGTTTCGGTTCGGTCGCCCATCTACTCTTGGGTTAACTTGTCCGTACCATTGACCACTGTACTGGCCATTTGATTGGCCGGAATAGAAGCCATCCTGGGCACGGCCTACATCCTGCGCCCCAGCTGGACTAACGAGCAATGCCGTTAGCGTGATTGCTAGCAGTAATCTTATCACTCTCATTTTTGCATCCACTTCGCGCCACGACACAAAGTAGAAACGTCGGCAGCCGGCGGGCCGTTTACAGGGGGCTTCTCCCTCACAGTTTGGTGAGATGGCCCCGCTTTCATGTCACCCCTTCGGACGGTCTTTATCTGCCGCTATTCGTTGTCATTGCCTAACTGCGAGATCGCTCTGGGCAGAAAATCCTGGTTGTTCTGCGGATCCGATCGTGGCGGCGAGCGGGCCGCGGTGATGTACAGCCTGATCGTCACGGCCAAAATGAACGATATTGATCCGCAGGCGTGGCTCGCCGACGTTCTCGCTCGCATCGCCGAGCATCCCGTCCAAAAACTAGATGAGCTCCTGCCCTGGATTTGGTGCCAGCTCAATGTCAGAAACCGTCAGGCGGCTTGACCGTTACATCCTGCGAGCAATCCAGCCGCGGTCCTCACCGGATGCTAACCATTCGACTTCGTATAGATCGTTGCTATCGAGCCTTCATATCCAGGCAAATGAGCGTTCAAAGGTAAGGCTTCCTTAAGGACATAGCACGACGCCCGTATTTCCCCGGTACTTGAAGTTGTCTTCCGGTTAAGGTGCCACTCCCATGATGGCGCGGCTTGCAACACCGGTTGCCCCCCTCCGAGGAAGCACCAAGTGAAGTGGTTGATATCGCTGTCCCCGCGAGGAATCCTGTTTTCGCGCCTGCGCCGAACTGCCTGGCGTCGGCGTGATGTCAGAGATGCCATTATTATCGTTATTATTCTAGCCGCCCAATTTGTGTTTTTCGACACAGGCGATCTTTTCCTGAAAGTCGCGGATTTCGCCAAGGAGTACGAAGACTGGGGAGCGGATGACCTCGTCCTGATGTCGTTCATGCTGTGCATAAGCCTGATCGTCTACAGCTTTCGCCGGCTGCAGGATCTTGCCAAAGAGATGAAGGGGCGCGCTGCCGCCGAGGATCAGGCACGCAAGCTTGCACGCCTTGATCCGCTCACTGGTCTGCCCAACCGGCGTCTCTTCACCGAAAAACTCGATGACGCCCTGCAGCGAACGACGTCCGAGGGGTGCCGGACGGTCGTGATGATGCTCGACCTCGACGGCTTCAAGGCGATCAACGATACTTACGGTCATGCGGTCGGCGACCGCACGCTGCTCGAGGTGGGCGAACGGATGTCCAACGTGATGCGCGCGGACACCCTGCTGGCCCGGTTAGGCGGCGACGAGTTCGGAATTGTATTACCGAATGTAACCTCACTCGACGACCCGGCCGGGCTCGCGCGACGCATCATCAGCACCGTTGCCGAACCCTTCATGATTGGAAGCACGGCGACAGCGCTGGGGATCGGTATTGGCATCGCGGTCTCCCCTGATGATGGAACGGACCACGACGCGCTCGTGCGCCGCGCCGATCTCGCCCTCTATCGTGCCAAGGCTGAGGGCCAATCGACCGTCCGGTTTTTCGAACAAGAGATGGACGCACACGTCGAACAGCGGATGCGGATCGAGCGAGAACTGCGCAACGCTCTCGCGGCTCAGACCATCGTTCCGTACTATCAGCCGCTGGTTTCGATGGCCGAAAACCGCATCATTGGCTTCGAGGCGCTGGCCCGATGGCAGAGCGAGGAACTGGGTGTCATAGCGCCCGGGGTATTCATCCCGATTGCCGAAGAATGCGGGCTCATTGGCGAACTGGGGGATCAACTGTTGCGCCGCGCCTGCATGGATGCCGCGACCTGGACCGCCGACATAAAGCTTGCGTTTAACATTTCACCAGTTCAGCTGCGCAACGCCTCTTTGGGGCTGCGCATTCTAAACATCCTTGAAAATACCGGGTTTGATCCCCATCGACTTGAAATCGAGATCACCGAGAGCGCGCTGGTGGACAATCTCGAGGTTGCGCAGCGCGTCATCGACCAGTTAAGGCAGACCGGGATTCGAATCGCGCTCGATGACTTCGGCACCGGCTACGCGACGCTGCGGCAATTGCAAACGCTGCACCTCGACAAGATCAAGATCGACCGCAGCTTTGTGGATCGCGTCAGCGGCGACAATGAAAGCATGGTGATCGTCAGGGCGATCCTCGGGCTCGCAAGCGGTCTCGGTTTGATCACGACCGCCGAGGGCATCGAAGACGCCGAACAGCTCGCATACCTCAAGGCAAATGGGTGCACGGAGGGTCAGGGCTACCTGTTTGGCAAAGCCATGCCAGCTCAGGAGACGCTGGCGCTGTTAAAACGCCCTTTATCCGGATCCGTCGCTGCCTAACCAGCGCCCTCGCAACTTGCCTATCCGCCGGCCGCCCCCCTACGCGTAGCGGTTTTTTAGTGCAAGAGGCCATTTTGCGTCTCCTTCGCGCCTGCCATAGCCTCGTGCAACATAACCGGGCCGGTCAATCACACATGCGGTACCAGCAACTTTTACTCGCGCGAGGAACCGTCGATATTCCGACCAGAATCGTGATCGCTCCTCCACATCAAGCTTACCAAGCCATGCGAATCCTTTGTGCTCAGATCGCATATCGGTCAAATGCAGCGGGGAGTGCGCCGTTGAGCCTCAAGACCCTGCAAAGGGCTGCCCTGCCAAGGCGATTCCAAGCCGGGCAGGGCTTCTTTGTTTTTAGCCCTTCCCACCCTGAATTACCGTGAACTTCCGCCGCCGATACGGAGGGGTCTCGGTCGGCAGGGCCGGGGCAACGGCAAGCGCCGCATCCAAAAGCTGGGCAATGCTCCAAGCCTTGTCCACCACGCCCAGCGCCTTGGCTGGCGTCGTCCGGAGGGCTTCATGGGGCCGGCAGAGATTGTAGTGAGCGATGTACAGCGCCCTGGCCGCAACGTGGTTGTCCAGCTTCTTGCTAAAGCCAAGAGGCCGCCAACTGAGGCGGCCTTAACAAGGCGCGGAAACGACGTAACTGCAATTGTCGCAACGGAATATCTGTTTTGCGGGATAGAGACCCGCACTGGGAAGATTAACTAGATGCCTCATGTTCTCGCTGCAGTTGCCACAGAGGCGCGACGGCCTTTCCGGTCCAGCCTTCTGGAGATCGGACGACATTTCCGTCACTTCTTAATGCCAGCGATTCCCTTGATCCAGCCGCGCCAGATCTCCGATTTCATTGGGTCATCAAGCCATGGCGCTTTGCCGAGTCACGACTTTTGGCAACCCTCGCAGGCCAAGAAGTCGTAGGCGCAGAGGTCGCCCTCGCACATTCCCGGGATGGTAGCAAAACGGCATGGCAACGGCATGGGGATGACTTGAGTTCATCGCCCATATGGAACCCAAGGACGATCCCGCGCTGTTCCATTTTGCTCATTGACGGAAATTTAACTTATCACTCCGGTGCAGGGCGAATTTCTCACTTGCAGTTGAGCAAAGGCCCGGCGCGCGCTGTGAAATTGGGCGGAGGCAGCCTCCCAAATAGACTATTGGGCCAACTGAGGTGCTGCCCCTGCTTGGTTTCTCAACCCGGCCGGGCCAAATTCCCGTTCCACTCGGCTAGCAAGCGCGTGCCATTCAATCGCAATCTCGACCCATGCGGCCCGGGTTTCGGGGTCGGTAGCCTCTCGCCCAAGCTTTTCACAAACAAAAGCCTTATGACGGTACTTGTCTGGAGGATTGGTCATGTGTGCCACGCTCCGTAATGGGTGGGAGTCTGAAGCACTCTCTGTCACCGGTAACTGCCCGAATGTTGCGATGATACAGAGCCAACTCTCTCAGATGCACGCTGTTCCGACCGCAGTATTAGTACGGGCCATCGGGATTAGCGCGGCTTTAATTCAGGATTGCAGGGCGGCTTTGTCTGCCTCTAATTCGGCGATCAATTCCTTGGAACGCCGTAGCAGGATTTCGTCCGCGATCCTTTGTCGCAGTTGGCCATACCGCTCAAAGCGTTGCCCTTGGCTACTTATCGCCAAGCTGGACCGGCTTTCCCGCAATCTGGCGTTTATCGCCACACTGATGGATTCCGGCGTCGAGTTTCTGGCGGTCGATAATCCGCACGCAAATAAGTCGACGGTTCACATCCTGGCCGCTGTTGCGCAGCACGAGCGGGAGATGATTTCAGAGCGGACGCGCAGCGCCCTGCAGGCGGCGAAGGCACGAGGCAAAAAACTTGGCAATCCGAAGGTCCGGGAAGCGGGCGTCTTGGGTAATATCGTCATCAAAGATACCGCCCGGAAGTTTGCGGCCAATGTGCTGCCGGTCATTCGTGAGATCCAGGTGGGTGGTGCCAAGAGCAATGCCGCCATTGCCACCAAGCTGAATGAACGCCGAGTGCCCACAGCTCGGGGTGGGGTCTGGACTCACGTTCAGGTGCAGGCTGTCATCGGCCGAGGGAGCACCGTTACTTAAGCGCGCACGCACAGGAAATCGGCGGGAGCCACTTCCTAACCGTTTCGGCCCCTACTGTGTGCGAGGTCCTGCGCTAACACTTGTACGACGTGAGTAGGTAATCGGATGCCAGATAGTTTCCATCCATCCCCCTCAAAATGGATGCTAATACCGCCGGCGCTTTCGGTCTCGCCGAAGCGGACCAAAAATTCGACCAGCTTGACCGGCGATATCCGCTTTAATGTCTCCAAAACCTGAGAAGTGTCGATCTCAGTCAAGTGCTGCATATTCGCAATCGGGGCGCTCGAATTTATCGCACCTTTATTTAGGATGGCGGTGAGATTTTCCTCCGTAAGCATCTTGGCGATCATCGCATCGGCAACCGACGCGCCGTATGTGTTCGCTGCCATCCGTTCCAGCGGCTTTACAGGTCGGTCCCGACCTAACTGCTTTAGGTACGTGGAAACGATCTGATCAACCAGTGAGCGGCGCAAGCGGGCGGTGTCGGTTCGCGCAATAACACCAGCGCCATCCCCAGCCCTTGCTGCTTCGACAAGGCCATTGAGAGATACGACGGCTGAGCCAACATAAATTCCAAGTGCGACTAACAGAGCAAGTACGGTTCCGACAAACCATCGCATTGAGGCTACCCTTTTCAAGATTGTAGCCATCCTTGAACGCTCTTTGTGAACTGAATGGGGCAGTGAGGCTGCGCCCCAAGCCCAGACTAGCCGACGACCAGTCATCTCCTTGCGTCGTAGTGGGGCTGACAATACCCCCGCAGGGAAGCGCACTGAGCCACTACCCGAAAAACAGCCAGATCAAAATAATTACCGGGATAGCTATATCCACAATCAATAGAAGCGCGTTCCGATCCAATCGTGTTCCTCCGAATTTCCGGGGAGGGAACACGCGTAATCGCAATCAGGTTCCATTCGACAGGGTATGTCGCCGAACCGCAGGCGCCACCCTCGCAAGTCAAACTACCGGACGGCTCCGCCGCATTGTGCGTGTTGGAATGCATCAGGGATACGCCTTCGACCTGCTCTCGATCGACGGCGACGACCTCAGGGAATTGCCGTTCACCTTCGGAAAAACCAGCTTTCCCGCCTGCTGGCGCGACGCGTCGGCGGCGTGCAGTTCGCGCCGTTCGAACAGGGCGAGATCGGGCGGACCTGTTCAAGGCCGCGCGCAGCATGGGCCTTGAGGGTATCGTCTCGAAGCGACGGGACCGGCCTTATCGCGCCGGCCGGTCGCCGGACTGGGTCAAGGTGAAGAACCCGGCTTCACCGGCGATGCTCCGCGCCAAGGACGGGTCATGGTGAATTTATCAACCCCTTGAAACAAACTCGCTTTCCCGCTCTTGAATTGAAAAGCGATGGGAATGCTCCGTGCCGTCGAAAAACGAGCGTCTACAACTCGAAATGAAAATTATGAAATATCGGCAACTAGCCCGAGCAGCATTGGTCGACCCGGAAACTGCCCGACGCATTGCCGAACTGATCAAAGAACTCGAACAAAAGCTCAGAGCGATCGACGAATAGCCAAAATGCAGCGTGCGCAAAAGATCACGGTCGGCGAGATGCGGAGTTCAGGCGTCACGGGAGTAGTCGTATTCTGTTCCAATCACAAATGCGGACATAACGTCACTATGAGCGCCGAACAGTGGCCGGACGAAATCCGGCTGTCCGACATTGAGCAGCAGTTTATTTGCAAAGTCTGCGGTCACCGCGGCGCTGAGATCCGGCCAAACTTCCCGCCCGGCTAGCGCGGCAAACGGCCCCGGCGCGGGGATAGGAAGCGCCGGAGCCGCCAACCTAGTGGGAGGTCTACTCCCGGCTCAAGCATTGGGGGGCATTTGCCGGAAGCGTGGAATGGACTCTCATGGACCGAAATGGTTCCGAGCAAAGGAAAGCCCCACCTCTGCGGTGGGGCGAAGTTTGGCCAGCTCAGGTTCGTCTGACCGTAGGGAAGTCGTGACGATACTGGCCCAAGGCCACTCGCGAAAGCAAAGTAGGCCGCTAACGAAAAGGCCCGGCACAAGGCCGGGCAATTCAGTAGGCGAAGTATCATCCTAGATTGGCAATGGTCGGAGGCTATTTTCCAGCGCTTTGCCCGTCTGTTCAAAAAGTAACAGATGGCGAAAAAAAATCGGGAACAAGTGGCAATGATCGGCGTTGACGGGCTGTCGAAACGGACATCGACACAATCACGACCCCTGACGGCCTCAGCTCGCCCCCGCGCTGGGGCCGTTTCTTTAGACCGATTTGGTGTTGTGAGACCGAAGGCCGGACTTGGCCTTGTCGATAAATACAGGAGCTCCGGCTCCAAGATAGAAGGCGGTAATGGCGCTGTTAGCGTCTGAGGCAACCGGGATGAACCCTGAAAGCACCGCCAGCGCAGTGCGCACAACAAAAAGAATGGCTTGTGGTAAGGTGGCGGGCAAGACCCGCGGGCGAAGCACTTCTCATACTCGTCACCCTTGCATCAATTTGGGCTTCGATAGCCTGGGTCGTGGTGGGATCGCTATTCAAGATTGCTACAGGAGCATGATTTCGGATGTTACGAACGACGGACCGAAACTTGGCTAGCATAAAAGATTGGCAAACACCGAAACACTCGTGACTCCTTGGGAGGAGAAAGAATGTCGAAAGGCCGAAGATCGAACACGAGTATCATGCCGGCAAGGACAAGCTGAAGATAATAATAAGCGGTTACGCATTGAGCAAAAAGGCTCGCGGCACAATTATGGAAAAGGTGATTGCTGAGGTTGAACGGAAACCTGATCGGCTCATTGCTGCCGCGAAAAAGAAATCTAAGAAGGCGGCGAGTAAAAAGTTGCATGGCCAACAAAAGGAAGCGAAACTGACTGAAGTCGGCGACTAAGTGGTCGGCTTTGCCGCAAACGGTGAAAAGATGACGAAGGATCCGGGCAACTTCGAACAGCCGAAACCGGTCAGCAAAGCCGAGCGCGAAGCGCGAAAAGCATTTCGCGAAGGAGATGCGAAAGCGGCAATGACCGAGCACGAGAGTGCGGAGGAAGCTTTTTCTAAGAACCGCGAACGGTTGCGGGCAGAACGTTTGGCGCGGGAGGCATTAGAGGGACCAATGCTCTACCCGGCTCCCGAATTGCCGGATGATACGCCACTCGACAAGGTCCGATTTTCTACCCGGATTCGGAACGCGATATCCGTCGCGGGCTGGAAAACCGTCGGTGAAATCCGCGAAGCCTCCGACGGAACACTATTAAGTCTACCGGATCTCGGTAAAGGGTCCGTGTCCCACTTAAGAGACACGTTGGGCCTGCCATCGACTGACGGCGTGCGCCCAGGAAGCGGGCTGAAGGGCAAGCAATGAGCACGGAAAAACGGTCAGCTGAAGAGCATGTCGCGGACGAGGCCAAACGAAGGGCTCTTGATCCGAACACCTCAAAGCAGAAAATATCGGAAAGCCAAGCCGTCCCGGAGTTCGAGGAAAACCACAAGCGCCTCAGGGCAGAACGGCTGGCGCGTGAAGCTGGGCTGAAGGCGAAGGGGAAATGAATGCCGCCGTCCTTGGGACTAATTTTCACGATCGAGGTTGACGGAACGCCAACGGTTTCATTCGAGGCCCGGCAACTGCGGGAAGCGTCCGAACTCTGCCAAGAGGAGTGGTTTCGGTCCGACCTAAACGCCCTCACGTCAAACGGCGAACCCGTCTGCAGGATCGGGGCAAAATTGAAGGCCAGGATCGCTAACGAGAGTGAGAGAGCAAAGTATCTGGAGGCGTCTCAAGAGGTGGAAGCGTCCGACGATATCGTGATGGTGTATCTGGTCGCGCTCGACGTGGTCGCGCTAAAGACGAACGAGTAATTTCAGCTATGCAAAACGACGAAGATCCGCTCGCGAAGTTTGGTCTCGACGCCATCGATCTGCGATGGACGATGAAGGACATCGCGGGCAAGCGATGGCAGATGCTGAATCAAGCACATGTCCCGAAACTGATTGATCTCGGCCTAGTCGAAATGCAGGACGACCGGCCGGCGCTTACGATCGCAGGGCAAGACACGGTCTGGGACGGCTAACGCGATTTCCCCATGAGGGAGTTTTTGCAATGCCAGCACGAGAACCGCCTCGCATCCCCACTCCGGCTCGCCCGCCGGCGCCGCCTTCTCGTCCCGACGATCCTCCTCGCCAACATGAACCGGCGCGGCCGCGGCCCTAACGCGCGATCAGCAGTGTGTTACTCTCGTCCCGATCCCCAAGGGATAAATAGTTCCACAAATAGGCCTCACCCATCGGCCAGCCGCGAGCCTGGAGCCGATCGAAAGGATCATCCTCCACGAAGAGATAGAAACGTACTCCCAAACCCATCCGGAGCTCCTGTCAGTTCAACGGGGGAGCATCATCCATGCGGCCTGACGCCCGCAAGGCGATCAAGGTAGGGTTTTTCCGACAAATGAGCGGAAACAGCAGAGACCATAATCGCCCTCACTCGGGTACGAGACATTTAACCAATTTGTTCAATCCCTTGAACACCAGTTTTCCTAAGTCGCCCGAAAGACATTCCTCGTAGCCTCTCTCAAAATAAGAAAGAGGCGGCCAGTGTCTATCATCCTTCGCTTCATCGTTCTCGCCATCTGCGCTTATAGCGGTTCGGTTATCGCCGGGAGTCAGTTCTCCGACTTGCCTGCTGATCCGTACGAACGGACGCAAAGATAGCGGGCGGCTAAAATGCCCATTCTTAAATATTTTGGATTTGTCAGCAGTGGCTTGCTCGCAATGCTATTCGCCTTGAATTGGCTTATGCCTGAGCAGCAATTTTTGGCGGTTCGAGCGGAGCCCAGCAAATTTGCGATCAGAATAAGCTCCATTGAGAAGCTACCCGAGCGAGTAGTCTTCGATACAAGCGTCCCGTCACCCTTGACTCGAGTCGACAAAGCGACGGTCGCTGTCCTCAAAAACAGGCAGCAACCGATGTCGCAATCAGCTTTCGTGTTCGCTCAGGTAACCCCTGGACCGTTGCCTAGGTTCGAGCCCAAAAGGCGATCACTCCAGGCGGCCCGGAAAATCAGTCTCAACTATTCAACTAACCACTTCCAACCGTTGATTTAGTCGCCTCGCGACCCGCCGGCACGTACGCTCGCGGAGCGCCGGCTCATTTGGACCTCGATACGGAACAGGCAAGGCAACGCGCGCCTGCGCAGTTCGAACGAAACAGTCCTGAAGCCATTTTGCCGCTAGGTCGAAGCGATCCGGATACGGGATCAGGCTACCTTCTCATGGGGCCGGTGGCCCATGATGACCGGCCTCTGCGGTCACAGGTGACATTGTGCGCGACGAATTTGCCTCATACGGATTTCTTGCCGTGACGGTCGCGGGCGTCGCCCTGCTGGCGACGGGCCTATTGGCACTGTTCTTTACGTAAGGGCGAACCAGCCACTCCGCGGCTCAACATTAGCCCCGCGCCGCGCTGTGCTGGCTTTAGTGCGTTTAGCGCCTGGCCCGAGGGGATAGCCACGCCGTCGGTCTAATCCGATGGGCGAGTCAACGGCGCGGTACAGGCCGAGCAGAGGCAAGCGCCCGCCGGCCCCAACCTAGCCCCCCAGTTCCTATTGTCAGAACCGGAAGTGGCGCCTACTTTTCGCATCTTTCGGGGGGTGGCAAATGGCGTATTTCATCCATGCCCGGGATACTGCGGGCGGCATCACACTGCGACGGGAGAGCCGGGAAGCCGCGGTCAAAAAAGCCGAGGAGCTTCGAGCGATGGGATATTTCGAGGTCGAGATTGTTGAGCAGGCCGAGACTAAGGCTGCCTGATCGTCCGATAGGACTAACCCGGCACAGACCCTGGCTGCTGCAGATTATGCCGGATGAAGCCGTTTTCCCGGCCCAACGAAACCGGGTTGAAACACACCGATGCTTTGATCATCGTCGGGGTTAGACAACGGGTGCGATCATGTTGAACATCCTGAACGCTATCTACGGCCAATTTCTCCAAGCCGCTCTGCCCGGCATCTCGAGCCAGAGAGCACGGCCATGATCGAGATCGTTGCGGCCTCGGCAGCCCTCTTCAGCATCGGCATTTTCCTCGCCCACGCATTCGACATCTGGCGCACTTCCTAGCCAAGTAAGCCGACTAGGTCTGGGGACAAACCGCGATTGCGCAGATCATAACGGCCGTCAGGCCGAGGAATTTGTGCAAGTCCATGGCGGCATGACGGGCAACATTTAGGAGGTTCTTCGGATGAAGGGACTTTTGATCGCCGCGGTCATTGTTGCCGGCCTTTATTTTGCCGACCAGCATTACACGGCAGGCAAGTACGCCAGCGCGGTCGGGCAGTTGGCGACCCAATTGCGGCATTCGTTCGGGGTTTAGGCCGTGCCCGTCGCGTAGCCCTGTGATGCCAGCGGAGCGCCGTCGTGAGCTGTAGCGGCTTGCCGATAACGGAGCGTAGGGCGCATTCTCCAGTCATGGGCACCAAATCCCGGGAAAGCATTTACGGCGCGTCCGTCCGCCACGGTGCGGAGCTGGCCGCTAGGACGCGCAAGGACGCTGACCGGCTCGCCTGCCAGGCTTGGAACAAGCGCATGCTTGGCTTCCAGGGCCCCGCACAGCCCTCCCCGCCTCTCGGTGACGCCCTTAACGCCGGCTACCTCTACCTCGAGGTGAAATGCCTAGGCTGCAACACGCAGCAAAGCGTCGCGCTAGACATCATTCGCCGGCTGAAGACCACGCCGATTCACGAGCTCGAGCGATATATGCGCTGCAAGGACTGCTCCCGGCTCAGTGGCCGCCCATACAAGCGCAGCCACCTAGTCGCCCTGCGGCCCGCGAAAATCTCCGCCAACGAACCACCGTCGGATTGATAATTTGCCAGGCGTCGCGTTGAGCGACGTGATGCGGCGTGTTAACGAAATCACGTGAGATTCCGCATCTGTGGCGGCTATTTGGTAGCGGGCCGAGCAATGGGCCTGAGCGGTAATGTGTTCAATAATCGCCGTAATTAAATAGCGCGCATTGAAACGCCATTGACCAACGCCAAAGTTCGGGATATTCATAAAAAATAATATTGGTTTTCCAAATTAATATATTCTTGTTACGGAGTCTTTGGTTATGCGGTATCGGGTCCCGTTCCTTGCAGTCATAGCTCTTTCGTTCGCTCCGTTGCCTGCATTTGCGACGCCGTTTGTCTTGGCCAACGACTATTGGGGTGGGACGAACACCTACAATCCTGCCAACGGAAATAGCATCGGCGGCGGTGTCTTCACGATTACAAATGCAGAGATACAGCGCGTAAATGGCGGGAATACCCTCGAGGTCGTAATTAATACGGCCTATGCATTAAATGCTGGAACAGACGGCACGGGATACGGCGCGCTCTTCATAACCCCGGGAATAAATGCGTGGCATCCTACCGGCACCGGTCCGAACTACGGGACCGACGTGTACAAGCCGGGGGATTGGCAACTTGCCGCCACGATGGGGCTGACAGCCAACTCCGGAACCGGTGGTTTGTATGAAACCGGCGGAGGAGCGCTTGGCGTACTGACGCCTGGGAAGGGGACCATTGTAGCCTCCAACGTTAACGGACAAACGGTCACCTATCCCATTGATCCGAGTTCCGGCTGGTATTTCCGTCAGGGTCAGGCTGTCCAATTTAATCCGGACAGTAACGCCGCAAAGTATCTAAATATCTCCGACAGCTGGTCGGTTACGGCGGGTAAGATCACGTTCGACATCTACGATGGAGGGGCTTTGGGCAACGATTTCGCCCTTTCCTGGGGTATGACTTGCGCCAATGACATTATTGCCGGGCAAGTAGACCTGCTGTCCCAAACGACGATAGGTGGAGTACCAGAGCCCTCGACTTGGGCCATGATGATCCTGGGCTTTGCTGGCGTCGGTTTCATGACGTATCGCCGTCGCAATCAAAGCGCCGCACTTCGCGTAGCCTGATCACCAGCTTGATTTAGCGCACCAGAGACCGCCCAAGGGCGGTCTTTTTATTTGGCGATGCGTCGGGCCGTCCTTGGGCGCTGCGCCTATCACTGTCCATAGAAACTGGTTCTTAATCCCCAAGCCACTTCGCAAGGCGGCCGCCGCCGGAGGCGTACGGCCGTCCACGTTCGCGACACCCGGTACGCTCGCCGCGTTCAGATACCCAAGGATTGATGATTTGCGCGGCGCCGCGGCGAACATTGACGCGTGATGGCGGGAAAAGCAGAGCCGGTGGCGGGAAGAATCCCGCGCCGCAGCCGTAGCGGCGGATCTGGAACACCTGGGCGCCCTGCGGAAATATCTCGTCTTCGGCCGGAAGGTTATCCTTCCCGGCCGCGAATTGATCGACGCCATTGACGAATATGTGGAAAAGCTGACAGGCGATCGGGGCGCCTTGCACGCAAAGAACCACAGCATCGGGTGACGGCATGAATAATACTGGAGATCGACCCTATTCTGATCCTGACAGGGCGGCGCGCCATCTCCTCGAGATCGCCAACCAGGTAGAGCCGGTGCAGGGCCGCATCCACATTGAGAAGATCAACGGGCCGTTCCTGTTTCGCGACAAAGGCACGCCGGCCGAATACGGCGCCGGCCTCAAACGCGCGATCGAGAACGGCTGGCTTAAACTTCACGAATCTGGAACGTTCGTAACGTTCACCCAAGCTGGCGCAAAACTATTCGCCTAAAGACGATGCCGAAAATCAAGATCTCAAGTGCTGACTTGGCCTTTTTGTTTCGAGAGCGAATGCTGGCCCTTGAAGGGTGCTCAATCGGGATCTCGCTTGCAATCGTTCCAGACCGTGACGCCGGCTGGGTTGCCGTCTTTCCAAAGCTCAAGCGCCATGCGCGCCGCCGTCATGTTTCGCAGGAACAGATCGACCGGATCCAGCGAGATCTACAACGACGCTATCAATTGTCTCGCAATTGAGAAGGCGAGCGCGAGAGGCGCGCGCTCCGTCGGGAGCCAATCACGCTGCGAGTTGGTTTGACCAAGGTCTTCAGTGGAATAAGCCAGCTGCGATCGGCGTTGCGCTTAGAACCATCTGGAATAGCTGACAAAAAGTCGAGCTCATCCACGAGCTTGCGGCGAGTTTCATTGTGACAATTCAAACTGTAGCTCCGGGCACTAGATTTTACAGATTGAACTCGACTAAAATCGATGCTTAAATCCCAAGATAACAATAACAATGGGAAGATTTATAACAATTAAATCCGCACTCGCCGCAGCCGCCTTCGTTGCTGCAACGATCGTTTCTGCTCAGGCACAAGCTGTTCCACTGGTCACTTACAGCTGGACGACCACACGCGAAGGGTTCGGTACGCATGTTGACGCGCCATCGTCAGCTACCTTCCAAGTCCCATTAAGCGACGTGCTCGCGGGGAAGATATCCTTTTTTGACGTCTCGAATATTCAACTTTTCTATCCCGGATTGTCGTTCGACACTGCTGCGGTCAGCAGCACCGGATTTGATTTCGCTGCTTTCGTCAATCCTGTGACCGGTGCGTTTGTTTACAGTGACGACAATCAAGGATTCGCAGTAATCGCTTCCGACAGCAGCGATCCAAATTTCTCTACCTTCCTTTCCATTTTGGTCGACAACCCTGTTTCAGGCAGCGTGAAAGACCAATTCAACGCGCTTAATCACGGGCAAGCCTTTCGGGCTTTCCTAATGCCGGACATTGGACCGCCAGCTTTCCCGTGGTCGCTGCTGTTCCAGAGACCTCTACTTGGGCATGATGATCCTGGGTTTTGTCGGGATCGGTGCGATGACATACCGTCGTCGCAAGAGTTCAACGATCGCAGCCTGACTTAGAAATCGAAAGGTTGCCAGAGACCGCCTTCGGGCGGTCTTTTGTTTCGGTTCCAGAATTAACCCGCGCGCTCGACATTCAGCTTAACAAGCGAGTTTAGTGGCGGCTCCGGTAAAATTATCTACGATCAACGTACCGGACAATTCCCCCGTCGTCCGGGCCCACACTAGCGAAGCCGTCAGGCGAACATATTCCGCCTGGCGGCTTTGTTTTGAAGACCGCCTGATATGCAAGCACAGCGCTCAAACCAGGCGTCTCAATTTCAGATCGTTTGCAAAATGTGCGACGGACTGGGAATTGTCTTTGACTGTCGAGAAGACGCACCATCCCACACCTTGATCAGGTGTCGGCATTGTGACGCGACGCGAGGAAGCTTGGGAGATCTCCGCGCGCTCTCCAGCTCCGAAAAACGAGATCTTTTCGAAGTCTAGCAATGAGAATATCGCCGCGGTTGCGCCAACTCTGGCTAAAGATAAATTATGTTATCGCCGTTGCGCTTGCGATGCTTGGCTGGCTGTGGCTCTTTGCCTGGATCGGAATGCACCTGTTTTAATCTGCGCGCCGCCGCGAGGGACGCATCAGAAAGCCGACAACAATAAGCGGCGGCCCCCAGATCAACAGAGCCGTGTATAGCACAATCTCACCCACGCTCATGCTCGTCCCCACGTCATGATCGATGGTACCAGTCTGATATGATTCCCATTATTTCAAAGCGAAATCGATTGTGCGACGCACCTTAAGATCGCGTCCCGATTAACTCAACCGGCGCGGGAAGGTGGGATGGGGCTTTGGGGGGTGATGCGGAAAGCAATATTCGCACTTATTTTTTCTACTTTTCTCTATGAAACATGTTCGGCGGTCGCAGATCCACTCCTTTCATCTGTCGCAGCGGGAGATACGTTCACTGGAACGCTAATTATCGATCCTACGACACCGCTTGCATTTCCGTTTGCTCCTCCCCCGTTCCTCTATGCGCAGCCAACTATGAGCTTTGCTTGGACAACTCCCATCGGGTCGATAACTGTAGATCTGGCAGGATCAACATTTTCCAGATCCATCACGGTCATCGGGGCACCGGTCGGATAGATCGCAGGCAATGATCCTAGCGGCTCGTATTTCGAAGTAATCGGCTTTCCAACATCTTTGAATTTATCGGCGTCATCCGACGGCTTGACCCATTTTATGTTCACGGGACAGCTATGTGATGCGACGACATGCCCAGGATCACTAGTCCCGAACCATGCAACGCGCTTCGGCGAAATTCTGGCAGAGCGAAGCCATTTTGCCCAGGCTCGGATAGACGGCCTTAGACACCATTCAGCAGCGGCCCCGCTACCCAAGCAAGCCAAAGTCCAACAGCCAGGTGGGGTCCAAACGAAATGGCCTGCCGGCCATCCAGTTCGTGGCCCTCGGCCCGCAGGATCACCAGGCTGACCGCGGCCGAGAAGACCGCCACCAAAAGCAACGTCGGCATCCCCTGAAGGCCGACCCAGAGCGCCGCTGCGGTCACGAACTTGACATCCCCGAACCCAAGCCCGTCAAAACCCCTTAGGCGACGGTAGGAGGCGCGCAGAAGCGTCCCCGCCGCAAGAACAGTCAAAGCTTCCAATCCCCGCTCCACCAGCCCCGCCTGCCCGGCAAGCAAGGTCTGGAGAAGCCCCCCAGCCCCGAGTGCGGCAACCAGGCCATCCGGAATGATGCCGTAGCGCGCATCGATCGCGCAGATCGCGGCCAAAAGAGCCACGAGGTATAGCCCCGCGAGGGCCGCTTCCGGCCAGACCGGGTCGTCCGGTAAGCCCGCGGCGAGCCAGACGGCGCCGGCGACCAGTCCCCACGCGACCACGGCATGGGCCCGGTCAGAGGCGCGCCAGGCAAGCGCCCGCCCAAGGAAGCGGCCGGTTCGTCCGGACGTCTTGCGCAGGGCGACGATCATTTGGTGCTTCCAGCATGGAGTTGCACCGCCCGCTTTTCACCCTGCCCCTCAAGCAGGAGATAGCCCGGTTGAATAGCCAGGACCTTCCAGCCGGAGATCTCCTCGCCGGCCTGAACCCACACTCCAAGCTGATTTTGCGATGACAAGACGAAGGCCTTGGCCAGGGCACCGTTCATGAAGACCCCCTTCAAGGTGATATCCTGGTCCAGCGTGACTGCCGTGGGCGCGGCGGCCAGCACCGGGGCTGGCGATGGAGTCACGCCCTGGCGGCTTCGCGAGAACAGGGGACGCTGCACGATATTCTCAAGACCGGCCGGTGGCCGGGCCGCGGCGCCCCGGGCGGCCGACGATGGCGCGCCGAGCCATTCGGGAAGGCTGACGGCGGACATCTCAACCGACACCACGGCCGCTACGGTGACTAAAAAAACCAGGATGATCCCGCCTGAAAAGCCCGCAATGAGGACCCTTGTCGCGGGGCGTAGCGCAGCTACTTCGCCGAGACCGGGCAATTCGGACCGACCCAGCAATGCGGCAATCCCCGACGCCGCCCAATGCAACGGCGCGGCTGCTGTCTTTGCCAGCGGCCGTCGAGACGCCGCCGGCAGGGTGGCCGCGCGGGCGTCAGCCACAGACATCAGTCGGCGCCCGGTCATTGGGTGCCGATCTCTGTGGCGCCCGATGGTCGACCATCGCGCATCGCGCCCTGCACTTTCAGCTCCACGCGGATTGGGCCGTCTTCGCCCTCGCTGATGCTGCGAAACGAGGCCGAGGTGACGAACAAGAACGGCGTCTGGTGGTCAATGGCGGCGATCATGTCGCGTACCGCCGCCAGCGACCCCTCCAACTCCAAACTGGCCGCGACCATTCGCAACTGCTGATAGCGGCTGCCCTGCTGGCCGCGGATGCCAAGCAGGGTCACGCCGGCATTGGCGGCGATCCCCTTCAGGCCGGCCTGCAGATCGGCGCTGACGACACGCTCCTCGGTGCCTGGCAGAAACGGATCCGCGGCTGAGGATGACCTGTTGGCTGGTATGCTGGCGCTCCGCGCCAGTTTGCGAAAATGCGCCAGCTGTGCCGCACTTTCCGATATCTCCTCACTGCGGCTCGCAAAGTGGCCAAGCACCGGCGTCAGCAGGAACATCACGATGAACAGCATGACCAAGATGTTGAAGGCCAGGAACGACGTCCCCCGCGGAATCCTTTTCGGTATCGCCGCAATCATTGAGAGCCACTCCTGCTGCTCGCACTTGGCCGACCGCCCCTCACCCTGAAACTGATGCTAAAACGATCTTTGTGTTCGGTTGCGTCGGGCGTAATCGCCGCCGTTAGCGCCGCGCCGGAAAACAACGGCGACTGGTCGATGATCCGGACCAGCCGCGCGGCGTCGGACGAAAATCCCGTCATTGTCACCTTGCTGTCGGCGATGCGGGATTCCGTCAGGAAAGTGTGATCGGGAAGAATACGTGACAGCTCGGCCCAGACTTCGAGCACGCTGACATCGGCCCTCATTGCAAGTAGCCGCCCCACAGGGTCTATGCCATCGCGGCCGCTTTGCGCGCCCCGGCGTGCTTCGGCGAGCTCGCTCTCGATCGCTGCGGCAACGCTGGCCTGTCGCCATTCGAAAACAGCGGCGCCGCAGACGCACGCAAGGAGCGTCGCCCCCGCCAGAAGCCGCACGGCGCGGCCCGACCACGGCGGATCTTCTTCGCCAGAGCCGCGAAAGCTGATGACCGGGACGACGTCGCCACCGCTATCGCCCACTGCCAGAAAATCGACCTCGCCGGCCATGAGGCCAAGCTCTGCCAGCACCACTTCAGCGCGATCTTTCCGAATGATCCAGTGGCACATCGTCACAACGTCGTTGCTGCCGCCAGCCACGGCGGCTGCCGCGTGCCAGATCTCCGAAAGTTGGAAAGGTGTCCGCCGCAACACCTCTTGGTCGAGAATTTTTGGCAGCACGCCAAGTGCTGCCGTTGGCACGCTGAGCTCGCGCACAAAAAACTGATCGCGGGCAATCACCGGACCAACGATCACCCCCTCCCGCGTCAAGCCCTGTTGTTCGAGCCAGATCGCGAGCGCGCCCGAATCGAAGCCGGCGGCCGGCAGCCGGGCGTCGAGCGCGCCTGCGGCTGACGTCAACCGGCAAATGATGGTCTCCCCGACGCGCCGGACCCGCACTTGAGGCGGCGCTTCGCTATCAGCCCAGGTCCGCCACGCTTGCGGAACGATTTCCTGCAGTCCCGCCAGCCACCACCGGGCAAAACTCTGCCATCGCGCAACCATGAGCTGCGATGCGACGGAACCTGCTGCTGATACATTGGCCATAGTCGCGAAGGTCTCTGGGTCAATTCGATCAGTTCACGGGAGCCTATTTACTAATTCTTTACGAAGGGTAACGCTCAGCCTGTTGGTGAGCCCGATCCGCTAGCCTTGGCGCAGTGCGATGATCCGAGCGGGTTCGTTACGCAGCGGATCGTCGAAATCAATCTGGATGGACACCAGCTCCGGCAAGCGTTCGGCACGGAACCATTGTGCCTGCCAGCCCGGCGCCCCCGAAGGGTTCATCCTGCCGAAATAGCTGAAGCGAATATCGCGCACCCCGCTAAGCGCAACGACCCGCGTCGGAGGTGGGACCGCTGCAGCGCCGGCCGCGTCCGGAGCCGAGCGGACCACATCGACGACAAAGTCCCCGCCAGTTCGGCGCAAGACGATCAAATGCGGCCCGCCCCGGAGCGCGCGGCCTTCGCTCAATCCGACGAACGTGAGGGACATTTGACGCCCGTCGAATTCAATCCCGGATTTTGGGGTTGCAGATACCGGCAAGGCCGACGCAATCAGGGAAGCGATAGCTTCGATCGCCGCATCGGTTTCGCCGCGCATCTCGCTGGACCGATCGGCGCCGAAAGCTCGCCGTCCAATCGATAGTCCGCCTGCAAGAAAGCCCGTCAGCACTGCCAGGATGGCGAGCGCCAGCAACAGCTCGATCAGCGTCAGACCCCGCTCGGCGCGGCGCCGGCGCGCCGCAAGCTTCCATCGCCTGTTTTGCCTCATCACGATCACGGCTTGGCCGCCGGCGCCAGTTTAAGACCGGCGAGTTTCGCGACCGTGCCGTCGCTGCCGCGAACCGCAACCTCGACCCAGAAGGCCGTCACGCCATTGGCCGAGGCTGGCGCAGCTTTAGCGCCATCGGGCTTGGGCAATCCCGCACTCGGTCGAATCGCAGTAACTTTTTGCTGCCAACTGTAAGTACTACCAACACGGCCTTCCCGATGCCCAGAGGCCAGCACTTCGGTCACGCCTGCGGCTTCCAGGCGCGACTGGGCCACACGAAGCATGCTGCGGCTGGTCTGCGTCCGAACATCGGAACGCATAGCCACCGAAACTCCCACCAGTATTGCCCCAAGACCCAGCGCCAGGATCAGGAAAGCGACCAGAATCTCGAGCAGCGCAAATCCCCGCTCGCTGCCTCGTCTGGCGGCGATTCCATGGATAGGCGTTAGCGAGACAGAGTTCATCGGTTCAACTGCGCTTTACCGGTCAGCCAGTTCACCGCGATGCGCTCTGATCGCCCTTCGAGCGTGAGCGAGATCTCACCACCCGAAGACTGACCGTCGGGAAAGAAGCGAATTCCGCCAGCGTCGCCGACGCGTTCCGTCTCGGCAACGGTCATCGCGACCGTCATTCCCCTGGGCAGCGAATGCATCGAGCGCGGGAGGCCAAATCGAAGTCTGTCAGTATCGATGCGAAATAGCGTTTCGGTATTGCTCTGCATTGCCTGCGCACGGGCCAGTTGCAACGTCGCGCCGACCGCCCGTGCGGTGACCGCAACCCTGGTCGCTGCCGCCTTTGGCCGCGCATTGAGCACGACAACCAGCACTACCGCCATGATCCCCATGACCACGAGCAGCTCGACCAGGGTAAAACCGGCCGATGGGTTGTTGCCGCGCCTCATTGGAATGCAAGATTGTTGATGGAAAGAACCGCGCTCATCACATGCATGATCAATCCGCCGATGCTGCCTCCGACGACGAGTGTCAGCATAGGCGTCAGCAAGCTGACCATCCGTTCGATATGGCGCTGCAGGTCGGCTTCGATCACGGTTGCTACCTGCATCAGCATGCTGGCAAGTTGGCCGGATTCCTCGCCGACGGCGATCAGCCGAAGTGACGCCGCAGGCAGCAGCCCCGTTCCGTCAAAGGCCCGATGCAGAGCGGTACCTTCAGGAACGCGGCCGATCGCATGCTGATAAAGCGCATTGAGATGCCGGTTGATCACAAGCGCACGCGCCGTTTGCATGGCAGACATCAACGGAACTCTCGCACCAAGCAACGTTCCAAGAGCCCGGGTGAAGCCGCCGGCTTCTCGCGCCAGAATGAGTTTGCCGATGATCGGCAGAGCGCTCTTCAGCCGGTCGACCGCGAGCATCAGCCCGTCATTCTGTCTGACCTTGCGCCAGATTAACGCGCATGCAACCGCGGCTACCCCAGTCCCCAGACTGACGCTGACCCAGTTGTCCTGGATATCGGCAAAAACGCTCAAGATACCGGGAAGTGGAAGCCCTGCGTCGATGAAGATCGGCGAGATGCTGGGAATGAGCACAAATACGATAACGGTCACCGAGACCAGCGACATCAGAACCAGAATGATCGGATAGAGGAGCGCAGAGGTAATCTTGCCGCGTATTTCAAGCCGGCGGACGAGAAGGTCCGCGATCTGCTTGAGAACCTGACCGGTAACCCCGCCGGCCTCGCCGGCGCTTAAGATCGCGCGATAGTCCGGCGGAAAGATTTCACCACGTCGCCCCATCGCCTCCGACAGCTGTGCGCCGGCGAGAACATCCTTGAGAAGCTCATTGGCCAGCCGGGCCGTCTTCGGCGCAGCCCCCGGTCCGGCAATGATCCGGAACGCGGTATCCAGCGGCAAACCGGAAGTGGTCAGCGTCGCCAGCTCGACGGTGAAGGCCGTCAGTTCCTTCAGGCTGAAACGATGGGATTCGAAAAACTCGCGTTGCCAGATCGAAACTTCTGATTGACGCGACGCGGCCTGGCCATGATCTCGGCGATCGGCCTGCGCATCGGATATCCCATAGGTTTCGAACGGCGTGAGACCCGATCCATACAGGGCATCGATCGCCGCATCGGCACCATCGGCCACGATCGTGCCCGCCGTAATGACCCCTTGTGCCGTATAAGCCTTGTACTGGAACGTTGCCACGACCCGATACCCTTTTAGGATGCACGTGTAACGCGCAGGACCTCTTCCAAGGTCGTCTCACCTGCGCCCACCTTGAACAGGCCATCTTCATAGAGCGTGCGAAATCCGCTCGTTCGCGCCAGTTGCTCGATCAGGCGCTGATCCTGGCTGCGTCTGCCGATCGCCTCTCGGATACCGTCATCCACGATCAGAAGCTCGCATATCGTGGTTCGCCCGCGATAGCCGGTACCGTTGCAGGCTTCACAGCCAACCTGCTCCCGGCTGTTCGACAGATCGACCGCCGCACTCGACGCCGCAAGCTTGAGGCTGCCATGCAGGCGTTCGCTTTCGGTGTGAGGCCGCGAACAGGCTGGACACAGCTTTCGGACCAGGCGCTGCGCCATCACCCCCGAGACCGTCGAGGCGAGAAGATACCGTTCGAGCCCGATATCGATCAAACGGGTAATCGCCGCAATCGCGCCGTTGGTATGCAGCGTGGAGAACACCAGATGCCCGGTCAGCGCAGCCTGGATCGCAATCCGCGCCGTCTCGAGATCTCGAATTTCACCGATCATCACAATGTCTGGGTCTTGGCGCAAAATCGAGCGAAGCGCTTTCGGAAAATCCAGACCGATCTGCGGCTGCACCTGGATCTGGTTGATCCCCGAGAGCTGGTACTCAATCGGGTCTTCCACCGTGAACAACTTCAGTTCGGGCCGATTGAGATTTTTCAAAGCGGTGTAAAGCGTTGTCGTCTTGCCGCTGCCGGTCGGCCCCGTCACCAGGACAATTCCATTCGGAAGCGCCATCAGCCGATGCAATTTTTCCTGCGTCTCGGCATCAAGGCCAAGCTTGGTGAAATCAAGCTCGACGCGGGTACGGTCGAGAATTCGCATCACAATGCTCTCACCAAAGACAGTCGGCAGCGTCGAAACGCGAATGTCGATTTCGACCCCTCGAACCGCGGTCTTGATCCGCCCATCGTGCGGCAGCCGCCGCTCGGCAATATCGAGCTTGGCCATGATCTTGACGCGCGTCGTCAGCGCCGCGCGCAGGGACGCAGGCACAATCCGATCCTGCTGGAGAAAACCATCAATGCGATACCGGATCGCGACCGCATCGCGGCCCGGCTCAATGTGCACATCGGATGCGCCCCGCTCCACGGCACGAGATATGATCTGATTGACGAGCCGGATGACGGGCGCTTCGTTGGCGATGTCGCGCAGCCGTTCGATATCGTATTCGCTGCCTGCGTCAATCGGGGAAGCTGTATCCTCGCCGACATCGGCATGCGATTCAGTACCAGGGTCTTGATAGAGCTTGCGCAACGCCCGTTCGATCTCGGCCGGGGCAATCACGGCAAGCTCGACTTGGACCTCCAGCATATAGCTGATCGCCTTCGCCGCCTCGTCGACAAAAGGATCGGCGGTTGCAATCAGCAAGCAACGGCCGTCGAATGAAATCGGCAGCAGCCTGTTGGCTTTCAGAAAAGGAAGCCTCAACCGATCCGCCAGCACGGCCTGACCCGGAATATCGGAACCGCCGACCACGGGAAGCTTGCAATAGGTGGCATAGGCGATGCACAGGTCGCTCTCCGAGATCAGCCCAAGCTTCACCAACACAAAGTCGAGACGTTCGGATGCCGCCTCGGCGGCGCGGCGGGCCCGGGCGACCGCCGCCGCATCGACGAGGTCCTCGGCAGTCAGGACATCAGCAAAGGCCCGTGCGAACCCGGCGTCCTTGGGCCCGGGAATCGCTGGCGCGGCTAAGGCAGCCGGACGGAGAAATTGCTGGATTTCGAAAGACATAGGCGCGCCCGGGCGATTTCGATGCTGGTCCAGGCGAATGCTAGGGGATTTTTGTTAACACAAGCTGTTTGACGCTTTATTTGCCATTTCCGCATAAACACCGCCCCAGGGGCGGAATTCAGCGGAGCGCGCCGTCACCACAAGGCTTGGCTACGTGACAGACCGCCTGACCGTTCCACCATCCTGTTCCTGCCGAGCCCGTGTCGGCGTGCGGCGCCTGTTGCCATATTTCGCCGGTAACCGTCGCGGCTTTGCGTTGGTCGCCGTGATCTGGAGCCTGGCCCTGATAACCCTGCTCGGAATGGCGGTGATGGTCGGGGCGCGATACCGCACCCGGGTCGCCGCCAACTACGCTTCCGCGGCGACCGCCGAAACGGCTGCCGAGAGCGCCGTTAACCTCGGCCTTTCGATGGTCTTGAACCGGGTTGCCGGACCAGACGTCAGATTTCCACTGAGGTGCCAGTTGCCCGGCGGCGAACATATTTTCGTTACGGTCGAGGAAGAGACCGGGAAGATCGATTTAAATACCGCCTCGATCGCCGTACTAACCCGCTTTTTTACCGCGTTGACACGCGATCCGTCGGCGGGAGCCCGGATTGCCGGGAAAATCATCGAGCCGCGTAAGCCGAAGAAAGACGTCAACTCGGGACCGGAAAATGCGCCGCCTGGAGCGACCTTTACGACCATTATGCAGCTCGATCAGATTGACGGGATCACGCCGCGCATTTTTCGTGCCGCCTCGCGGTTCGTTACCGTTCGCTCAGGCCGCCCCGAACCCGACATGGAAGCCGCCTCGCCTGCGTTGCGACGGTTACTCAACCTCGACCAAAAGACGACATCAGCCGCGCGCGGAGTGCCGGCGGCCGGAAGCATCACAATCCGCGCTGATGTGACAGCGCCCGACGGTGCTCGTTTCATCCGCGAAGCGCTGGTATCCTTGGCCGATGCCGGCCGACCATACGTGATACGGGAATGGCGACACGGCGATGTTGATCAAGCAGCCCAGCCGCAATTGTCGTCACGCGACGAAATCCAGGCTCCTCGCCGGCCCTGTTTTCGCACGGTGGATGCCGCCGCAAGTGAAGGGGCCTGACGTTCGCGGACTGGCATCTCAGCCGCGGGAATTGAGAACGACGGGTGGTGGAGGCGTCCGAATGATTGAGCCTTCAAGTCTTGACCGCTCCTCGACGACCGCTGGACCTGGCTCCATCACGGTACAGCCTTTCATGCGTTGCAAGTCGGACAGCGCGTCCAGCCGTCTGCGCTCATCAACGAGCTGTTTTGGAGCATCCAGCGGAAATCGTTCGTTGCCGTATCCCGCCAACGGTCCTACCGAAAGCCAGTATTCGAGACGCGCTGCGCGTCTGGCTGAGAAGCGGAAGGAAGAGGCAATTCCGGCGCACGACATCGATTCGTCAACCGGCAACAACATGTATGGCGGCGGATCGGGAGCATAGACAGTTGTCACGCAGCCGCTCAGCGCGAACGCAACGCTGCAAACCAAACCAAACCTTGCGAGAGCCATGCTGTCGCGCTTGTTCACTGTGCGGTTATCCGGGCTGCAGTATTCATCGGCGTCCGCGCGCGGGTCGATGCGTGCGGCATATAGACGTTCATCTTGCGGCGATATTCCTCGGTCACGAGCCGGCTCTCGGTGCCGTCGCGAACGACACGTGGCGTGATCAGGATAACCAGCTCGGTCTTCTGAACATCGTTGTTGCGATTGGAAAATGCCGCGCCCAAACCTGGAATGTCGCCGAGCAGCGGCAGTTGGTTACTGGTCTTGCTGGCTTGCTCCTGGATCATGCCGCCGAGCGCCAGCACCTCGCCATCGTTGACGACGACGGTTGTCTTGACGCGCCGTTGCTGAATGGTCGGGGAGTCAATGCCGGAGGAAGTAGTTTTCACCACCGCGCTCACTTCCTGTTCGATCTCGAGCTGTACGCGGCCGCTCTCGTTGATTCGGGGGGTCACTGACAGAATGACGCCGGTATCTTGCATGGTGATCGAGTTGACGATCGCCGTACTGGCAGTAACGGTGCTGGTCGCGGTTTGCGTCGTGATTGGCACCTGGTCGCCGATCTGCAGCCTCGCCGTCTTGTTGTCCAGTACCATCAGCGAAGGCGTCGAGATGATGTTCACATGCGTCAGTGAATTGAGCGCGCTCAAGGTCGCGGCAATATTGGCGGCGTTGACGGCGTAGTTGAAGCCGGGAAAGGCCGCCGCCACACCACCTGTGACTGCATTGCTGAATGACGCGGTCGGCGTGCCGCCCTTCGACAGTTGCCATTGCACGCCATACTGCAGCTTGTCGTTCAGCGTGACTTCGGCAATCACCGCTTCGATCAGAACCTGGCTTGCGACCACATCCAGTCCCTGGATCACCCGCAGCACCCGCTGATAGTCCCGATCGTTGGCCATGATCAGAAGAGAGTTCTTGGTCTCGTCGGCGACGATTTTGAGTGGCGGCTCGCCCACCGGACCGCTTGATGAGGACGTTGCGTCCATCGGATCGCCCGCGGCAGCGTCCGGATCGGTACTGTTCAGGGCGCGGGCAAGACCCTGCAGGTCACCGCCTGCACCGCCACCGCGTGCCCCGCCTCCTTGCAAAGCCGGATCCTGATCTGCCGTGACCCCGCCAGGACCCGCCGCTTTCGATGAGGTCCCGGCCAGACCGACCTGCCTGGAGCGTGGCGAAACACTTCGCGTCGGACGCACGATCTTCATCTCATTGGAAAACATCGATTGGAGAACGCCGGCCAATTCCGCAACTGGACGATTCTGCACCTGGTAAACATGCAGCTGGCGTTCAGAGCCGTTTGCCTTGGCGTCGAGCCGCCTGATCCAGCTCTGGGCGCGAGGCAGGTAGCCCGGATGCGACGTCACGACGAGGATGGCGCCGAGCCTTGTGTTTGCAATGAATCTGACCCTTCCCTTTAATGGTCCTTCCTTGTCGGAAGCAAAGACGGCCTTCAGCTCGTCAACCATCTTTTCCGGCTGCGACGTCTTCACCGGCACCACCGCAAACGACATTCCGCGCATCACGTCGACATCGAAGATGGAGATCGAATCGAGCATGCTGTCGATTTCGGCCGGCGATCCCTTGAGCGCCAGAATGTTGCGCGAATCGTCAGCCTGTACGATGGCCCCCTTGGGAACCATCGGCTCAAGAACGCGAGCAACCTCGGTCGCGGAAACATATTTCAGGGACACGATGCGGATCCCATTGCCACCGGCAGCGCCCGCGTTGGGCGCCTGGCCCGTGGAAACCGCCCCCGTCGCGGCCTGGTCGGCTGGCGCTATTCGATAGATGCCTCGGCTTTGTACCAAAACTGCCCCGATCGGCGTCAGCGCCGCCTGGAACAGTTCAAGCGCATCGGCCTTGCTTACCGGCTGGGTTGTTTGAACCGACACCACGCCATCCACCCGGGGATCGACGACGTAGTTGACGCCGATCATGTCACCCAGAACCGTCTTGGCCGCCTGCTGCAGCGGCACGCTTGACAGGTTAAGCACCACATTTGCATCCGTGCTGCCGCTCCGCGGTCGCTTGGAACTTACCCCGATCATCAGGCCATCGCCCGGATCAGTGGTCGCGACGGCCTGGGACGAAGGTGACGGTAGTGCAACTGCCGCAGTGGGCGTCGGATCGTAGGCAAATGTATCGAGGGAGGCTGGCTGGCCGGCAAGCTTGGGCTGAACGTTGGCGGTTGGACCAATCGCGCCGGGAGTGCTGCAGCCGGCAACGGCAATGACCGCCAGCGAACAGGCGGCAAACCTCGTCGCAAGGCTACAGGCAACCGGCACGAATGATGGCTCCAACGGCACCGCACGGCGGAATTTGCGCGCGTAAATAATCGGTAAATCATCATGGTTAATTGGACGTAAACGCGTGATGGTTAATTGGACGTAAACGCGTGGCCTACCGGAGGACGGGAAACCGCCTGGGAAACTGGTAAACCGGAGCCCGGACATATCCATGGGGCCGAACGCCCTCGACAGCCACAAGGATGCGTGACGACACTCAGCCTGTCGGCCTCGTCTCGCTTCTTCGCCGCGATCGTTGCAAGAGAATCGGAATCTGACGGCGAGGCTCACGAACCGCATCATTGGTTGCGCCAAATTGCCCGATCGGGTTGCTGTGGATTCGATTTAATCTGCTGACGCGGTCTGAGCTTCTTCATGGTGCCATTGATCGCGCAACCTTGGCCCGCAGCCCAACCGACACATGAAGATGACTGCTCAAGTTGCTTTAGTTCGATCGTGCAAGCCTCATAATTCCAACCCTGGCTTGAAATTCAGACGCAACGTCCACTTCATCTGCGGCTGACTTTGCGCGATACAAAACCGGCCATTCTCGATCGGAACGTGCATCACCGACGCTTGCCGCCCATTGCAACAGCGCTGAACGGTTTCGAAATGACCGGGCTGGTAGATCGACAGCCGGGTATAGAAGGGTTCGACGGTCACAAGGACATCGGCAAGCAGGGTTCCGCGCGGGATTCGATCAGCCCAGTCGATCAACCGATGCCCGGGCTGGCACGCCAGCAGTGCCGCGATCAGTATTTTTTCCACGGCCGTCCTCGCCCCATGAACTCTTCAATAGTGCGCGATCTGTTTCGCATGGCCCCGCGATTGATCCCGTCGGTTCTGGCAGTAGAGTGCGCAGGCAATGACCTCGTCAGCCTGTGTATTGACAGCAATCAGATATCGCTGTCGTGGCGAGGTTTTCATCGTGCAATACAGAGGAATTCAAAAAGCAGTCGTCGAATTTCCTGTCAGCACAATCGTCACGTACAGATCAGGATCAGGATGACGAATTCCTATCTTTGGCAACCCAGCCTGCAGGTCTGCGCCTGACTATCACAGGCGCTGATACAGGGTGTGCTCAACGTCGCCGGACAGGTGCGCTTGCAGGATTCGGCATGGCTGGCGCAACTGGCAAAACAGGCGTCGGCGGCCGCATCCGCCACTCGCAAATTACCCCTGCTCGAAATCGGGGTGGCCAGGGCTGCCCCGGTCAAGCTAGCAAACACCACCGTGAGCAATAGAGACTTCATAAGCAATCTCCTGACATCGACACGCTGAACAGCCTTAGCGATCTTTCATCGCTCATGCCCGTCTGCGGCGGCCGTGAGCATCAATTTCGGCCTTGCTTATGATGAACTCTTCGATCTTGTGGCCGGTCTTGAGAGCCGCGGTCAGCCAGCGCGGCTGCTTGCCACGCCCCGACCACGTCTCGGAAGGCTCTTCAGGATTTTGATACTTCGGATAGACACGCGGATATTTCCGCCGTTCACGCGGCGCACTTAACGCTTCGCTTGAGGCGGGATTCATTTCGTGCTCACGCCGAAGGTGGGCAAGCCGCTTTTCGAGCTCGCGCTTTTCGGAGGTCAAGCGGACCGAAAGCATCTGCCCGATCTGCTCGTGCAGCTTCCACATCTCGTCGACCGACATGGCGTCTAGATCTAATTTCTTGTTCATTCTCGCTTACTCGTCCCCTAGTCAGCGACCGTGTTGATTCGTGCACAAGTATACAAATGGACTGTCAAGAGTTACCAGCGATAATCCTGAACCTGGAACAGAAATTAAATAGCACAATTTTTCCACAATTAAGAGTGAATTGCACTAAGTCACTGATATATATGCGGTTTTTTAGTTTCCCGATATTGCTGTGAAGGGACAGCCAATATTTCGGCAATGCATGCCGCGATGCACAGCGAGCCAGCGATTGAGATGAAGAACAGGGCTACTTCCAGGTCTGCGCGGAGGGGGCTTTTGCAGCCCCTCAATCGCGACGCAAAACCGGCCTAGAAGGCGTTGCGCTTGCGCAAGACCTCAAAGAACGTCTTGACCACGATCTGGAAGTCCAACCAGAGGCTCCAGTTATTGATGTACCAAAGATCGAGTTTGACCCGCTCCTGGATCTGTTCGATTTTGGGTGTTGCGCCTCGTGCGCCGTTACACTGTGCCCACCCCGTGATGCCCGGCTTAACGTGGTGGCGGAACGCGTAGTCGCTCAGCATCTTTTCGAACTGGCTGTCATGGGCCAAGGCATGCGGACGCGGCCCGATCAGCGACATCTCACCGCTTAGAACATTTATCAGCTGCGGCAGTTCATCGATGCTGGAAGCCCGCAATAATTTTCCGATCCCCGTGACACGCGGATCATTTCGCGTCGCCTGCGTTACGGAAGGCCCGTTTTCCTGAACCGTCATGGTCCGAAATTTAAGCATCACGAATTGCTGTCCATTAAATCCTTTTCTGAATTGGCGGAAGATCACCGGACCAGACCCATCAAGCTTGATCGCAATCGCCGTCAGCAACATGACCGGCAAGAAGAACACCAAGGCGATCGACGCCAGAACGATGTCGACCAGGCGCTTGACGCCCTGTTCGAGCAGGCTAAGCGGCGCGCCCAGAATTTCGACGGACATGATGTTCTGGCGTGCCGACGAGGAATAGTCCGTCAGCGACCGTACCCGCATGTCAGGAAGCAGCCGAACGGATACAGGGAGCACCTTGATATGCTCGCGGATGAAATCGATCCGCGCCGAGTCGGTCCACGGCACCGCTAGCAATATCTCGCGCGCATTTCGTTCCCGGACAAAATTGGCGACCGAATTGACGACACGAATGTCGTTCGCCTCGCGTTCGAGCGGATCTTCATCCTTGCTGAGCATAAAGCGGTTGACGTCACCAGCTCCAAAAAAGGCCAGCAAATCCCTCGGCTCAAGCACGGATAATTCAAGCTGATCTCCGATCAGTACCATGTCCCGTCGACCGATCATGCCAAGGGCGATGGCCCGCGCCAGGACAAGCTTCGAGACTTTCCGAACACCGAGCAGTCCCACCGGCGCCAAAAAGAAGAAAATCACAAAAGCGCCGCGTGAGTAGGCAACCCCGATCTTGAGCAAAAATGCAAAAAACGCCAGCAGCAGACCGGTCGTCACCCAGGAAACCAGGATATCTACCGCCTCAACCCGCGGCTTTGACGCGTATTGAAAGTCGTAATAGCCGCCGCCGCTTATCCTCAGGATATGAATGAAGCTAGCAAGTAATCCGACTGCGCAATGTGGCAGCAGGTTGGGCGTCGGGTTTCCAATCGACCACTGATACAGCGTCCCTCCGATCAGGCTGGATAGCAGGATGACCGCAGCGTCCGCCGTCGAAAGAACGTAAGGAATTGACTCGCACGGAAACGTGGTGTGCCGACGCTCGATTGGCGACGATAATGGTCCCGGTTTATCGTGAATATCTGAGCCAAACGACATGGAGTATATTTCACCAGTAATGCTTCAATTCCAGCACGCAATAATCATTGAGGCGCAATAACCATAAAATTGGCACACAACCAATCGCCAAAGTAACTTTTCGTTAACGGGAGCAGGATAAGCTTAAAGCGCGTGCGTTGCAACACAATGCGCTCCGCGTTGTGTAACACCCATTTAATTGAGGTGGGTGTAATTGTAGGATGGACCACGAGAAATGCTCATCATTCTGGCATGCCTTGCTGGCGTCCTGCTTGGACTAACTTCAAATGTCGTCGTGCTGCTGCCGGTTACCCTGGCTGGCGCCCTCGCCTATGCCTTTCTATCTCCCGGACAAGGGCTTGGCACTGCGGCGGCAGCCATTTTAATAGCGGCGGTCCCTCTGCAGGCTGGCTTTATGCTCGGCCTCACCGGTCGGGATATGGTCGCCCAGCTTTGGGCTAGACTTAATGTTGCGCAATCTAAGCGCGTGTAGTCTTCACGAATTCCACTTCTAGACGCCAATAACGAATTATTATTCGGTTAATTCAATTGGTCTCCGAGTAGCTGGAACAAACCAATCATCCAAGTTGAAACTGCGCGGCTCTATTTGACGTGTCACATCCCCATTGCAATTTACCCATGCAATTTGAAGACACGCCTTCAAGCAGCAGCCCCACGGCCCAGCGGCATTCGCTGGCGGGATCTCATCAATACCGAGGCAAGGGAACCGGCGCGCAAGTTATTTTATTCGATCAAGACAGGAAATTTGGCACGTAGCAGGTTTTGCACCGCACTCAGACCCTCGATTTGCTTTTCCAATTGGTCAAGGCGTGCCTGCCCGGCAATAAACTGCTGTTCATATTCTTTAATTCTGGTCGTATCCTTGTTTTCCCGCGTCAGGTACTCGTCACTATCGTTGCCCATGGCGATAGCAGCCAGATCGCGTGCATTCCGAACGCGCCGCCCCAGCGAATCTTTCTCGCGCTGGGCGGCAGCGATTGCATCATCGACCACTTTTATCACCGAGCCAATTCGCTCCGAGTCAGCCTGTTTGTCGCGCTGGTTGGAGCGAACTTGAAAACTTGCCATCGCGCATCCCTTTCTGAATCGCCGAACCCACTTTGACGAAATGATATACTGAGCCAGCAAATTGCGTGAAGCGGTCCAAGCATAACCGCTCTGTTGGCCTTAAGGAACCGTTTGCGCCCAACACTCACTAGGCAAACCCAGCCTCTGCCAATCTTCAGAACAATAGATATTGCGATGGTCGACCACGAAAGGCCGCACCATCGCACGCTTGATCCGGTCGAGGTCGAGCGCGGAAAGCTGCACCCAATCGGCGACGATCACCAGCGCGTCGGCGCCGCCCACGTACTTACGGGGGTCGCAATATTCGATATCGGACCGTGCCTTACGCGCTTGGTCCCGGCCGATCGCATAGCGCAAAACCAGAGCTGGCTCGCAGTCGCAAACTATTCCCAAGCTCCCGCAACCACGAGCCATTAGCACCACGAGGGAATTGAAGCTGCAGCGTTCTGTGGGGCGAGGCTTCAAGGGCTATCGCGAAGCAACTCGAACATCAGCTCCAAATAAACCTGTTCGGTTGCCACCGCAGAAATTAAGGCTGACGGTGATTGTGAGCAATTGGGATCTCGATATACTGAACGGATATTCGCTCGATCTTGCTTGCCTTGCGCTCGCTCCCGGCGCCTCGAGGGTGGCCTCATGAAGTTGCGACACATCATTTCATACTCGCTGCAGCTTTTCTTGCCTGAAAAAGTAATGTCGGCTTTCGAACGACGAGCGCCACCGGTGCCTTTCGCTTCCACTCACCCTGTTCTGTCTGCCGACGACGGCCATGCAGCATTGACTGACTCCGTCGGCAAATCGAGAAGTCGTCTTCTCATTGAAGAACTCGACGGTGCCAAATTCGGAGGACCATCATTTGGAGAGGAATCGATTTCCGCAATGGCCAAAGCCCTCGACCAGGCGATAGTGTGCCTCCCCTCGCCCGTCGCACAATCCAGGATGAAAGAGATCGCTCAAAAAATTCTTGACCGGGCGGCCGACGGCGAACGAAATCCGGATCACCTCCGGCAGGCTGCACTGGAGCATTTCGCGATGCAGGCGCCTCCGAAACAAGGCACTTCACCTCCTATGGATTTTCCCGGCGGGCAAGTCTCCCCACCTGATCGTCAGACGAGAGTGAGTTTACCCGCTAGCGGAGACAAGGGAGCGGACTAACGAGAGGACTTTCAGTCGATTGAAGGCGGATGATTTTCGACCTTTGTGTACAGACACTTTCCATCGCTGATCTGCACTTGTGGTCGAACCACAGCTTTCCAACAACGCAAAATGTGTTCACCTCGCCCCTCAACGTCGGCGCGCCTGCCTAGCGTTAAGCCGCTATTTCAATTTTGCGGGTCCGAATGAGCGGTGACCGCTATAAAGTTGGCCAAATTAGCATAATGCGTTAGAAGGGGTCTTTGACTTTGCAGTCAGCCGGCATCGTCGGCTTTCTCCAGTCGATCGCCTCCAGCAGATAACTCATCTGTGCCGCACTCAGCGCCACCACACTATCCACCGTCGCCGGCCAGACAAACCGTCCACGGTCGAGCCGCTTAAAGCGACAGTCCGATCCCGTCATGCCACAGGGCTTTAATCAACGAACCAGCGCGACCGCGGAACACGAGGACGTCGCCTGCGAACGGAACGCGGCCAAGGCCCTCCTGCACCAGCAACGCCAGGCCATTCATCCCTTTCCTCATGTCAGTGTGGCCGCTGGCAATCCAGATCCGTACACCTGCCCCGACCGGGATCATCGCCGCCCCAGAATGGCAAGCACCCGCGCCAGCGCGCGGCCGCATCGACACCGGCGTCGACGATGGCGCGACGGTCTTTACCGATCTCGATCACCATGCGGCCGCTCGCTCGTGCGCCGGGTTCCGCAGCGATTGTCTCGGCAGTAGCAACCACCGCCCTCACAAAGCCGCTCTGCCGTATGGCGGGCCTCATGGGCTCGGCGCGGAAGGCGCGCCGCCACGTCATCAGCAATGAGCGCGAAATGCCATGACGCCTCGCTGTCGACGAGATCGCACGCGGCGTCTCCAAGCTCTCCAACACGATCTGAAGCTTCTCATCGTCGGACCAACGCCGCCGCCGGCCCGTCTCGACGACCTCTAACCGTTCAGTCTGAGTACTGTGCTTATGGACGTCCATAAGGACTGTTACAGCGCAATCAACCTAACCCAACAAGGCGGCCCACACCGGAGGGAGACCAAGCCAACCACTTGCCCGAGATTGCTTTTTTTGGGATGACGGCTAACTTCTGAAAGATCCTTGCCCGCCAATTATCTAATGTTGATCATTGATGGATGGTATTTCCCGTAGCCCGTGACATTCAGTGCACCGGCATCTGTGAGCAATTGCATGACGAGGCCGCCCCGAATTGCGCTTTTTATTGACGGCGCCAACTTGTATTCAACTGCTCGGACGCTCGGTTTCGATCTTGATTTTAAGCGTCTTCTTCGCGAGTTCCAAAGTCGTGGCCAGGTCGTACGGGCCTACTATTACACGGCGATGTTCAACGAAGGTGAGTCCTCGACGCTCAGGCCCCTGCTCGATTGGCTCGCTTACAATGGCTTCACCGTCGCGGGGTTAGATTTACGGTGGTCTCCACAAACTTAACTCAACCGCCGATGATTGCAGATGAGCTTCGCCGACAGGCGGACGTGTTTATCGATATCTCGGAACTTAGGTCGCGAATTAGCCGTGAGACTTCGCGATTAAGGCAACCAATTTAGAAATGTCCCGCAATCAGCAAGCCGGTCAGAATTTCAAGGCACCTTCAAACGTAAACCCAGACAACCCTGCAACCGCAGCCTAGCGCAATTTACTACTGCGTTTGCGATATGTTTTGCAGGCTCGCAGTACGGGTCAACGAATCGCAGCTAAACATTTTCGTGGATCTGCGACGCACGGGGTATTCTAGAGCTTCGTAATTCGGTTCTAACATGACTGACTGCCCGGTCGGGCAGGATTAACGCAGCATCACGCTCCCGCAGAGCAGACGATTTTCTGCAAAGGTGCTCGCTAAATCTTCTCTTGACGTTGTACCGAAAATTAAAGAACAATCTAGGAACACATCGGTCGAGGCAAAGCGGGGCCATTTTGACTAATTTCCTAACACGACGAGCGTACCTCGCGCAGCATCTGTAAAATCTCACGCGTCCGAGGGCACGGGTCTTGTCGAAGCTTATTGCGTTCACGTTGGCTGGCGCTTTGAATACCCAGAACATGATTTGGCTGTGCCTGATTCTGATCGCGGTTAGTCTGATCGTCCTCGCAGGGCGAGCGCATAGTCGTCACCTTGACAGACAGGAGAACCTGCTCGCAGATGCGGCCCTTGCCCGCAAAAAGCAATCCGAGCAGCAGAATAAGTGACCAAGCTGCTCATCCAGTTCGAATCTGCTTCATACGGATTCTGACCGCAAAGGTCGCAGGCAACGACTTGCCCGCTTCAGGCCCATTGGATGTTTGCGTGAGGAGACAGCGCCTTACCGCCCAAGATCTTGTTACCTGGCGCGAGGCGGAGCCAGGAGGTGGAGTGCTTGGCGCTCGGCCAGAGACATTGATGGCGCGAAGCTCTGGTACCAAGGACACTTGTTTCGATGATGGCACAACGAGCGAAGAAAACCGTCTTCAACTCTTCTGGTTAGGTTTCATCGTCGGGCGGCTAGACCGAAGCGTTTATCTTGGTTCTAGTCCGCTGTAAGCGGTTGCGAAGGTCGCCGAAGCGCGAACTCTCGTTTTCACGGGAGCTTCCAGTTCGGTCACAGCCTTCGTCAGCTTGTCCACTCCTGCCGTCATCCGCCGCTGATTTGGTCCGCGCCTCAACGTCAGCTCGGTCTCCGCAACCCGGTGAAGCGCCTCGAAGCGACCAACGCTGTCGCGTCGATGACGGCGGCCCGGTCGCAGCTTCCAAGTGCTCCGGTGCAATGCGCGCCGCCCGGTCATATTCCGATGTGAGTTCGCCCTCCACCTTCCGATCGGAGGCACGTTTTCGTATTGGCAAGCTTCTTGCGAGTTATCGCCACGTGCCAGGCATTTTGCCGGCAATGTGCCATCTTGGAGCAAATAGATGACCCAAGCGCCCCGTTCTGAGACGGAAGTGCGGTCAGGTTTCACCCCGGCCCGCCGCCTGGCAAAGGATAAGTCCAAGCTATTAGCTGGCCTTGATGCGGCGCGTCTGAGGCAGCAACAAATGGAAAAGCTGCTGCGTGATCTTAGCAATGCAGTTAAGTTACTCGATCAAAGCATCGATGCCGAGACGCGAAGCGTCTCAATTAGAGATCCGTCGCATTTTGCCTTTCCAATGATCGCTCGAACGATGGTTGCGCGCCGCGACAATCTAAGGGCAACAATCGCTGCGCTTACTGAAGAGCGCAAGAAAAGCTGCCTGTTAGAGCCGGCGGCAGCGTAACGAAACGCCCAACCGTGCGGCCTTCGCGGTGGCTTTGCCGCCGTCAGCTTTCCCTTATTCTAGCACCCGCTGGGCGGTATTCACTTGATCCTGCATGGCCACATTCCTCGGCTTGGTTACAGAGCCGACAAGCATGAGCCACCAGATTACGTATCGGAATCAGGTGGGTTCTCGGGCGAAAGCGGACTTCGACACTGGCCAGGCGGAAAATGACCGGTGGCGTTTGACCCATTCTCGGACTTGGACACAAAGCGCTAAAACACCGCCCGGCCGATGTGCCAACCGAACATTGTCTTTGGCGCGGCATCGGCAGGCTAACGATCCGGGAGAAGGAAGTATGTGCCATCAAGGCCGTCATCCCGCTAAGATTAAGCCACAATTGCAATCGGTGTGGCAATCGGGCAACGGTTTTCCGAAGTGAATCGCGTTACAGATGGAGACTCGAACTTTTTGACCTTTGAAGCGAAATGAGATTGGGGGGGTTATGAAGAAGTTTTTGTTGGGCACAGTGGGCCTTATCGCATTGGGAATTTCGGCCCCCGCGTCGGCCGCAGATCTTGCCGCTCGTCCCTATACCAAGGCTCCCCCGATGGTCGCTGCAATCTATGATTGGAGTGGCTTCTATGTCGGCGCCAACGGCGGGTACGGATCAAGCCGCAAGTGCTTTGACAGCGTGGGTTTTGTCGGTTTTCCGACTGCCGCGGTCCGGGATAACTGCGGCGATGCGACGGGCGGGCTCGCCGGTGGGCAGATCGGCTACCGCTGGCAGTCGGCATCCTGGGTATTCGGTCTTGAAGCACAGGGCGACTGGGCAGATCTGAAAGGAAGTTCGCCAAGCACGCTGCTTGCAGGGGTCACCGAACATGTGAAGATTAATGGCATCGGCCTCTTCACCGGTCAGGTCGGCTATGCCTGGAACAACGTGCTGTTCTACGTGAAGGGAGGAGCTGCGGTTGTTGGCGATCATTACCGTACCTCCTTTACCGCAGGAGATGTCCTGATTTCCTCCGCCTCCGAAACCCGTTGGGGTGGCACCGTCGGGGCAGGTCTGGAGTTTGGCTTCGCACCGAATTGGTCCGTCGGCTTCGAATACGATCATCTGTTCATGGGCTCCCGCGATCTCGCCTTCAGTGGCCCGCTCGCGCCGCCGCCCGTATTGCCGGTCGAGCGTATTCATCAGGACGTGGACATGGCAACGATCCGCGTGAATTACCGCTTCGGCGGTCCTATCGTCGCAAAATATTAATTCTCGTCGGCGGGGATGGATGAAAAAAGGCCAGCTGAAAAGTTGGCCTTTTTTTGTTGAATAAAGATGAGTCAAAGAAGCCCGCAAACGATCTGCCTGCACATGCCTAACTGACGGTGGTTTGGCGCCGCCACGTTTGCGCTCGCGTACGGTTCAAAGAATGTCACGGCCTCGCGCTCCGAACTCCGCTTGCGCGGTGATACATCATTCGCGAAGCGGGATGGCACTTTCACCCCGCGCGGAAGTGCGGCTTGGGCGCACGACTTCAACGTTACAGACGCTGCCTGGTGCATCCTTTGTCGTCAAGGGCGCTGCGCAGGCGCATGATGCGGCCCTTGGTCACCGCAACCGCCAAAATGATAAATGCTGAACGGCTGGCTCATCGCCACCTCCTTCGAGGGCGAGTTCTTCAACGTACCACGAGCTGCGCCCGGCAAGGGCTTGGCGCGATATTCTTGGCAGGCTCGCGACTTCCGGGGTTCGCACATCGCGTCAATTAGCTGCGCTGCAGAATTTGCTCGCTATCGGTGCATAGCGGATTTTGGCAAGCTGTCCACCGGGCATATTTATGATGGGTTCACGGCCTACTAGATAAAATGACTAAAGTTATGACCTGGTTACGCCAATAGCGGATCAGGCATCAACCATGTCTGTGAGGCCAGCCGGGACGAACTAGTTCGCGACCATTTTGCTCGTCCGATCGCCTGGATAACAAGCCCGCAAAGCTTGTCATCGCCCCAGAACCATGACTAGCGCGACTGGACTGATAACCAGGCTCCGCCACCAATGCCCGTGCTCATCACAACCCAGGCTCGCATAGTCGATTCCGAATTACCGGCAATGCCTGCGGCTTCCTTTGAGCGTATCAATCGCGATCGTCGAAACGGCTGCACCCGCTGACAGTGCGCGGCGAAGCATCAACCGTGTCCAGAAATTCCGGGCCAATGGTCGAGCTAATATTACTGCTGCTTCTCCCAGAACGACAATAGCCCCTGCGAGGCCGAACCTCCGATCACGCAGGGAATGCCAATCGCTACCTGCCCCAGTGCCGCCGCCGAGACGCAACCGAGCGCGACCGCGCCGACGCCGACCTGCCCCCAGAGGTCGAGGTTGCGCCGGCTGTCCGAGCCCTTGGTCTTGAGTTCGTCCACGGCCGCAAGCGCGTCCTTGCGCAATGCCGCGATCTGCACGGTGTCGGCGGCCTCGACCACCTCGCCGAGCGGCACCTTGACCGCGGCCGGCTGCGTGGCAAGTTCACTGCGGAGATATTCGCGCAAGCCGGCATCGCGGATCGCGTAGCTCGCCAGCGTATAGCGCGCCATGCTCCCGACCGTCAGCTTGTCGACGGTGTCGCGGCTCTTGCTCCAGGGCAGCATCTGCAGGATGCGCTGGATCGGGACATGCGAGCCGGTCGCAAAGTAATATCCCCAGAGCGTGTCCAGCAGATCCTGATTGCTCGCGAATGTCAGCGTCGTGTTCAGCTTCTTGTCGTCCTTGGCGAACGGGTTTTTCGTGAAAGCCCCCTTCAGTTTGTCGAGCATGCCGGGCTTCACCTCTTCCAGCGGAATATCGGTCAGGGTCGGCAGCTTGCCTGCAAGATAGCTGTCGATCATCACCCGCCGCGCCGGCATTCGCGGAGCGACCCGGCGCAATATGTTTCGCCAGTCCGGCAGCCCCGAATAGGCGATGGCGCGGACGATCACCCATTCGTCCTCCGGCGGCACTGGAAACAGACCGGCGATGAGTTGCTCGGCTTTGGCCGGATTGGATCCGATGGCGCCCGCGACAAAGCCGAGATAGATGCCGGCGTTTTCCGGCTCCTTGAAGGTCTGTGAATGAAACAGCACGCGCACGGCGGCAGGCACATGTGCATAGTCCGGCTTGGCGCGGTAGTTATAGATCCATTGTTGGACCACGCCGAGCGACGCGCGCGGATCGATATCGGGCGTCTTCTCTGCATGGGCGGACTGGACCAGCATGAGCAACGCTGCAACGAGGGCTGCATAACGCATGTGATGCTCCTGACGAAAGGCTGGCGCGTGGTGCGGCCACAGCGCAAACGTTCCTGTCTCTTTCGAGCACGGAGCATGAAGCGGCCATTGCGACAATTCTGAGAACCGAACGGGTTAATCAAGGCGTTCAAATTGTGGCGCCGAAGACACCTCGGCCTGCAACTCACCTTACGTGAGACATTTTTTTGCCCTGCGCGGGCAATTCGATCGACGCCGGGCAGATCGGAGACCGACGTGAGTATCTTGCGCATCACGCCTTGCATGCGGTCGCACCAATTGCGCATCGCCGCGCGCTGGCTTGCCGGTACGTTTGCATTACTTTCCGTGGCGTCTATTGCCGCCGAAGCCGCAGAGCCGTCGCGCGATCTGATCGTCGTCGAGGGCAACCGCCGCGTCGATGCCGAAACGGTGCGGTCGTATTTTCACGCCGCACCGGACGGGAAGTTCGACGAAGCCGCGCGCGACGCGGCATTGAAGGCCCTGATCGCAACCGGCCTGTTCGACAAGGTTTCGATCGATCGCTCCGGCGAGCGGCTGGTCGTGCATCTGTCCGAAGCCGCCGTGCTCGACCGCGTCGCATTCGAGGGCAACAAGAAGGTCAAGGACGCCGACCTTGCGGCGGCCATTGCCTCCAAGCCGCGCGGCGCGCTGCAGCGCGCCACGGTGCAGGCCGACGTCAACGGCATCATCGAGGCTTACCGGCATGCCGGGCGCGACGACGTCAGGGTCGAACCTGAGATCATCGGCCGAGGCAACGGCCGCGTCGACCTCGTCTATGCCATCACCGAGGGCGCAAAGACCACGGTTCGACAGATCAATTTCGCCGGCAACCATGTTTTCGGCAAGCGGCAGCTCAACGCCGTCATCAAGACGTCGGCAACGAACGTCCTGAGTTTCCTGACCGGCGGCGACGTCTACGATCCCGATCGCATCGCGCAGGACCAGGAACAATTGCGGCTCTACTACCGCAGCAAGGGCTATGCCGACGCGAACGTGACTTCCGCCAGGGCCGAATACGATCCGGCGATCAAGGGATTTGCGGTGACTTTCGCGATCGACGAGGGCCCGCTCTATCATTTCGGCGACGTCAGCGTCACCTGCAACGTTCCGGGGCTGGATTGCGACAAACTCCGCCGCCTGCCGCTCGCCCGCACCGGCGCGGTGTTCGACGGCAACGCGCTGGACAAGACCACCGAAGTTCTCGCGGTCGAGATGGCAAAGCTCGGCTACCCCTTTGCACGGGCCACGCCCCGCCCCGACCGCGATGCTGCCGCCCAGCGCGTCGGCATCACCTTCGTGATCGATCAGGGGCCACGAACCTATGTCGAGCGTATTGAGATCCACGGCAATACGCGTACCCGCGACTACGTGATCCGGCGCGAATTCGATATCGCAGAGGGCGATCCCTATAACAAGACGCTGATCGATCGGGCCGAGCGGCATCTGAAGAACTTGAACTATTTCAAGACCGTCAAGATCTCGGACAGGCCGGGCTCGACGCCGGATCGGGTCGTGCTCGACGTCGAGGCCATCGACCAGTCGACCGGCGATTTCAACATCTCCGGCGGTTACTCAACCACCGACGGCGCCCTCGCCGAACTCAAGGTCGGTGAGCGCAATCTCTACGGCACCGGAAAAAACGTGCAGGCCACCTTCACCTACGGTCAATATGCGCGCGGGGTCGATCTCGCAGCTTCCGAGCCGTATTTTCTCGGCACCAAGGTTTCGGCGGGGATCGAGCTGTTCGGCCGGCAAAACGATGCCAACAGTTACCAGTCCTATGCCAGCACCACCTACGGCGCGACGCTGCAACTGGGGACGCCGATCAACGAGCAACTCGGCGTACAGTGGCGCTATTCCCTTTATAATCAGAACATCACGCTGGTGCCGAACGCCTCCGGCCTGACGCCGTCGCTGCCAATCCAGCAGGCGGCCGCCGCTGGTCCCGCCTGGGTTTCCGCCACCGGCAGCACCGCGACCTACAGTACGCTCGACAACACCAAGAGCCCGTCGAACGGGATCAAATCCCAGCTCAGCCAGGATCTGGCCGGCCTCGGCGGTGACGTTAAATTCCTGCGGACCGCCGAGGACGTGCGCTATTACAAGTCGATCAACAGCGATTTGGTCGGCATGGTTCGGGCGCAAGGCGGCTATATCACCGGCTGGGGCGGCCAGCAGGTGCCGCTGATGAACAACTTCTTCGGCGGCCCGACCATGGTCCGTGGCTTTGCGCCCAACGGCTTTGGGCCGCGGGATCTGACGCCCGGCACCACCATGGATAATGTCGGCGGCAGCATGTACTGGGCAACCACCGCCGAACTGCAAAGCGCGATCCCCGGCGTGCCGGATGAATACGGCCTCAAGGCGAGCGCCTTCGTCGACGCCGGCAGCGTGTTTCGTTACAGCGGATCGACGGCCTCGCTGCAGGTCGCCAACAAGAATGTCGTGCGCTCCTCGGTCGGCGCCGGCCTGACCTGGGCTTCGCCGTTCGGCGCCCTGACCGTCGACTATGCCGTGCCGCTGACCAAGGCCGCCTACGACGTGGTGCAACCGCTGCGATTCAGCGCCGGTGGGTTCTAGCCTGCAGGCGGACAAGCACGCGCCGCTACTGCTTCTTCAGCGTATAGACCATATTGTTCAGGCCGATTTCAGCCGTCGTGGCATCGACGAAATGAAAGTCGATCTCGCATCCGGTTTCCACCGTCTTGATGCCGCTGCCGGTAAAGCCGAGCGAGGCGGCGATCTTGCTCGGGTCGACCGATTTATCCTTCGACTTCATCTCCTCGAAAGCGCCCTGGAAGATCATGTCGGCGGTGTAATTCTTCTCCTTGTAGTGCGCCGCCTTGCAGGCCAGCGGCTCGGGGCCGGCAATCTCCCTGGTCTTGAAGACCACGGCCTTGCCGATCAGACGCGTCTGCTCCGCGACGTCGGCCTTCTGCTTAGGATCGGCCCACGGCGCCGTCGTTGCGCCGGAAACCTTCCACGTCCCGAGATAGGTTGCGTCGGCCGCGATAGCCGCGACCGCCATCGCTGCGCCAATGCAGGCAAGAAAGCAGGTGACAACGGCGTCTTTCATGACGGCTCCCGGGGGTTACCGCGTTTTGACGGTCCCACGCGCCGTTTGGTTCATTCCCGGAACGCGGAATTTCCGCCGGACTGTCCATGGACCAAGTCCGCACACGATGCAGACCGTCAGCGCATCTGCGTCGCAAACCCGTAGATCAGCGCCAGACGGTCGAGGCATTCGCAGAAACGGCGGGAGAAATAATCGCGCCAGCGCTGGGTACGTAGTCCCCGCCGCTGCCCGATCTGGTCCATGGTCATGCCGTGGACCAGAACATCGTGCACCAGCGCCGAACCGTCGGCGCCGAGTTCGAGCTCGGCGCGGTTCAACCGCAGCACCGCCTTGCGCTGTCCCTCGGTGATCGGCTCACGCATCTGGCCGCCGTCGACATATTCCCGGGTCGGATCTACCGCGCGCGGGCCGCGCTCGGCCTTTTCCCAATCGCTCTGGAAGGCGCGTCCACCCTGATACTGCGCCTCGTCGATCTGGTGGTGCGAATGCAACCGTGCTAGCGGATCGTTGCGGATCGAGCGCAGCGCCACGATCTTCTCGCCGGGGTCAAGCGCCAGCGGATTGTCGACCTCGACGGTCGCGACTTCGGCGTTGCGCAGCAGATCCCGCGGCCGTCGGTCATGCGCCTTGGCGGGATCGTGGGGCTTTTTGCGTTTGGCTTTGGACATATCTGGCGGTCTCCTTTCGCAAATGACAATTCGAAAGCGGTCTGAAAATCTTCGTTACGCCGTCTCCACAATCCGCAACCAGATGGCGTTATCGCTGGCCTCGCGCTCCGGCGGCGCGACGGGATTGCGACTCAAATGAAAATGCGGCGCGCAATAGCTCGAACCGGCGCAGCGCGGGCGGCCGCAGAAGGTGATGGCTTCGCGATCTGCGTCGCCGCCATAGGGATAGTGGCAATCGCCGCGCTCGAGCTCGATCAGCAAAAGATGGCGCGGCTCGACCTCGGCACAACGCAGCTTCGGCGGCTCCTGCGCCTTCAGGGCTGGTGTCGGCCGGCGTAGCGCAGCCGATCCAGGCTCGACCGGCCGGGGTTTGAGAATTCTCCCCAGCCGCGGCGGCGTGGCCGGCAGCAGCGGTTGCGGACGATCGGGGCCACCAAGTCCCATTCGCCTGGCGCGGCCGATCGCGGCGTTCCGGGTATGGGCCGTCCTGAACTTCAGATTGATCGCCTTGACGATCTCGGAAAACGACAGGCGCTCGGCAAGATGTTGACGCAGGGCGTCCGAATGCTCAGGCGGCCAGCTTGTCTGCTCCATTATTCGCACCTCTTCCTGTCACGCCCGACGCCGCCTTAATTTCTGATATTCCGAAATTCAAGTCAAGCTTGATTTCGGATAATCAGAACTGCTATCATTTCTGAAATTCGGAAAGGATGGGCCATGCTGGACATCAGGCTGATCGAACGCGGGCTGGAGAAACCGGGCAAGACCAAGGGCGGTCTCGCCGCGGCCATGGGCGTTCGCCCGGGCGCGGTTTCCGAGATCCTGTCGGGGATTCGCCTGATCAAGGCATCGGAAATTGCGCCGATCATGGAGTATCTCGAACTGAACTCGGTGCCGATCATGGGCCGCGTCGGCGCCGGCGCCTCGATCGAACCCGAGCACGAGCAGGTGCCACCGGAAGGCCTTGGCGAGGTCGAATTACCCTTCCCGATCGCCGAAGAGACCATCGCCTTCGAGGTCGCCGGCGATTCCATGCTGCCGAAATACGAAAATGGCGATGTTATCGTGGTTTTTCGCGAACAGCGTCATCCGCTCTCGAGCTTCTACGGCGAGGAAGCTGCCGTACGCCTGAAGACCGGCGAGCGTTATCTGAAGACGATCGAGCGGGGAAAATCCACCGCACTTGTCAATCTCACGAGCTTCAATGCCAAGCCGATCAGCGGGGTAAAGCTCGAATGGATCGGCGAGATCTGCGTCACTTTGCCGAGGGGCCAGATCGAACGCCTGCGCAACAAGGCGCTGGCGCGGACGCGCAAGGCGGCCAAGGCGCCGGGCGGACGGACGCCGGAGAAGTAGCCAGCCCGACCGCAGGGTGATTCTGTCCCGCGGCCCCGGACTGCGCCACCGGGATCCCTGCCTTTCTGATTCGCCAAATTTTGCGCTGGATTTTTTCTGATTTTCAGAAATACTGCGGCCACTCGATTCCAGTTCCCCGATGAGGACCAGATCGCCAGCATGCAGTACTTCGTCGTGATGATCGACGACGGCCGGCGCGGTCGCGAGGCCATCGTCGATCCGGAAATCACCCGGCGCGAGGTCGTCTCGCGGATCGCGTCCGGCGAATACAGGAATATCAGCTTCATTCATGAAATTGCGGATTGCTCGGTCGAGGACATCACGGCCGATATTCTGAGCGAGACGGCCCGGCCCGACATCGACGCCGCGGGCTTAGATCTGCAGGCCGACCCATTCGACCATGTCCGCGATCTGCGCAAGCATGGGACGATTTGAGTCGTGCGCCCTGGCATTCTTGTTCAAAGGCGTTCTTGCTCAAAAGATTGTGATCGTTAACCAATGCCGATCGCCCGCAACCGGCTTAATTATTGGTCACGCAAAGTCTATTCGAACGGGACGGACAGTCGCGCTAGATTCGCGACTCAATTCCTCCGGCATGCAAAGTTCTTAAACTTCCAATGTATCCTTCCATGAAGGCCGAGATTGCCGCACGCGACGGCGATCTCCGGCTCTGTCTCCTGCTCGGAATCGCGGCCTGGTTTCTCTTTCTGGATCACGTCCCGCATAACGCAGTCGGTCTGCTCACCCTGCGGAATTTCGGATTCAGCGGCGCTACCGACCTGTTCGTATTCGTCGGCGGCTATACCGCCGCAATCCTCTATGGAAAGATGATGCTGGAGCGCGGCCTCATCGTGACGGCGACCCGCATCTTCAAGCGGCTGTGGCAGCTCTATGCCGCCTACGTCGTCCTGTTCGTGATCTACATCGACCTGATCGGATACGTTGCGCGGAAATCCGCGGCGCCCGAAATCATCGGCGAGTTCAATGTTACCGGGATCGTCGACCACACGATCCGGACACTGATTTACGGTCTGCTGCTGCAGGCCAAGCCGCTCAACCTCGATGTGCTGCAGGTCTTCATCGTGCTGATGGCATTCTTCCCGTTCGTGCTGTTCGGAATGATGCGCGGCCCAAATCTGACATTGGCCGGGTCGATCGGCCTGTATGTTGTGGCCCGGCATCTCGACTGGAACCTGTCCGCGTATCCGGATGGACGCTGGTATTTCAATCCGTTCTGCTGGCAACTGCTCTTTGTGCTTGGCACCTGGCTGGCGCTGAGCGGCGCCAGGACGATGCGCGCCATTCAGGCGCTGCAGAACCTCTCGATCCTGCGCGTGGCAGCGCTGTTGTATCTGCTGTTCGCATTGACCGTGACGCTGGCAGGAAAATTCCCGCAGCTCGCCGCGATGATACCGGAGCCCCTGCTCGACACCTTCCTTCCCAACGACAAGGAAAACATCGCCCCCTACCGCGTGCTGCATTTCCTGGCGCTGGCTTTCCTCGTCAGCCATCTGGTGCCACGGGACTGGCGCGGCTTTCAATGGCCGGCCCTGCAGCCGCTCATGAAGTGCGGCGAAGAATGGCTGCCGGTGTTCTGCGCCGGCGTATTCCTGTCGTTTGCCGGACATCTCGTCCTGATCACGGGTCCGGATTCACTCGCCATGCAGGTTCTCGTCAGCATCGCCGGAATTGCCTCCATGACCAGCGTTGCCTATTACGTGTCGTGGTCCAGACGGCAGGACCAGAAGCCCACGCCCGCGCGCAATCCCGACGAAGCCGCGACGCTTGTTCCTACGGCGCATACTCAATATGAGCACGGATCGACCGGTTGGCCTGATCGATCCAGCCAAACTTCGTCACGGCAGCCATCATGTTCGACAGACCTTCCTGCCACCATGCCTCGGATTTGAGCGAAGGCCATTCACGCAACGCGTTCTCGGAGATCCAGGCATGCTCGCGATCGTGGCTTACGGCCATGCGGCCGAGCAATTCAGTTTGAATCTCAGGGCCTATCGGCCCCTCGATCCGGACTGAGAAAGCCTTGAAGTTTTTGGGATCGTCGATCTCGATCCCGCGGCTTGCCCCGATGATGCGGATGATCATGCCCCGGCGCCCCTAGACCACCTGCGCCACGCGTTCCCGCGCGGCCGGCAGCACCTCGCGTGCGAAGATGCCGGCGGAGTGCAGCACTTCTTCCTGCCTGAGATCCCCGAACGAGAACTGGCTGATGAAGTAGTTCGCGCCGGCTTCCTCAACCATCCTTCGCACCTGCTCCCGGATCGTGCCCGGCGATCCCGCGATCGCGCCGCCGTTTTGCACCATGGTGCCGAAATCCTCAGGCAGACGGGCAAAGCGCGGCTGGGTGCCGTGCTTCTTCCAGAGCTTCATGAAACTCGCATAAAACGACGGCCAGGCCCGGCGCCCGAGTTCCAACGCCTCGCGGTCGGTATCGGCCGCAACCACAAAGCGGTTGATCCCGAGCAAGGGCAACTGCGCGAGCGAATTCCCCGCTGCCGCCCATTCGGCACGATAGCGGTCGGTGATCTCGCGCACCCGCGGCAGCGGTCCTCCGCAAACGATGTTGATCGCATTTTGCGCCGGCCATGCCGCCCCCTCCGGCACCGGGACGGCGTACCACAGCGGCGGATGCGGGAGCTGCGCCGGCTTGATATCGATAGGCACGTTCTCGAAACGATAATGCTTGCCGCGAAAATCCACCTCGTCATTCGTCAACGCTTGCATGATGACGCCGTAGGCCTCGACATACATGGCCTGCGCCTGATCGGGATCGACACCGAAATACTGCAGCTCATGCGGTGACGCCCCGCGACCGATTCCGACTTCGATCCGGCCCTGGCTCAGATGATCCAGCATGCAGATCTCTTCGGCGAGCCGCAGCGGGTGATGCGCCGGCAGCACGTAGACCAGCGCGCCGAGACGCAGGCGTTTAGTCCGTTGCGCGGCCGCGGCGAGAAAGACACTTGGCGACGGCGTCAGGTTGAGCGGCGTCGAATGGTGCTCGCTCATGTGGTAGGTACGAAATCCGGCGGAATCGTAGAATTCGATCAGTTGCAGCCGGTTTTCGTACTGCTCGCCAAGCGGATATGGCCCGTGGTCGTTCTGATCGAATATGCCGAACTGCATCGCGCCACCCGTCCAAAGCGTTTCCCGGCGCTGGCGGCGCGGGATCTCCGTCCCACCGGCGCCAGCGCCTCAGAGCTGAGTGATACCACCATCCGCAACCAGGTCGATACCTGTACCGCCAGTTCGACCGTGCCGCGCTGCACGATCTCCGCTGAGCGATTGCCCAGGCCGAGGCGGAAGCAGTGTCTACTTCAGCGCCTCAAGCTTCGCCGTCTTGCCGTCGACGACCTTGAAGACGACGTAGCGCGGCTGCAGCTGGCCGTTCGGCAGGAACTGGGCATCGCCGAACACCGTGCCCCTGATGGTCTTGCCGCGAATGGCTTCCGCCACCGTCTTGCGATCGAGCGATTTGGTCGCCTCGACTGCGCGCGCCCAGACCTGCAGCGCGGCGGCGCCGAGGGCTGCGCTCTTGTCCGGCTCGACGCCGTAGGCCTTCTTGAACGCAGCGACAAAGGAGTTACTCTCGGGAATAGCGTTGAACGGCGGCAGGTCCCAGAAGTAGATATCCGCAGAGACGATACCGTTATTGGCATCGCCCGCCACCTTGTAGACCGTCGGCAGCATGATGCCGACCGCGCCCACAAAGGCCGATTTCAGGTCGGCCTGGCGATATTGTTCAACCATGGCCGGCAAACCGGAGGAATTCGACGAGTTGGTGACGATGATGGCGTCGGGATTGGCGGTCTTCAGGTTGGTGAGCTGAACCCGGAAATCGGTATCCTTGAAGGCGAATTTCTCGGTCGTCGTGACTTCGCCGGAGAAATTCAGCTTCTTGAACTCGGCCTCGACCGCGGCCTGGAAGCCGTTGCCGTAGACGTCGTTCTGGGTCAGGAACGCGACCTTCTTCGCCTTCAGGGTCTCGGCGACATATTTCGCGATCACGCCGGCATCGAAACCATTCGAACTATTGATGCGGATCGCCAGCGGGTTGGTTTCGCCGCTCAGGATCAGGTCAGACTTCGACACCGCCGTGATATCGAGAACGCCTCCCCGCGCGAGGATCGGCTGCATCGCCAAGGTCACCGGCGAATTCCAGCCCTCGATCACGACATCGACTTTTTCAGCGATCATCTCGTTGGCGCGGCTGACGCCCACCGCCGGCGTACTCTCGTCGTCCTTGGAGACCAGCGCGATCTTGCGTCCCAGAAGGCCGCCTTTGTCGTTGATTTCCTGGATCGCGAGCTTGACGGCGTTGGTGACGGATTGACCGTCGGGCCCAGCGCCGCCACTGAGTGGAAAAATCGTGCCGACCTTGATGTCTTGCGCAATCGCGGGCGCGCTCAGGCCCAGCAGCAGGGCAATCGCCAGTTTGATGGATTTGCTCATACGTCGCTTCCTCCCTCTATTCTTAGGTGTGAACTCTACGCCTTGCTCTTGCCGAAGCGGCGAAACAGTCCAATCAGCCCGGCCGGCCAGAAGATCAGAACCAGCGCCAGCACCGAGCCGAGAATAATCTTGTTCCAGTCGCCCCCGAGCGACAGCAGGTTTTGCTGCACGATCAGGATTCCGGTACCGATCAACGGCCCGATCAAGACCCGCCGTCCGACCAGCACCACCGCCGTCAGCATCATGACCAGAAAATAGGTTTCGAACATATCCGGTCCGACATAGGCGCGCTGATAGGCGTAAAGCCAGCCGGCCAACCCGGTGATCGGCGCCGAAATCACGAACACGGCGAGCCTCACTTTACGCGGATCGACGCCCAGGCTTGCGGCAAGCGGCGGGTTCATCTGCACCATAAGCGCGGTGGTGCCGAGTTTGGAGCGACGGAATCGTGCGATGAAAGCCAGCGTCGCCAGCAATAGCGCGAATGCAACCGGCCACAGCTCCTCCTGCGTCACGCCGGTATAGGTTGCAATGCCGAACGGAAGTTTCAGCGCGGAAATGCCGACGATGCCGTCGGAACCGCCGATCGCATCCCAGTTGAAGGCGATCTCGTAGGCCACGACCGCCGCCGCGTAGGTCACCAGCGAAAACACGAACTCTCGCGTCCGCAGCGTCACCGCGCCGAGAAATGCCGCGGCAGCGATGCTGAGAATAACGGTCGCGAGCGCGGTGCTCCAACCGTTCAGTCCGTATTTCACCGAAAGATTGGCCGCCGTGTAGCCGCCGATGGCCCAGAACAGCGTATGCCCAAGGCTGACTTCCCCGAGATAGGACAGCACGACGTCGACGCCGTAACACATCACGGCGAAGATCGCGATGGTGGTCAACGTGGAATAGGCAACTGAGGTCCCACCGAGCAGCCGCGGCAGGAAGAATGCGAGCACGATCAGTGCAGCAACGGCCGCCGCGCGCAGCAACGGCATCGGCCTTGAAGATGTCGGTTCGATCACCGTCATTTGGTAGCCAATCCCGCAGGCCGGACCACGAGCAGGGCCAGCAAGACGGCGAACGCCGCCGCCGTCGTATAGGCCTGCGCCACGAAGGCACCGAAGAAGGCGATGAACAGCCCGAGGCCGAGGCCCGCGACCAGCGCGCCGCCAATCGAGCCGATGCCGCCGAGCACCACGACGACGAACGTCATGATGACCTCGTTGAAACCCATGCTGGTCAGGATCGGTGAGCGCGGCGCCACCAGGGCGGCGCCGAGCGCCACCACCGAACATTCGAACACGAAGACGAGGAGATAGACGACTTTGGCGTTGATGCCGAACAGCTCAGCGAGCTTTGGATCTTCCGCGACGGCGCGAATAACCGAGCCGAAGCGGGTTCGCTGCGTAAACAGCCACACCGCGCCGTAGAGCACGAGCGTCGCGACCAGCACCAGCACGTCCTGCCAGGTAAACCACAGCGAACCCAGATCGACCTTGGCACGTGACAGCGTGCCGGGCAGCGTCTGCGGATTGCCGCCGAAGATCAACGCACTGCCGCCCTGCAGGACATAGCCGAGGCCCAGCGTGACGATCATCAGGCTGGTCAAATTCTGCGTCATGACCAGCCCCATCATGGCGATCTGCATCAGCGCGCCGAGAGCGGCGAGCGCCACGATCGCCGCCAGGATAGCCACGGGATACGGCATGCCCAGTTTGGTCATCGCATACCAGGTCGCGAAGGCGCCCAGCATATAGAGCTGGCCATGCGCAAAATTCACCAGCCGCGCAACCCCAAGCAGGATGGTCCAGCCCAGCGCGATGCAGGCATAGCCTGAACCGAGCACGAGTCCGTTGACGATTTGCTGGGCAATGTTCATGCGCGCGCTCCAGCTGCGATCGTACCGAGATACGCCTCAACGATGCGTTGATCCGCGGCCATGATTTCCGCTGATCCTTCACCTACGATCCGACCACGCTCCAGCAGATAGAGATGGTCGACCACCTTCAATGCCGCCTTCACATTCTGCTCGACCAGCAGCACCGGCAGCCCACGATCCACCAGGAGCCGGATACGCGACAGCAAATCGGAAATCAGCCGCGGCGCGAGACCTGCCGAGGGCTCATCCAGCATCAGCACGCGCGGACCTGCGAGCAGCGCCCGCCCGACCGCCAGCATTTGCCGTTCTCCACCCGAGAGCGCCGCGCCCCTGTGGTGACGCCGCTCGGCAAGGCGGGGAAAGAAGTCGAAGACATCGGGAATGCTGAAGATGTGCCGGCCGTTTGTGTCCCTGGGCGGACGCACCAGTTCGAGGTTTTCGTCCACCGTCAGTTCCACAAAGATGTTCTTGCCCTCAGGCACCAGCGTAAGGCCACGCGTCACCCGCTCATGCGGCGCCAAATCGTCGATGCCCTGCCCTTCCAGATTGACTTTGCCCGTCACGATCGCTCGGCCGCGCGACCAGCCTGCGAGTGCATTCACCAGCGTGGACTTGCCGGCGCCATTGGCGCCGACCAGCCCGATCATCTTGCCCCTCGGCACGCTGATCTTGACACCGGATAGCGCAACGTTTCCGGCGTATCGCACCGTGAGATCGTCGCATTCGAGCACGCCGGTCATTCGTCGCGCCCCAGATAGGCTTCGCGCACCTTCGGATCGCGCTGGATCTCCACCGGCGTGCCGGTCGCCAGCATGGCGCCCTGATCGATCATCACGATGCGATCCGCGATCGACATGATCAGGTCCATGTGATGCTCGATGACGACAAGGGCGAGATTGCGCCCGCGCAGATCAACCAGCACATCCGCGAGCTTTTGCATGTCGCTGCCGCCGAGGCCCGCGGCGGGCTCATCCAGCAGCAGAACCTTGGATCCGGTGCCGTAGGCGAGCGCGACCGACAACAAACGCTGGACGCCATAGGGAACGTCGCCGGGCAACTTGTCATGGTACTGCGCGGCAACGCCAAAGAACTCCAGGAGCTGGGCGGCTATCAATTCAGCCTGACGACGCACGGCAATTTCGCGCCAGGGCAAAAACAGCGAGGTCGCAAGGCTGGCGGAATATTCCCGCACGATCGCCGCGATCGCGTTCTGCAGTACCGTCAGCTCCCCGAAGAACGAGTTCTGCTGAAACGTGCGCCGAAGGCCACGGCTGGCGAGATCAAAGGTCTTCGTCGCCGAAACTTCATCGCCGTCGAGAAAGGTCTGCCCGGAATGCCCGACCGCGTTGGTGACCGCGGCAAAGCAGCTGCTCTTGCCAGCACCGTTGGGTCCGATGATACCGAGAATTTCGCCCGGTCGCACCGACCAGCTGACATCACGGAGCGCGACCAGCGCGCCGTAGCGCACCGTCAGGTTCTCCACCCGAAGCACTTCGGCGCCGTCCCGACGTTGCGTTTCCCCTGAACTTGCCACCCGGCCGTCCATGTCTTGTTATATTGTCTTGTTATATTCGAGGCTCGTCGGCCCCGAAATTTTGATGTATCAACGAACATGGCCGGGGGGCAGCGGTCAAGACCGCCGGGTGCGGCCGAATGCGTCGCGATCGCATACGTCGCGCCGGGTATTTCGGCTGACGGAAATAGCATCCCCGACAGCGGGCAACCGTCCTTCAATCGGCGGGGATGGCAGCCGTTTGCCCGGCTTCGCTGTCACGCAAGGGGGCGGCGTCGAGCTTGCCCTTGCGCAAACGCTTCCGAGGCGATGACGTCGCAACCGTCAGGATGACGGTGAGCAATGATCGCGATCCGATATCGGAGCGAACCGGAAAAAGGTATTCGACGCCTTCTTCACCACCCGCCGCGACACCGGCGGCACCGGAATGGGGCTCGCGATCGCCAGGACGTCATGACCAGCCATGTCGGGTCGATCGAGCTGTTGCCGTCCGACGCCGGCGTCGCGTTCGAGCTTCTGCGCCGTAGCGTTTTCAAGCGAAGCATGCCCTCGGACTTGATCCGAGGGTCGTTACCGGTTCGCGTGAAGAAAACGCGTCAAACGAAAGAGCCTAGACCCGCTCGATGATGATAGCCGGCGCCATGCCGCCGGCGGCGCACATCGTCACCAGGCCGCGCTTGAGATCACGCCGTTCCAGTTCGTCGAGCACGGTGCCGATCAGGATCGAACCGGTCGCGCCGATGGGATGGCCGAGCGCAATCGAGCCGCCATTGACGTTGACCTTGTTGCGGTCGAGCTTGAGGTCGCGAATGAATTTCTCGGCGACGACCGCAAAGGCCTCGTTGATCTCGAACAGGTCGATATCGTCGATCGTGAGGCCTGCTTTCGCCAGCACCTTGCGGGCGGCCGGCACCGGTGCATTCAGCATCAGGGTCGGCGAGTCCCCCATGTTCGCCATCGCCACGACACGGGCACGCGGCTTCAGGCCGTGCGCCTTGGCATAGCTGGGCGAGGCCAGCAGGATCGCCGCCGAGCCATCGACGACGCCGGAAGAATTGCCGGCATGGTGCATGAAGTTGATGTCGAGGCCAGGGTGCTTTTCGAGGATGAGGTTGCGGTAGGTCGTGCCTTTATCATCGAGCGGATAATCCGCGATCGCGGTAAAGGCCGGCTTCAGTCCGGCCAGCCCTTCGAGCGTGGTCTGCGGACGCGGATATTCCTCGCGGTCAAGCGCGAGACTGCCGTCCTCGTGGGAAACCGGCACAAGACTCTTGTTGAAATAACCGCCCTTGATCGCGGCGGCGGCCCGCTTCTGGCTCTCGAGGCCCAGCTCATCGACGTCCTGTCGTGTGATGCCTTCGAGCGACGCCACCGCATCGGCGCAAACGCCCTGATGCGATTGCGGATGACGGGCGCGCAGGCGGAGATTGCCGTTGTCCATCATGAACGGCCCCTCGCCGCGGCGGCCTTCCATCGACATCATCTCGGTACCGCCGGCGATCACGAGATCCTCGGAGCCGGACATGATCGCGTTGGCCGCCATGTTGACGCTGGTGATCCCCGAACCGCAAAAGCGATCCAGCGTGACACCGCTGGCACGCACGTCGTAACCGGCATCGAGCGCCGACATTCTCCCGAGATCGCCGCTCTGCGGACCGCGCTGGGAACTGGTGCCCCAGATGATGTCGTCGACATCGGCGGTGTTGATGCCGGTGCGATCGGCCAGCGCGCGCAATACGGTCGCGCCGAGTTGCTGCGGATGGATACCCGCCAATGCGCCCTTGCCGGCCTTGCCAATGCCGCGCGGCGTCCTGCATGCGTCGATGATCAGCGCGTCAACCATGGTGTTTCCTTCACGGGTTTTTTGAAGCTGTTGATTGGCCGCATTTGCAGCCGATCAAGCGCCAAAGTCAATTCACCCTGCCCCGCACCCGGACACTTCCGACATGCTTTTCAATCAACCCTGGCGCCAGTCGCCTTGACGATTTCACCCCAGCGCGAATATTCGCTTTTGATGAACGCGCCAAACCCATCCGGCCCTGCCGTGCGCTGAATGACGCCGAGGGCCACGAATTTCTGACCGATGTCGTCGGATTGAACGACCTTGATGATTGCAGCGCTAAGCGCCTCGACCCGTTCCTTCGGCGTGTCCGCCGGAACCACGAAGCCGAGCCAGGCCGCGAGACCGAAGCCCGGAAAGCCCTGTTCGGCTAATGTCGGCGTATCGGGAAAGGCCGGCACGCGCTGCGAATAGCCGCTCGCGATCAGCCGCAAGCCCCCGGACTGGATGAAGGGCTGGGTTACGGCTACCGTATCCATCGCGCTGTTCACGACGCCTGCCATCAGGTCGGTCATCGCCGGCGCGCTGCCGCGATAGGGGATGTGCAGCATGGTGATGCCGGCGCGCCGCTTGAAGTCTTCCATACCGAGATGCGACAGCGTGCCGTTGCCGGAAGACGCGTAGACGAACTTGTCGGGGTGCGCCTTCGCATAGGCGATCAGTTCCGGCACGGTCTTCACCGGCAAGGACGGATTGACTACCAGCAGCATCGGCAAGTCGCAGATCAGCGCCACCGGCGCGAAATCCTTCAACGTGTCATAGCCGACGGATTTATAGAGATGCGGATTGGCGACCATCGAGGCCAGCGGCGCCAGCACCAGCGTGCGGCCGTCTGGTTGCGACTTGGCGAGGCCGGCGAGCGCGATGCTGCCGCCCTGCCCCGGCCGGTTCTCGACGATGAACGTCTCGCCCAGGATCGGGCCGATCCGTTCGGCAATCAGGCGAGCGATGATATCTGTCGCCTGCCCCGGCGGAAATCCGACGACGATGCGCGACACTTCGGCGGCTTGCGCCTGTGCGGCAAGGAAGATCGCCAGCGCGGCAATCATGATGCGCTTCATCATTCGCTCCCCTAGATAATGCCGATACCGCGCAGCCGGGCCATCTCGTCCGGCGTCAGCCCCAGCACCGCGTAGATCTCATCATTGTGCTGACCGATCGAGGGGCCGGCGCTGCGCACCGAACCCGGCGTTTCCGAAAAGCGTGGCACCACGCATTGCATGCGGACATTGCCGAGCTCCGGATCGGGCACGCTGACGATGGTCTCGCGCGCAATGAAGTGCGGATCGGCAAAAATATCGGCGGCATCATAGATCGGCGAGAAGCCGACCTCGTGCGCCTCGAACTTCGTGCGGAGTTCTGCCAGCGTCAGCTTTGAGATGGCGCCGCCGACGATCACATCCAGCGCGTCGCGATTTTTTACGCGCGCCGGATTGTCGGCGAATCGGGGATCGCCCAGCAAGCTCTGAAGTTCGAGCGCGGCGCATAGCCTAACGAAGATGCTTTGCGTGGAAGCTGCGATCGATGCCCATTTGCCGTCACCGGTCGCATAGATATTGCCGGGCGCGGCATACTGGCTGCGATTGCCGCTGGCGGTTCGCACCACGCCGAGCTGGTCATATTCGATCGCAAGGAAGTCGAGTGTGCGCAGCATCGCTTCCGTCATCGAGCAGTCGATCTCCTGGCCCCGCTCCGTCGGATCTTCCTTGAGCCGGTACAGCGCCGACAGCACGCCGACCGCGCCGAACAATCCGCCGATGGCGTCCGAGATCGGATAGCCGAGATGCAGCGGCGAGCCGCCCTCTTCGCCGCACATGCGGGTGAAGCCGCTCATCGCCTCGAAGATTCGCGCAAAGCCGGGACGGTCGCGATAAGGCCCGGTCTGTCCGAAGCCGGTGACGCGGAGGATCGTGAGCCTGGGGTTGATCTCCTGCAGCCACTCCCGTGTGATGCCCCACTGGTCAAGCGTGCCGGAACGGAAATTCTCGATCAGGACATCGCGATCGGCAAGCAGCCGCGCCAGCAAAGCCATGCCGTCCGGCTTGCGCAGATCGAGCGTGATGCCCTTCTTGTTGCGGTTGGTGACCTTCCACCACAGCGGGACATTGTTCTTGTGCGGCGCCAGTTCGCGCAGCGGATCGCCCTTGCCCGGCAGTTCGACCTTGATGACGTCGGCGCCGAGATCGGCCAGCAGCGTCGCGGCGAAGGGCCCGGCCACCACGGTCGACATATCGAGGATGCGCAGGCCGACAAGCGGACCGGAAGGGCTGGGTGAGGCGGAGGATGCGGCTGAAGGTTTCATGCCGGCATCCTAGCCGGGCCGCGATCCATGCTGTAAGATCATGCCTGATAATTCAGAATTGCTGATACGGCATATCCGGAAAAATGGAGCTGCGGCACCTCAGAGCCTTTGTCGAAGTCGCGACGCACGGCAGTTATGTCCGCGCCGCGAACACGCTCGGCATCGCGCAGTCGGCGTTGAGCCGGCAGGTCTCGGCGCTGGAGCGTGAGGTCGGCGGGCGTCTTTTCCACCGCACCGGGCGCGGCGTCGCGCTGACCGAGATCGGCGAGCGGGTGCTGCCGCAGGGACGCGCGCTGATCGCGGACGCCTTGGCCTTCGAACAGGCCGCCAAGAGTCCCAGCGACCGGCCTTCCGGCGAAGTCACGTTGGGACTGGTGCCGGTCGCGTCGCGTACGTTTGTCGCCGGACTGACCGCACTGTTGCGCGACGATTATCCGGGGATCCGGCTGCGCGTGCTCGAGGGCTACAGCGGGCAGGTCGAGGAATGGCTCGCGGCCCAGCGGGTGGATATCGCGGTCTATAATCGTTACCGGCGCGGTCGCGTCGCCAACGCCGAGGCGATCATGCGCGCGGACACCCATTTGATCGTCCGCAGCAGTCACCCGATCGCGAAAGGCGCCGAGGTGGCGCTGCGCGCGCTTGCCGACGTGCCGCTGGCGCTGCCGGTGCGGCCGAACAGCCTGACCAATCTCCTGACCGGGCTCGCCGCGGCCCAGCATTTCGAACTCGATATCAGGCTGGAAGCCAGTTCGACCTCGCTGATCGGCGAGACCATCCGCGCCTCCGACCTCGCCACCATCTCGCCCGCGCACGTGTTCGCCCGCGAAATCGCTTCCGGTGAATTCAGCGCCGTGCGCATCGTGCGTCCGACCATCGAACAGACGACCTGGATGTCGTTCGGCTCGCACCGCCCGCTGTCGGCCGCAGCCGAGATCGTGACGCGCCTGATCCGAAAACTGGCGGCGCCGAAGCGCGGACCGGCAACGCGCCTGAAGCGGTCCGCAGCCGGCTGACGCGTTCGGCGTCAGGCGCTGCGTCCCCCGGTTGTGAGGCCCATCATCTTCAGCCGGAGCGCCGTGCTTGACGATCAATTTCCTTTATGCGCAGCTATTTCAAACAACAACATGTCCCTTGGGGGGAGATATGGTCGCGTTACTGCGAGCCCTTGCCGGTTCCGGCCTTCTGATTGCAACGACCGTTCTGGCACAGGCCGCGGACCCGGTGAAACTGCGCGTGGCCGACTCGTTTCCGAAGGGCCACTATCTGGTCAAGCTGTTCCTCGAACCCTGGATGGAAGAGGTTACCAAGCGCACCAACGGCGCGGTGACCTTCGAGCACTATCCGGCCCAGCAGCTCGGCAAGGCGACCGACATGCTGAAGCTGACGCAGACCGGCGTCGCCGACATCGGCTATGTCGCCCCGGCCTATACGTCGGACAAGATGCCGGTCTCGGAAGTCGCGATGCTGCCGGGAGCGTTCGAGCATTCCTGCCAGGGCACCCTCGCCTACTGGAAGCTGGCGCGGAACGGCGTGATCGCGGAGCAGGATTATACCGCCAACAATATCCGCCTGCTGCTCGCCGTGAGCCTGCCGCAATACCGCATCTTCACCGTCAAGCATCCGGTGAAGGACGTCGGCGACGTCACCGGCCTCAAATTGCGCTCCACCGGTGGCGCGCAGGACCTCACCCTGCGCGCGATCGGCTCGATCCCGGTGCGCATGGCCGCCCCCGACGCCTATGAATCGCTGTCGCGCGGCACCATGGACGGACTGCTGTTTCCGCTTGAGAGCGTGGTCGCTTACGGCGCCGACAAGCTCGTGAAATATTCCACCGACGGGCTCGGCTTCGGCAGCTTCATCGTTTCCTATTCGATCAGCGACAGCGCCTGGAAGAAGCTGACGCCGGAGGTTCAGAAGGCGATGGTCGACGTCGCCGACGAGATCATTCCGGCCGCCTGCAAGTCGGTGCAGAAGTCGGACGACGATACCAAGAAGTCGCTCGAAGCCGCGGGCATGCATTTCGAGACCCTGCCGCCCGAGGTGACCGTCAAATTCAAGGACCTCATGAAGGGCGTCGCCAAGACCTGGTCCGAGGGGCTCGATGCGCGCACCAAGCGCGGCAGCGATGCGCTGAAGGAATTCGACGCAGCCGTCGCGGCCATTCCCGCCAAGTAACCCGGACGACACCGAAGCCTCAAGCCGCTTCCCAAGCGCAACAACGGAGACCAACGTGATCAAGGCAAGCCTGAGGGCTTTGACCGCCATCGAAAAGGTAACATCGGCGATCGCCGCATGCTTCATGTTTGCGATCATGATCATCGTCTTCAGTGACGTCGTGATGCGCTACGTCTTCAACCGCCCGTTCTCCTGGGCCTACGACCTGATCTCGCTCTACATCATGGCCGGCGTATTCTTCCTGTCGCTGTCCGGCACCTATGCCGTCAACGGCCATATCAGCGTCGACATCCTGCTGCCGCGCTTTTCGGCCGCGATCCAGCGCCTCTGCATCATCATCTCGAACCTGGTTGGGCTTGCGATCTTCATTCCGATCACCTTGCTGGGCTACCAGCGTGCACTCGATAATTTCAGCTCCAGCGACGTGATGGCCGGCGCTATTCCCTGGCCGACATGGGCGTCCGCAGGCCTGGTCCCGATCGGGGCCGGCATTCTCGCGCTGCGGCTCGCCGTCCATCTGGTCGCCAATATCGCAAGCCTGTTGACCGGTGAAGACCTGTTGCCGCTTCCGGCGATAGCCGGACATGGCGCTGAAAAGGCAGGCTTCGAATGATTTCCGCTTTCATCCTCGGGCTGCTGTTCTTCCTGCTGGCGATTGGCGTACCGGTCGCGTTCGCGATGGCGTTTTCCGGCGGGCTCGGCCTCTATCTGGTCGGCGGCCTGCCGATCCTGCTCGGCGTCCTGCAGACGACGCCGCTGTCGGCCGTGACTTCCTATGAGCTGATCACGATCCCGATGTTTCTGCTGATGGCCGATCTGGTCCTGCTGTCGGGCGTCGCCGACGACCTGTTCAAGACCGCCGCGGCCTGGGTCGGCCGCATCCCCGGCGGCCTCGGCATGGCGACCGCGCTCGCAGGCGCGGGCTTCGGTTCGATCTGCGGCACCAGTACCGCGTCGGCCGCGACGCTGGCCTCGACCAGCCTGCCCGCGATGATCCGCCAGGGCTATGAGCCGAGAATGGCAGCCGGCGTCGTCGCGATTTCGGGCACGCTGGCGATGCTGCTGCCGACCAGCGTCGCCCTGGTGATCTTCGGGCTGCTGGCCGAAGTCAACATCGGCAAGCTGCTGATCAGCGGCATCATCCCCGCGATCATTGTCACGATGATCATCATGGGAACGATCTACCTTCTGGTGTGGCTCGATCCTTCGCGCGCGCCGACCGTAACGGCGGTATCGTGGTCGGAGCGGTTCGGCCTGCTCTGGCAGGTCAGCCCGATGGTCGTGCTGTTTTCCATCGTGACCGGGACCATCTATCTCGGCGTCGCGACGCCGACCGAAGCCTCGGCATTCGGCGCGTTCGGAGCGTTCTGCCTCGCCTGCTGGAAGCGCAAGATCAACATGACGTCGCTGTACGTGACGTTGCGGCACGCGGCGCAGGGCACCTGCATGATCGTGCTGATCATCATGTGCGCGCATATCTTCGGCTACTTCTTCACCCTGACGCAGGTCACGCAGAATATCGTCGGATGGGTCGGCGGGCTCGACGTGTCGCGGTGGGTGATCATCACGCTGATCCTGTGCGGCTATATCGTGCTGGGCTCGTTCATGGACCAGATCGCTATCCTGGTGCTTACGGTTCCGATCGTGCTGCCGCTGATCAAGTCGCTCGGCTTCGATCCGATCTGGTTCGGCGTCATCAAGATCGTCACCGCCGAGGTCGGCATGATCACGCCGCCGATCGGGCTGAACTGCTTTATCGTGGCCCGCTATGCCGGACGACCCGTCAGCGAAGTATTCCACGGCACGTTCCCGCACTTCATCGCTCATCTGATCGCGATTGCGATTTTCGTGGCATTTCCGGACATCATTCTCTGGCTGCCAAACCACATGCAACACTGAAGAAGCCGTCGCAGCAGGCGGCCGATCCCTGGGAGACCCAACATGAATATCGAACCTCGGTTGCTCAAGCGCGCCGGCCTCGCGGCACTTCTTCTCGCCGGCTCGGCGTCTGCCTGCTTTGCACAGGAGAAGATTACGCTGCGCCTCGCCGACAGCCTGCCGGCCGGCCATGTCATCCATGAACTCGTCGCCAAACCGTTCATGGAGCTGGTCACCAAGGCGACCAACGGGCAAGTGACCTTCCAGCACTTTCCCTCGGAGCAGCTCGGCAAGGCCAAGGACATGGCGCAGCTCACCGCGCTCGGCGTGATGGACCTCGCTTATATCGTGCCGTCCTATTCGTCGGATAAATTCCCGCTGACCGCAGTCGGCGAACTGCCCGGCATTTTCGAAACCGAATGTCAGGGCTCGCTTGCCTTCTACAAGATTTCGCACAATGGCGGCGTTCTGGAGACCAAGGAGTTCGGCCCCAACCAGTTGCGGCCGCTGGTCACCATCGCGCTGCCGGCTTACCAGATCCAGCTCGCCACCGGCCGCGTCATCAAATCGGCCAAGGACCTCGAAGGTCTGAAGATCCGCACCACCGGCGGCGCCATGGACCTGATGATGCGCTCGATCGGCGGTATCCCGGTTCGCATGGCAGCTCCGGAAATCTATGAGTCGCTGACGCGCGGCACGCTCGACGGCATGATCTTTTCCTATCAGAGCTCGGTATCCTACGAGTTCGGCAAGCTACTGAAATCCGGTACCGAAGGCCAGAATTTCGGCACTGCGATCTTCACTTACTCGATGGGTGAGAGCAAATTCAAAAGCCTGCCCGAGAACGTCCGCAAGGCGCTGGTCGAAGCCGGCGAACAGACGACGCGCGAGGGCTGCAAGCGCTTCGAGAACGGCGAGTTGGCCGCAACCGACAAGATCAAGTCGCAGGGCATGAAGGTCATCGAATTCGGTCCCGACGACAAGAAGGTGTTCGACGCGGCGTTCAAGGCGGTCGCCGAGGACTGGGTGAAGGATCTCGACAAGCGTGGCAAGCCGGGCACGGAGACCTTCAAGGCCTTCACCGACGCCTTGGCCGCGGGCCATTGATCGCGCGCCGTGACTAGCGCCAACACCCCCGCGCCGGCGATTGGCGCGCCGGCGGGACCGCTCGCCGGCGTCAGGATCATCGATCTCACCAGCGTGATGATGGGTCCCTACGCGACCATGATCCTCGGCGATTACGGTGCCGACGTCATCAAGGTCGAAAGCCCCGACGGCGACGTCATGCGCTTCGCCGCACCGATGCGTCATCCCAAGATGGGCGCGATGTATCTGCAGGGCAATCGCAACAAGCGCTCCATCGTGCTCGACCTCAAGAAGCCAAGTGGCCGCGCAGCCCTGCTCCGGCTGGCCGCGACCGCCGATGTCTTCGTCCACAATGTGCGGCCGGCGGCGATGGGCCGGCTCAAGCTCGGCGCCCACGATCTGCTCGCGATCAACCCGCGGCTGGTCTATGCCAGCCTGCACGGATTTGGCGAGACCGGCCCCTATGCCGGACGGCCCGCTTATGACGACCTGATCCAGGGCCTGACCGCATTGCCGGCGCTGACCGGAACGATCACCGGCGAGCCGCGCTATTCGCCGGCTACGATGGCCGACCGGATCGTCGGACTGAATGCCGTCCACGCCATCCTGGCGGCGCTGTTTCACCGCGAGCGCAGCGGCGAGGGACAGGCCATCGAAATTCCGATGTTCGAGACCATGGCGCAGTTCGTGCTCGGCGACCACATGTCCGGCCGCAGCTTTGAACCGCCGATCGGACCAGCAGGCTATTCGCGGCTGCTGTCGCCCGATCGCCGCCCCTACCAGACCAGCGACGGCTATGTCTGCGCGCTGGTCTATTCCGACAAGCAGTGGACCGCGTTCTTTCGCCTGATCGGCCTCGACAACGAAGCCGACCGCGACCCGCGCCTGAACAGCATCGACGCGCGCACGCGGAATTACGACTTCGTCTACGATTGGTTCTCGCAGATGATGAAGACCCGCACCACGGCCGAATGGATGGCGTTCTTCAACGAGGCCGACATTCCGCATGCGCCGCTGCACGACCTCGACAGCCTGATCGACGACCCGCATCTCGCAGCCGTCGGACTGCTTCATACGATGGAGCACCCGACCGAAGGCACCCTGCGCGTCGCCGGCCCCGCCGCGACCTGGAGCAAGACCCCGCCCTCGATCCGGCGGCATCCACCGCGCCTCGGCGAACACGGCGGCGAGATTTTGCGAGAAGCCGGATTTTCGGAAGACGAGATCGGCGGGTTGATCGCTGAGGGCGGGCTGACCGAGGCGGATTCGTAGCCCGCGTCATTGCGAGCCAACGGGTCGGCGCGAAGCGCCGCCCGATGACAGGCTCCGTGAAGCAATCCATCGTGCCGCAATGGAAAAAGACGCGGCGGATCTCACGATGGGAGCACGAAACTGTCCCATGGCAGACCGGCCAGACCGGGAACAGGGACAACCTAAGTTGAATCTAAGGCGTCATAGCCTGATAAGCAGAATGGGACGTTGTTCGCGGACTCCATCAGGGCCAGCAGTCAACCGACTGCATCAATAGGCCGGACAGAAGACTGCACCCGACCAATGCCACTGCCTCAATTTATCTCTTGCAACGCGGCAGCCATCCACAGAAGACTCAACGCGTACATCGTCTCGGGTCCGAGAATGGGATGGACCGGCCGTGCTCCCGCCCCTAACGGCTCTCAGAGCCCGCGGGGGGCTTAGAAGCACGAGGAGCACATGGCCATGTCCCATAAGACAGCCGCTACAGTCGCTCACACCATTGGCATCGATACAGGCAAGAACATCATGCATTTGATCGGCCTCGACGACCAGGGGGCAATCGTTTTGCGGGAGAAGATTGCCCGCGGCCGGATCGCAGCCCGGCTCGCCAATGTGCCGCGGTGCCTGATCGGAATCGAAGCTGGCATGTCGACGCACTATGTGGCTCGCGAGCTAAGTGCGCTCGGCCATGACGTAAAGCAGGTACCGCCCGCTTATGCCAAACCGTTCCGGCAAAGCTACAAGAACGACTTCCGGGATGCCTACGCAGTCGCCGAAGCCGTGCAGCGTCCCTCGACACGCTGTGTTCCAGTAAAAACCGACAATCAATTAGATCTCCAGGCGCTCCACCGCGTTCGGTCTCGCCTCATCAGCGATCGTACAGCTGTGATCAACCAAATCCGCAGTTTTCTTCTCGAGCGCGGCATGCCTGTGCGGCAAGGACTTCGCTTCCTGCGACATCAACTTCCAGACATTTTGGCTACGCGTACCGACGTATTGTCGCCCCGCATGGTCAGGATTGTTGAGGACCTCGCTGGCGACTGGTCTCATCTCGATGAGCGAATCGAAAATGTGACGGATGAGATCGAGGCCCTGGCGCGCGGCGACGCGAGCTGCCGGCAGTTGATGACGGTCCCGGGCATCGGCCCGATCATCGCAGGCGCAATGGTGGCTGCGATCGGCAACGGCACCGCCTTTGTAAAAGGACGCGACTTTGCGGCGTGGCTCGGCCTGGTGCCGAAGCAGATGTCCACGGGTGATCGTACCATCCTTGGCCGCATCACCAAGCGTGGAAACCGCTATCTTCGCATGCTGTTCATGCAGGGTGCTCGCGTTATTCTGCTCAGACCGGAAAACTGGCAAAAGCACAGCTTCGGAGTATGGCTCACGGCTGCCGCAAAACGCCTGCATCACAATGTTCTGGCAACTGCACTGGCCAACAAGCTGGCGCGGATTACCTGGACCGTTTTGGCGCAAGGTCGCAGCTACGAAGCACGCGTCGAGCCGAGAACAGCGTAAGCGCTCGGGTTCAACCTAAGGGCTGATCCCTAGCACCACCAAGCCAAGCAGAAAGATACCTGCCGAGGTCTGCGAGTTGGATTGAGGAAATGGAGAAACGGTCTCGCCGTCGCATCCGTGATCTGGTGGCACTAGCGGCCTTTCAGGGCCTTTCCGAGAATGAGATCGGGTGTGCGCGGATATCCATGATGGCCTGGAGCACAAACGCTCCGTTCAAGGGCCGGATACAGAAGCGCAAGACCAATCATCTCCAGATCATCAAATCCAGCTTGCAACGCACGGCCGGTCCATACAGATGTGCCACTTGCGGACTCTCGCGGCTACAGCCGCGCCTGTTAGATGTTCGGCCGGTGGATCGGTCGATCAAGCCGACGACTAAGCCGAAGCCCGGTGCAACTTGAACGTGGCACGCTTCATCGACCCAATTGCTCCCAATCTCCTTCAAGCCTCTGCTCAAACACTTGCGCCGGTGCCCCCTGGTGAACTTTGGCAAACTCCTTGAGAGGAAGCGAGGTGGTTACACCCACAACATTGGAATTAACGGTCTCTAAGACCAGCATCTGACCTGACTCCAGCTCATGGATTAAGCCAGCATTTGCCACGCTTCCGGCTACGCAACCATTGGTGAGACAAATGACATAGGGAATTTGCAAGGGCGAACCCTGGTCAACAGTCAACTTGATGCCCGGCTGTAAGAAGGATCCAGGGGGCACGAACATCTGTAGACGAGCAACAGGATCGCCCTCTCGTTCGATCAGATCGACTCTGAGTGCGATCTGACCCGTGTCCCATTTACCGTTGATGGTCGTGCGACAAACCATTTTCGACCCGGCCTCTTGGGTGGCCTTGAAACACACCTTGCGCCACGGCGCGTACGTCAGCGGGCGATCTGGCTGTCGTCCCCGAGTAGCGATCTCTGCCTCAGAAAAATTCTCGATCGCCGGTACGTCGCCGAATGGCACCAGTTGTTGCGCGTCGAGCCTCATCACTGGGGTCGCCAGGAACACCACAAGTGATCCAGCTACCAGAAATCGATACCGGGCTGATCTTGCAGATGGGTACAGTAGCCGATTGCCCATAAACCAATGCCTTTCATCGATGTTTGGCTAGGAATTCGCTGACAAGAGGCGCCCAGAGTTGAACGGCCTCCGCCGAATCTATCAAAAAATGGCCGTCCTCTCCAAAATCGGATAACAGATGATATTCGACATTGCCGCCTGCGGCCCGAAACGCTTCCACCATCCGCTTTGAGAGATCGGGTCCAAAATAACTGTCGTTATGGGTGTAGATCCATAACATTGGAACGCGCGCCGTGCGGCCAAATTCGGCAACGGCATCGACTAGCTGATTAGGGGCGCAGTTGTTGTTAGGTTTGCCATTGAGATGACCACCGCGGCCGGCTGCAAAGCCGATGATCGCCCGCACCGACTCCGGATTTTGACTGCCAAGCGCAATCGACCCCCAACCACCCCCCGATTGGCCGACAATGATGACCTCATCGCGCTTGATAAATGACTGAGTTGACATGTAGTCGATGATCCACTTGTCAATCGACGCGACGGCAAGCCCCGCTTCACGAAACTCAGCATCCGAACATTTTCCCACGCCCGAGAAAAACAGTCCGAACAGACCTCGCTCGGGGATTTCGATCGCAGTAGCACCGTATCCAGGGCGTACAGGTGCGACCACCACGTAGCCCTGTCGCGCAAACCAAAGCGCGGCGTCACGAAATTCGATCACGGGAAAGTAGCTTCGCCCCGTCGCGTCAAGCGAAACTCCATGGTTCATCACGACGAGTGGAAATGGACCGCCCCCAATGGGTCGCATCAAATAGGCGAGCATCGGGACAGGCGAGGAGGGAATCGCCCACATCTCCTCGTGAACCTGCGGCGCGATCGAGGGAACAGCCTGCTGCGCGAGCGCCGCGAGCGGCAAAGCCGCAATGCCAGCAATTATTGCAATGAGGTGCCGCCGTCGCATCGGTGCGTGCCCCTGCTGTGTATCACTACAGCGTAGAACCTTTAAGGGAGAGGTCCAAGCGTCGAATGTCCGCGTTGGGTGGCAAAAGCTGCCCTGACGGCCCCGAAGTCCGCCTTTCGCGGTAGGGACGCGAGTTACCTCGCGCCCCCCGCACAGATCCGTACGGGCCCAATTCGGGCATACGGCTCCCACCTTGGGTGTCTGACGGCGAAGCGACTCTCTGGCCACGGATGAAGGATTCGCGGTTTCGGGAGCCAGTGGTCGGCCAACCGCTTGATCCGCTCCCAGGTCATCCCATCTTTTTGGCTCCGCCACTGCAGCGTTCGCCGCCAGAGATTGGTAACGTGGAATAGGAACGCGGACAGTGACGAACTGTTTGTCGGCACCGCGTGGTAGTTGAAGTAACCGGTGACGACCTGCTGCAACCATCTTCCCTGCTGGGGAATCGGCTGATGCATGCTCCGTCGCAGTTCCTGTTTGATGGCTTGCAACTTTGCCTGCATGCGATCGCGCCGGGACTTTCGTTTGATTTGGAATTTGCCCCGACGAGTTTTGCTGCAGATAAAGGTGAAGCCCAGGAAGGTGAAGGTCTCCGGTTTGCCGAGCCCGCGCCGCTTGCGGTTTTCCACCGCGAAGCGTCCAAACTCGATCAGCCGGGTCTTCTCCGAATGAAGCGACAGTGCAAACTCCTGTAACCGCTTACGCATCTCGTCGAGGAAGCGACGGGCGTCGGTCTCGTGCTCGAAGCCAACAATGAGGTCGTCGGCGTAGCGCACGATGATCATATTGCCCGCTGCCTCACGCCGTCGCCAGCGCTCGGCCCAGAGATCGAAAACGTAGTGTAAGTAGAGATTGGCCAGAAGCGGTGAGATCACCGATCCCTGCCCGGTCCCCTTGTCACTGACCGTCACGATTCCGTCTTCCAGGACGCCTGCCTTGAGCCATTTCTGGATCAGGCGGATGATACGTCGGTCGCCGACGCGATGTTCTACAAACCTGATGAGCCACTCCTGGCTCACCGTGTCGAAGAACGAGCGGATGTCAGCGTCCAGTATCCAGTTCACCTTTGTGCTGGTGATCCCGACCATGAGCGCATCCATCGCATCGTGCGTGCTGCGTTCGGGTCGGAACCCATACGAGAACCCGAGGAAATCCTCCTCGTAGATCGCGCTCAGCACCGCAGCCGTGGCCCTCTGGACGATCTTGTCCTCAAGGGCGGCGACCGCGATCGGGCGTTGCCGACCATCCGGTTTGGGTATGTAAACCCGCCGCGACGGTAGTGCCCGATACGCTCCCCGATGGACGCGAGCATGCAGGTCCTCAAGATTGCGCTCAAGGTGCTGCTCGTAATCCCGACATGTCAGCCCATCCACTCCAGCTGCAGCATTCCCCTTGAGTTCAGAGAATGCCTCTGCGAGATGGTCAATACTGACGTGATGGAAGAGCGCGGTGAACTTCTCCTTCTTCCTTTGCCTTGCGGCTTGCCGTATGCGCTCCAGCGCCTGTGACACGGTTCCCCGGTACTGTGCCCGGCCCGTGCTTTGCTGACGCACATTCCCCTCGGCCCCCGCCCTTGGCTCCCCCAACTCCACAGCCGGTTGCCCGGCTTTGTTCGTTGGCTTCACAGCTACTATGGCGGGGTCAGACTTCTCATGATCGTACATCATCGGCTACGGCTCCTCGCCTTCCCGACGCGGGCCAGTGCAGCACGCATACTGGTGCTGGCCGACCATGAGATCTCCCGGTTCCCAAGCAAAGAGCGTGCGCACATGCCAGTGTCTAAGACCACGCCGGGCCGTCTGGGCGCTCGCGTTATCGCGCCCATCCGTGTTGCCTTCCGTCACCGGAACGACGTCGGCACCCAGAATGAGGGTACTTTCGCGGCTCAATGGCTGGCCTATGCGCTCCCCTGTCAACGCTTCGCCGAGGCCCTCGCGGGCATCTGCGCATGACTCGGGGTCGATGCGGTTCGCTACTCCTTCATCGTGATGGACTTCCACCATCTACTCCTTGCCGGTCTCCCGGCGCACTCCGCTATACCCCCCAAAAGCGGGTAGAGTCGAAGTGTGACGCGGTAGTTTTAGGTTCGAACATATCTGTTTCCGCCCCTTTCGTTTGGCGGTGCCTTACTGGTTCGACCATGGCCCCCGTTTTCACACTCCGCTCATCGAACCGGACAGGCGGATTTCCCGCATCCGGCTCTCGGACAAAACGTCACGCCTTCACCCACGGCACGTCGTGCCCAAGCATGCTCAGCCGTACGAGCCCGAAGTGCCCGTAGAGATGCGGGAGTGGATAGGTCCCGCCCTTGCGTCGCCTGACCTTGTGCTTGATGCGCAACCACCGGCGCAACCGCATCGCGGTGTAGCTATCGAGTGCCCGATACGCCTTGCTGACAGTGCCTACTTGGAAGTAGTTCGACCATCCGCGCAGCGTGCGGTTCACCTTGCCCACCAGCTTTGTGGTTTCTTGCCATGTCCCCGTTCGGTCTGTCAGTGCGTGGATTTTCTCAACCATGCGCTTGATGCTCTTCTTCGATGGCCGGTATCCCAGGCGCGCCTGGCCGGTTCTCTCTGAGAACATCCGTCCGAACGTGTAGCCCAAGAAGTCGAACTCACCTTCCGGAACCCTGCAGATTCGTGTCTTCTCCTCGTTGACCGTGAGCTTCAGCTTGCTCATGATCTTGCGCAGTTGCTGCAAGGCTTCTTCGGCTTTGCCTCTCCGACACAGGATCACGAGATCGTCGGCGTAGGTCACGATACGAGAGCCGAGGCTTTGCTCCAACCCGAGCATATTCCATCCCAGCACAAACCGGCGCATGTAAATATTCGCCAGTAGTGGGGAGATGGGTGACCCTTGCGGGATGCCTCGCCGGTTGTCCCGGGCTTCGGTCGTGCGTGTCTTCCTTCCTCGATCATCGGTTTCTTCTACGGGGCATTCCAGCCACATCTTGATCAGATGCAGCACGCGCCGATCAACAATCCGGCGCGCTACCGACTTTAGTAGTTCGGCATGGGGGATGCTCCCGAAGTAGTCCGCGAGGTCGGCGTCAACGACTTCCGGATGGCCTCGGAACAGCAGCCGGTCCACCTCAATTACCGCCTGCTGGGCATTTCGCCCAGGACGGTACGCGTACTGTTCGGGTGGAAGGTCGGCTTCGAAGATCGGTTCCAGCACCAGCATCGCTGCCGTCATGCAGACCCGATCCCGCACGGTCGAGATGCCCAGCGGCCTGAGCTTGCCGTTGGCCTTCGGGATGAACACTCTTCTGATAGGATCCGGTCGGTAGCTTTCCTCCCGGAGCGCAAGCGCCAGTTCGCCAAGCCATCGCCCTACGCCATACGCATCGATATCCGCAAAGTCTTGACCGTCCACACCCGGTGCGCCCTTGTTGGAGCGGCACTGGGCATAGGCATGGGCCAGAATGTCCTCGCGGCTGATCTTGTCGTACAGGGCATAGAACCGATAGCCGGCTTCTGCCTTCGCTTTCGCGTGCAACGCCTTCTGCAGTTTCTGAACAGTTTTCGGAGTTGATAGGTTACCCAATCTCCAAATCCCTCACTACTTGTTGCGTCTGTCTTGAACTGAGGTCCCTTCCCTCCACCGGCGTTACCCGGCTTCAGCGGTACTGCGAACCTCTCCGCCACCCCAAGGCGCCCGACCTGTCCCTCGCGGGCGTTCGGTTGGTCATCGCTGGCCACGCCATGGGGCTTCCCGTGTTGCGTACGCTTTCCTTGTGTACATGCCGTCGCCACTACCCCGGCGCAGCGGCTGGGAGTATTAATTCGCTCTTGCACCCAACCGTATCAGCCTTCCCCGAAAGAGTGGTCGGGTCGGCCTGCGCATCGTCCTTTTCGAGGTTTGCTCGGCGTTTACTCGCGTTACGGCCTGCACACTCGCGCTGTCACCAATTCGTGACACGCATACCGAAGGCTTCAGCCACTTTGTTACCTCCATGACTGCTCCGGTTGCTTCCGGCTGGAGCGGTTGCCGGGTGGGACTTACACCCACTGGAAAGCGCCGCCTTTCCACGGCGCACACTCAAGACGGACATCTGGCCATGTCTGTTTCGTGCCAACAAGCGACATGATCTCACATCAACAAAATGAAAGAGGCCGTCAACTGAGGCGGCCTTATGCCTTTTCGCTCGTTATTTTCCCCCTGATAGGCGACAAGACACGGTTGATCACCTGCTTTGCCTCCTGAAATGCTGGTGAAGCGCTAGCGGCTCGAATGTTCAAGGCCACCCAATCAATCTCCGGCAGTGTCGGGCTTGTCCGATAAATCGCTGCCTGCCAAAGGGCGGGGTTGTTCGTGACCTGGATTTCGTAGCCGCGAAAATTCTGTTTTTCGGTGCGCATATGAACTCTCCAAAGCGCCCCGTTCAGAACATGGGGTTTTGGGCGGCGTCCCAAAAGGGGCCACTCTAAAAGGGACCACTAATCAAGTCATTGGATGGAAAGGGGCCAGTACCCAGTCCCGGGGGCTGTCCTAATTAGGACACCCGAGACGGCAGATTAGGACACTCGTGGGTTCCGGTAATTGAACACCGTACTGATACGGATACTAACATTTGTGGAAAAACCCTAAGCTTGCTCTTGCCGGGGGCTGCTTTTCATCACCAGCAAATTTCTACCGGTAGGGTCGCGCTAATGCGGCCCTTTTTGATTCTGACACCCGCGACCTTGGAATTAGGACCACACCCTATCGGACACACCAAGAGCAACGCCCGGGGTGGTCCGCAGGGCCTCGTGGACACGGCAAAGGTTGTAGTGGGTCACGTACAGGCTGACCGCTGCGGCGTGATGGGTGTTCTTTGAGAAGCCATTGGTCAACCGGGCGAACCGCTTTTGCGTCAAGTGAGGCGACCGAGGTGGGGCCTTAGCGCTTCTCTATGACGACGTTTCCTCTCACAATATAAATCGTGCGTTCGCCGTCCGACACCTCCCAGGCAAGGTAGGTATTCTTCCCGCCGCTGACCGATTTCCTGAGAGCCAAAGGCGTGAAGCGAACGGCGTGGGCGCATGCTTCGTTTTCGTTGCGAAACGAAATGCCTCGACGGTCCGGCACCGTTTGCCCATTTAAGTGCTTATGGAAATAGAATCTGGGCATCTGGAACTCTCCCGAGTTCTGCCTGCCGCTTCCTTTCAGGACTCCACGCGGAACGCGAGTTTTCGTTCCCAACAAAAAAAGTTAACTTAATAATAGGGCGGGACCCGCAAGACCGGTCCAATTCATCCGGCCGATAACACTTAGCCCTGCCCAGAAGCCAACATGCCAGCGGTGATTTGGTCTCTCGATGTCGCCTATGGGGTCAAACTGAGAAGTCCGGGCGTTCAACCGGCAGGTCGGCTTTACCCCCAACTCCGGACATGCCGCTGCACCGCGCAAACTGACGCTTTGTGCCACGACCGGACCCATGCCCCGCGGCACTGCCCTAGGCTGCTACAGCGCTAAAAACCTGGAAATTGACCAAGGAAGAATCCCGCCCGCGGGTGCACATGGCGTTAAAGTTACGCTTTTGTCCCGTGGCTCGGGCGGAACTATGCAGCGCGGGTTTTGCTTTTTCCGGAGCGGGTGACGTTCACCTTTTTTACGGGCTTCGGCGTGGCCGATACCAAATCCATATGCGCGGTATTTGAACCCTCAAGTGACGTTGTCAGAATTTCCCGCTGAGCATTCAGCCAATAAATGTCCGCTTGGCCCTGAGGTTGACCATCGGCGATCCAGAGGTGGTAGGCACGTTCGCGAATTTTCTCTTCCACGTTTGACATGACAGTCCTCCTTTCGATGACGCGCGAAGTCTTGCTACGGCAAGGTTAACAAAATCTTAACGGCTGCGGCTGCGGCTGCGGCTGCGTGCACATATGACCATCACTGGGGACGTTGAAAGAAAAAAGAAAGACCAACGACAGCCCGCCGATGAATAAACCGAAACAGACCCCGAGCGATGTGCACGCTATCATGCGGTCGCGATGCCAAAACGCAACACGCGACCACAATCAGATGCGAAGAGTAGAGTTGTAATGAGGGAACCAACCGACTCACGTTAGTTTTCGACAGTTGAAAACTTGGCAGGTGGTTCCAATGCCCTACTTCAATTTTGATCTCGTCATCGGCGAAGATTTCAAAAACCAGGGTGGCATGATCCTCGAAGACACAGAAATCGCGATCGATAAGGCTGATAGTCTCGCGAGCGAGCTTTGCATCGTCCGTCCTGAGCTGCGTTCGAGGAGATGTGCCGTGCGAGTTACTGACGCAGACAGTAAGGAGTTCTATCGTACTCCGGTCAACCTTATCCCGCGTGGCTGAAATCGTGCGTGGCGGGGCGTTTCTCGCATTTTAGGGTCGCGGGATAGCTACTTTTTAGACCCAAGATACGTCGTCCATACGGCGCTGGCTAATGTTTGCGATGTTTGCTGAGCGCATGTTTTTTCGACTTCGACCACAATCGCCGACATATTGATTTTCGCTGGTGATTGACCACGCGCCGCAGCAACGTAATTGAGTCCGGTCCAGAAACCGTAAATCCAGACGGTACCCTCCAGAAGATGCTCTTTCGTCGACCGCCAGTGAGTGCAATTCATGCCCCCTATGCCGATCATATCGACAGAAACCTTGGCATCCTGCGCTGAGATCAGGCACACCGGAACGGCAGAGACGATCGCCGCAAATAAAAATCGTTTCATCATGCACCAGACCCGGGCGCCTCACCCACCCCAAAAATCAATCTCAACCACTGACTCGGGGATATGCCGATTCTTTCCCAGCATTTGGAACGTGAAGGCGCGCACCTTGACCGATAGACGCGCGGTCTTGAAGGGAATTGCCTTCTAAATTCAGCAACCCCTCCAAGACCGGCCGCGTCCGCCGCCGAAGAGAGTGTACATCCGACAATCCCCAGCTGCGACGCTAATAGCCGAGCAGTGGTAGAGTCGCGACGCGCGCCCAAGGCCACCCCTCCACCTACAAGTTTCAGCAACAGTCCTCAATGTGCCGGTATTGCGGCAAGCGTTCGGACAAAATCTGATCTCCTGGCACCTTGGCGTAGTCCCTCGGCCAGACTCACGCCGCAAACCGCACTGCGGAGCTTTGATGGGGGTTGAACGTCTCTTGCCGTGCTTGATAGCAATGACATCGTTCTTGCGCAGCGACGATGGCAGAGCACCCACCTCACCGCTGGGGACTTAGATCTAGACACGGCGACCGTCTCACTGGGCGCTGCGCGATATCAAGGCCAAGCGAAGCTATCACCCGATGAATTTCTAAAGCTTAGTCCGCACAAGCGGCGGAAAAGCGGACATGCCGGGAGGTCCGAGTCGGGTCAATCGCGTCAGTTTAGCCGTCGGCAGACCACTTTCGCGGTAGGGACGCGAGTTACCTCGCGCCCCCCGCACAGATCCGTACGGGCCCAATTCGGGCATACGGCTCCCACCTTGGGTGTCTGACGGCGAAGCGACTCTCTGGCCACGGATGAAGGATTCGCGGTTTCGGGAGCCAGTGGTCGGCCAACCGCTTGATCCGCTCCCAGGTCATCCCATCTTTTTGGCTCCGCCACTGCAGCGTTCGCCGCCAGAGATTGGTAACGTGGAATAGGAACGCGGACAGTGACGAACTGTTTGTCGGCACCGCGTGGTAGTTGAAGTAACCGGTGACGACCTGCTGCAACCATCTTCCCTGCTGGGGAATCGGCTGATGCATGCTCCGTCGCAGTTCCTGTTTGATGGCTTGCAACTTTGCCTGCATGCGATCGCGCCGGGACTTTCGTTTGATTTGGAATTTGCCCCGACGAGTTTTGCTGCAGATAAAGGTGAAGCCCAGGAAGGTGAAGGTCTCCGGTTTGCCGAGCCCGCGCCGCTTGCGGTTTTCCACCGCGAAGCGTCCAAACTCGATCAGCCGGGTCTTCTCCGAATGAAGCGACAGTGCAAACTCCTGTAACCGCTTACGCATCTCGTCGAGGAAGCGACGGGCGTCGGTCTCGTGCTCGAAGCCAACAATGAGGTCGTCGGCGTAGCGCACGATGATCATATTGCCCGCTGCCTCACGCCGTCGCCAGCGCTCGGCCCAGAGATCGAAAACGTAGTGTAAGTAGAGATTGGCCAGAAGCGGTGAGATCACCGATCCCTGCCCGGTCCCCTTGTCACTGACCGTCACGATTCCGTCTTCCATGGGGCCGCCATCCGCAAACCTTCACAGACTCGGAAGTCGCCCGTGGTAACGGAGGTGTCTGTTATCCCCCTCAGGAGCGGACATGGCCAGAGGGGTAAACGTCAAAGGGCGTTTTCCGCCCGGCCGGTGGTCCGAAAACCGGCCTGATACCAACCCTAATCCCTAATCTGGTGGCACATGCTACTCGCCTCTGTAACTGAGCCGAGGAGTATGGCCATGCAGGATCAAGTGAATGCTGCCCCCGCACCCAAGCGAGTCCCGTGGAACAAGGGAAAGCTGACTGGGGCCAAGCCCCCGCTGCGACCAAAACACGTCTGGTCGATCCGGACAAAGCTTCAGATCGAGGGCCGCGTTCGGGATCTGGCAATGTTCAATCTGGCAATCGACAGCAAGCTTCGTGGCTGTGATGTCGTCGCAATCCGCGTCGAGGATATCGCCGCAGGCGGATATACCGCCGATCGCGCAACTGTCCGGCAAAAGAAAACCGGGCGGCCTGTCAGATTTGAATTGAGCGAACAGACCCGGCAGGCGGTCGATGACTATCTGCGGGCGACCGGCAAACGGCCTGGCGAGTTCTTGTTTACCGGTCATCGCGGTCCCGAGCGCAGTATGACAACCCGCCAATACTCCCGCCTCGTCTCGGAGTGGATCGGCAGCATAGGACTGGATCCGAGACTGTTTGGGACGCATTCACTGCGCCGCACAAAAGCTACCTTGATCTATCGACGAACAGGCAACCTCAGGGCCGTCCAACTCTTGCTCGGACACACCAAGATCGAAAGTACGGTTCGTTATCTCGGCATCGAGGTTGATGACGCGCTGGCAAGTGCGGAACAGGTTGATGTCTGAGCTGCTTGGGCAGAGCGGAAATGCTCTGCCCGGCGTCCGACCGCCGGGGTTGGGTCTAACTGACCTGCGCGACGGCATGACTTTCAATGCCGTAGGCGAGACCGTGGGTTTGGTTATCTCGACCGCGAAAAAACAAACAAAATCAATGTGGTTGACAGGACACCCCTCCATCACTTGTGTTGGGTGCAAGCTGCGGATCACCGCTCCTCCAAACAACCGTTGAACAAATTTAATTTTTCAACTCAGGCCGACAAAACCCACCGGTCCAAGCTACGATCGAAGCGTTTCCGGGACCCGACCAAGGTTCAGGGCTCGCCTAGTGATCATAGACGATTAACTTCGGTGGCCTGCCGAATTGTTCGACTTAACATCCTGACCTCCTCCCTCTGACCTGTTCCAGCGCCGACGGGGCTGGGACAGACAGTGCGGCGAGACAGCTCGGGTAACCGGCCGCCCTCACCTCTCCTCGTCCGGATGTGCCACCTCGTGAGGCGATTGCGCGTGTCTCAAAGCAAAAGCCGCAGGCATTTTCGCGCTGCGGCTCGCCCGGGTTTTGAAAAATTTGAACGTTAAAACAATGTACCCAGCCGGGTGACCAGAGCTAAGGACTCGTTAGGTCCGCTGTAAATCGAAATGCGCGGTTCCGTTGCAGGAACAAAGGTTTAGTGGCTGCAGGGCCACAGGTGCCCGTCGCCACGTCGCCACTCCTTATTAAAACCGCGCGGCAACAGCTTAGGTCTGTCACGCACTACATCGTAAGAATGCCGCCGGCGTGAACCGGCGGGCTAACCGTTCAACGTGTGGCGGCGATCGTCAGGCGCGATCGCCGCCTCCGATCCGCATGCACCCACTTGTAAGGCCCAAGTCCCCGGATCGCTCCGGGGGCTTTTTTTGTCCATCAGACGTTGGCGGTCTCATGCCGGGCCGCAGGTTGGGACGCCTGAGGCCTTTCTTCGATTGGGCTCGCAGGCAATTGCAGTACCGTAGCCCTTTGCCCCGCAGCGAGGTCAGTGACAAGAACGATTGCACCGTTTGAGAATTCCAGCGCGTCGTGATGTTGATATGGCTGCTTGAGGTTTATTTGGCGAAACCGCGCTAATCGAACGCCGATGTTCTTGCGAAACATCATGCCGTCAGTTTGAACGTCATTCTCGAATGCGATCTCGGTCCCAGGACGAAGGCAGACCGCGACTTTCGGATCGTCAGGGCTCGCAAAGCCGTGAGTCCCGGTAGAAAAGTTGGTCGAGACCAAGGTTTCCGCGACCTCAGCGGGACGTGTCGCGACCGCATGTAAGCTGTAATCGCACATGGATGCGCCTCCTATTAACCGTCACCCCCAAATCACGAACCTTCGCAAACCGATTTGGTTGCGAGGTGCGGTGATGGGGATCAGTAGATTCCCCATCCGTCCGGGAGTCGACCTAAGAAACATTAATTCGGCGAGCCCCAGAGGCCCTAACCGCCCCGGGCCGCGCTTTGATAGGCCGTGCTCCAACGGGCCTGAACTTGGCACGCGTGAACAGAAAATCACTCTCGGGGAAATGCGGGCGTCCGGCCACCGCCGGCTTCTCGTCTACTGCGGCGACTACCGGTGCGCCCATTCGCTCGTGATCGACGCCCGGCGATGGTCGGATGATGCCAGACATCGCTGGTGGTCCGAAAAGTGCCAATTCCGGACTCATGCGCCGCAGCAAAGCTGCCGTTACTCAGATCACCTCGTCGGCCCTCTGACTCAGATCGACAAACCAAGTGTCTTTGTCGTTTTGAGGTTGATTGACCAACTCAAACTTAGTGCCGGACACGCCCGCCGCTCACTCATATCGTGCGCTTGCCGAAGATGGGCGACGGCCTCTCGCTTGACAGCGGGCGTCGCCATTTTTTACAGCAGATCCTTCAACGCGGAGTATCCAGCATCGAGTCAGCCAACAGCTTCCCCTCAAGCTGCTTCAGCCGCCTCGCTTCGGAGAAGTCTTGGCCACCGAACTTGCCTATCGGCGTCCTGAAGGCTGAGCGGGGGAAGCTAAGAATCCGGTTGACACTGCGGGTCGGCTCGCAATCAAGCCCTCCAGAGCTTTCTGAGCGAACAAAATCTTTTCCCCATCGGCGAGGATTAAGGTCATTGAGGAAAGCACTTTTTGAGATGAAGTTACGAAGTGGCGGCACTTGCCATTCTCAATAGCATCAAGGCTGCCTTCACTGGGGTCCTGCGAACAACTTTCGGCTTCTATCGAATACGAAATGCAATTCTTTCCTTTGGCGCATTTTATTTCGATAATTTTGGATTGCCTGTTTTCGGGAGTCTCGGATTTCCTGAGGTTCCAACAGAAGTGCGGTCCTGAATCTCCCGCACACTCGTCTCTATGTCCGATTGAAGCTAAGTCACTAAACAACGCTCTGTATTTGAAATTTCTCTTCAATGTTGCGGTCACGTTCCTCCTACAATTGTAGAGATGCTGCTCGTTAGTCCCCTCGATCACAAGTGCCGATTCAGCACCGACATACTTCTTGGAAATCAATTCTTCCGACGTGAAACAACCATCATCCTGTAGGCTCATAAGTCTAGGCTTAACAGGCGCTTTGACGGCTAATTTACCATCAAGCTCCTAGGATGAGCACGATTGTCCGATCAAGCGGCCATCAATGCCGGCTTGGACTTCCGGCGACTTCGCGTGCGCGACTTTCCGATGAGACGCTTAGGTCGAATCTGGAAGTCCTCGAGCGTTTTCCCGGATCTGAGTTGAGCAGTTAGCCACCGCGGCTGCTTACCACGGCCCGCCCAAGTTTCCGACGGTTTTTCCGGGTTTTGGTACTTAGGGAGCACTCTTGGATAGGGACGCCGTTCTCGCTCAATTTTTGCTTCAGATGCACCTGACTCCAATAGTCGCAGTCGCCGGCCAAGTTGATTTGTTTTCGCAGATATCTTGCGCGTCAGAACCACATCTATTTCGAGGTGAAGAGCCCAAAGCTCGTCGATAGACATCAATTCGAAATCGGTGAGTTTCATGTTCGCACCAAGAATAGCTGGTCAAGCAAGGTGGCGCGGATTTATCTGTCTAGGCCTAATATAACAGCTTCCGGAGCACGGCCCGGTCAATAGCTCAATTGAGTTAGACCATTAGCCGAATGAACTACCCCCAACGGATTGATCACCAACGAAAGTGCGAAAATCCGTTCGTTAGACGATGGTCAACCAAGCCGACCTCTGGATTGCCAATTATTGCTCGCCAACTTTGACCAACTCATTTCCGCTGAGGGTCAACAACGGTCCTGACGGCCCCGAAACGAGACTTCTGCTCTACCCCGATCAACAGATGAGGTGGATGGCTCCCGCTCACGGCATCTGGGTGCCAAAGTGTGAAGGCCATCAGGCGTTCACGAGCAAAATGGGAGCCATCCGCTATGCAGATTACCACGATCGGCCTCGACTTGGCCAAGAGCGTTTTTCAGGTCCACGGCAAGGCGCGCCGCCACGTCATCAGCAATGAGCGCGAAATGCCATGACGCCTCGCTGTCGACGAGATCGCACGCGGCGTCTCCAAGCTCTCCAACACGATCCGAAGCTTCTCATCGTCGGACCAACGCCGCCGCCGGCCCGTCTCGACGACCTCTAACCGTTCAGTCTGAGTACTGTGCTTATGGACGTCCATAAGGACTGTTACAGCGCAATCAACCTAACCCAACAAGGCGGCCCACACCGGAGGGAGACGAAGATATAAGTCATCCGCTTTTTACTTTTAAACATCCGACGAGATCATGGCTGCGAACGTTCGTGTCGTTGCGAATAAGGCACTTCCAGTTGCTGGTACTGCTTGCCGATCAAGTTCGTTACGGGCGGCAGCAGCATCGCTGAACCTCACGCAACCCGCAGCAAGCAAGATGTTGGCCGAGGTTATCCGGTGTCGGACAAACGAAGTCGGCGATCGCCGTCCCGCCAGCTTCCACGACCCGATCGCACATCCACCCCATGCGACGCGCATGTTCGATACGATCCTCGTGGCTAAACCCGAGGTCGCGAGAGAGTTCTCACGAACCATAAACAGACCCGGAAGACTGCAGAAGTGGCAATGAAAATCCGCATCCGGAAGCGGCAAATCCCGCACGACAAATCGATCGGGGTCACGGACCACCTCCCTTCTTCCATCTGACGCGCGGATGATGTTCCAGCCGCTGCCCGGACATCAGCGTCGAGCGCGATGTTACGATTCTCAACGGCACAACGTCAACGACGCCTAAGCGACTGGCAGGCAGCCGACGCGACTCTACGGCGATGGCGGGAATGTCTCGACGCTGAAGTTGCCCGGCTGACTGAACTCGAACCGGCTGACGTCGAAGTTCCGCGGATACATCGTATCCTTGCGCGGCGGGATCGGCAGGTTGTAGCCGATCTTGAGCTGGCTCATCAGCGTGCCGCGAAGCTGCGTCGATGCGGCAAGGCCCGCGGTCACGCAGGTACCTGCAACGTTTTCGAGCCCTGGCGCGCAGGCGAGTTGACCCGCCTCGACCGGGCCGGTGCAAATAGTCGCGGCGAGAGCGAGAGCGAACAGCGGAATGTTGACGTATTTGCTCATGTTACCCTCTCAAAAGTTCACGGTGGCGCCGCCGGCCACGACCCATGCGTCGCCCGACAGGAACGGGACGACAGGCACGAAAGGCGGCGGCCCCGGGTTTTCATTTTCCCGGATCCAGACCCGTTCGACCTTGCCGTTGATATTGATCTTGTTGGTGACGTTGTAGTTGGCGGCGGCTCCGACCGCGTAGCGCGATTTCGCCGGCACGAAGCTGAACGTCGTCGGATCGTAACCGTCGTGGTCACGATAGAGATGGCTGGCGGTCGGGCCGACGGTGAAGCCGTTGGCGAAGCGATAATTCAAACCGGTATTTATGCGGTACAGATTGCTGTTGGAATTGAACGGCTCCGTTATGAGTGCAAGGCCGTTATTGTCCAGCACATTGTTCTTTTCAGTGTGGGTCCAGAAGCCGTTGGCGAACACCGACCACATTTCGTTGAAGGCATAGGATCCGCTGCCGGAAATCGTGGTGCGCGGGCCGACCCGGTAAAGATTGTAATCCTGCAGCCCGAACTGGCTGGATTGAGAAACCTGGTCGTAGGAATACGACGCCGAGCCCTGCAGCGAGAGCGGACCCTGGGCATACCCGAGCGCCGCCGTCGCCGTCGCCTCGTCACCATTCTTGACGCTGACCGTGTCAGTCACCAGTCCGGTGAACGGGTTCTGCGATTCCTTGGCATAGGGGTTGCGCTGGGTGTAGCCGCCCGACAGCGTGAGGATCAGCGACTGCGACAGCGGAATGTTGACGCCGGCGGTCGGGCCAAAATTCCAGCCTTCGCCATAGGTGCCCTGATCGACGAGATCGCCGTCCATGCGCGCGAAACGCGCGGCACCGTAGAGTGCGGATTTGCCCGTCGGTGAATTGATCAGCATCGAGAAATACGGCTGGATGCCGGTGAGACCATTATAGGTGACCGTGCCGGATAGCTGCGTATCAACCGGCGTGTCGACCGAGCCGCGCTCGCCGGACGTCGTTTGCGACGACGATACGAAACCTCCGCGCACGACGAACTCGAATTTCCAGTTGGGACTGGTGTTGCCCGTCAACGAAAGCGACATCGGCGCGTAGACCTGCGTGCCGTGTCCCGTGCCGGACAGCGGCGGCACCGAAGCGGGAAAGCCGCGCGAATTCTGCCAACTGAAATAGCGGATTTCACTGTTGTAGCTGATGTTCCACGTCTGATCGAGCGACTGCGCGATGGCCTTCACCTGCATGTCTGCCGCGGATGAAGGGACGATTCCGGTTCCACATGCGCCCACAACAATGGCACCGAAAATCAATTTGCTTGAACGCACAGTAGCCCCGCTTTTTTCTTGGAGAATTCAACACATGTGTTTCGCGTCTTGATGTCAAAGCGATCCGACGCAAACGCTGTTGTCAGTGCGGAAAATTTTTTCGTGATACAAATATGCATCGCCGCAGTCGGCCTGACGTACCGCGGCGAACTCAATGGCATGTCATGCCCATCATCTTTCCGTTCACCATGTTGGGTGAGCAGCTCTGGGGCTTCGCCGCTGGCGGTGCCGGCGGCTTGGCCGCTGCAACGGCCGGCGGCCTCGGCGCGGCGACCGCCGGAGGTGCAGCTCTCACGGCAGGCGTCGCCATCTTTGCCGGTTCCACACGTGCCACCGGAGCCGGAGTGGCGGCAGGCACAGCTCTCGATGCAACAGCCGGATGGGGTTCGACATGCACCTCGTGCGTCGGCGAAGGTTTTGCCGGCGTAGGCGGTGAGATCGCGGCCGGCGTCGTCGATGCGACGGCCGCCTTGGGTTCGTTGCGCATCTCCGTCTTTGGCGTCGTCGGCTGCACCGTTATTGCAGGTGTCGCGGAAGCCGACTTCGGTGCTTCCGGCTTGCTCATGACCTGCTCAGGGGCACGCGACTGCGCGGGCTGCGCTACCGACGGCATGGCACTCGCTGCAGGCGCGGCCGCAGTAACCGGCGGTGCCGCGGCTGTTCCGACCGGAGCTGCCGTCGCAACCGCAGGCTTTTGAGTGGCGACCGTGTTGGCGATCCTTGTCAGCCCGTTCTGCTTTTCAGCTTTCGGATGCTTCTCCGCGAGGGCTTCGATCCCTTCCTTCAGATAGGTCGCTTCCTCGGCGGTCAATCCCTTGGCCGTGGCGCGGTCCACCATCGCCGACAGCGCCGCGAAACTCTTCTGCTCGGCCTTGGTCAGATCGCCCGGAATCGTCTGCAGCGCCTGATGCACCGCCTTGCTCTGATCATCGGAAATCTTGGCCGGCGCCGACGATTCACCGGGCTTGGTCGTTGTTGTCGCCGAAGCGCCCGCGGGCGCCGTGACGGCCGGGGAAGCGTTCGCCATCACAGCGGGCGACGATGCCGGCTTCACGGCAACCGCGGCTCCGACGGCGGGCGCCGTGGTCGCGGCCGTCGTGGCGGCAACTGTTTTCGCTGTCTCGACTGGCGGCATCGCCTTTGCCGCGGCAACCTGGGCCTGCAGATTGACGATGTCCTTGCCCAATCCGTCCGCGAGTGCCTTGTCGCCCTTGGCCAGCGCCGCCTGCTGCGCGGATTGCATGGCCTGGATGGTCGCGGGACCGGACTGCACCAGCATCTGCACGACGGCGGGCGTAAGTTCGGACTTGTCGACGACAGGTGCCGTCTGCGTCGTAGCCACGATCTTGGCCGTTGCGGCCTGCGTGGCTGATGCCGGCTGTGTGACAACCGATCCAGATGAAGCCGCGGTTGCGGCCACCGGCGTATCCAATGACTTGAGTGAATAGGTCGCGGCGGCCTTGGTCAGGGTATTCAACATCGCCGAGGCTTCCGCGGCGCTGGCGGAAGTCGTCCCCGCCGGGCGGGTCGCATTCGCCGCAGTCTTTAACTGCTGCACGGCCGCCAGAGCCGACTGCACCTGCGCATTGGTGAGTTGCACCGTTGTGGACGTTTGGGTCGCCGCTACTGCGACCAGACCAGCGAGCGCCTTCGCCACGATCGCGGGATCGGTGTTGGCTGCCACGCCCGCCGCCGCCACGATTTGCGGATTGACCTTGAGGATATTAGCCATGTCCTTTTGCTTGGTCGCGACCAGGTCCGTTTGAGTCTGGACGTCGCTCTTGCTGGCGCCATTCGCGGCCAACCGCACCGCGGTCGCGTCGGCAAGGGCCATATCGGCCTTGTCCTGGGCTAGGGCTTGAACGACCATCGCCGTATTGATCGTCGTGAGCTGCTGCGGATCCGCAGGACGGTTGCTGCCATAGGCCTTCGTCAACCCATCGACAACGGCCTTGGCCGTCGCCAGATCAGCCCTAGCGGTGTCGGCGTTGACGGCCTTTCCGGCATAGTCATTCGCGACCATGGCTGTCTGGTAAGTCACGTTGGTCTGGGCTTTTGCAATGAGGTCCTTTTGGCCCTGGATGTCATAGGCGCTGGCACCCTTTGCGGACATTGCCACCAGATCGGACTGCGCCTTGGCCAGATTGGCCTTGGCGGTGACGACCGCGGACTCCGCCATGGTCCGATTCACGTTTTTGAGATCGTCGGGATTGGTGGGACGATTGCCGAGCGTGGCGGTGAGCGCGAGAACCTGGCTATTGGCGTCGACCGCAGCCTTCGCGGCGGTGGCTGCCGTTGCGGCGGCGGCATTCGTGGTGTCGATCTGCAATTGCGACGGCTGCGGCTTTGCCGGCGCGGCGTTGGCCGAGGCATTCCCGGTATCGACATTGGTCTTGGCAGCATTGATGCTGTCGTTGAGAAGGTTCGCGACCTTCTTCACCGTGTCGGCTTCGGTCGGCGGAACCAGCGTGGAGGTGGCCAGCATGATGGCGCCGGCCGTCACCACCGCCTTGTTATCGGCATCGATCTTGGTCTGGAGCTGGCCGACCAGGTTCAGGTCGTTTGCAGTTTTTGCATTCTGGAGCGCCACGCCATCCCGCTTCACGAGATCGCTGGCGGCAATGAGGTCATTCGCGGCTTTCTGGGTATCCGCTGCCGCTTTTTGGGCCTGAAGCTGGTTTTCCGTTGGCGCCGCGGCTTTGTAGGCCGTCGGGCCTTTGAGGTTTAAGCCCGCTCCGTCTTGGCTGATAAGACTGCTACCGTCTTGGCCGAGGAGACCGGAACCATTACGGACAAGACTGCTACCGTCCTGGCCAAGGAGAGCAGCACCATTACGGACAAGGCTGCTACCGTCTTGGCCAAGGAGGCCGGCGCCATCACGGCTGATGATACCAGCGCCGTTGTCGGAAATTGCGTTACCGCCTCCCGTCGCGACAAGACCGAGCCCGTTGTCGGAAACGAGGCCGTTGCCCGACTTCTGAAGGACTGCGCTGCCGTTGTTCCCGACAAAAGTGCCGCCCGCATTGCCGACGAGACCGGCGGTGTTCTTGGCGACGGCGCTGCCGCCATCATTCGAAATGACACTGCCGCCGTCATTCGAGATGACAGGCGCTCCTGCCTTGGCGAGACTGCCGCCATCATTCGAGATGACCGACGCTGGCGGCTGCACCGTTATTTTCGGTGCGATGGCTGGATAACCCGGGGTCACGCCTTTCTTTGGTGGATTGTTGTCCCAGGGGGCGCAGCCCCACTGCATGATATTGACATAGCCACCGCAGCCCGCGGCATTCGCAGGCGTTTCCGTTACAAATGCCGCGGCACTGGCAGCGAAAACAGTCGCGAGCAATAATTTCGTTTTCATTTTCGCGCCCCAGTAAATTTGGCCGGACAAAAAATTTAAGGCGGCCAGGCAAAGCGCATGGCCGCACTTTTTCTAGGACACGCGCCGCGCCGCTGCTGTGAACGGCATGTGAATGGGTTCGATTTTGTTGGGATTTGCACGAGAAGAGACGGTTCCACCGCTGGAACACGCTGCGAGGCGAACTCGAGTGATCACAGCAACGTCCCTCAGGACGCGCCAGCTGTAATCGCCACGGCGCCAAGCCCTTAAATGTTTCGTTGCAAATGCCCGGCTCGAAAGAGAGCGCGTCTTTCGAGTTCCCATGTGAACGTGTTGTCAACGGAGGTGAGAATCCCTGTCTAGTCCGGTCGTTCGCCTTTACGGAGCCATCACCCGTCAGCTAGTCTGTGGTCCGGGGTTGGGATGATCAGGGTCATTGTCGTCGAGGATGAGACGCTCACGCGGCGCGCGATCGCGTTGGGACTGCGGGAACAGAACTTCGAGGTTCTGGAAGCGGCGGACGCCCTTGCCTGCAAGGCCTTGCTGCGTGGGCAACGCGTCGAAGCCATCGTCCTTGACGTCGGCCTGCCCGGGCTTAACGGTCTGAGCCTGGTCAAGGAACTTCGCGAACAGACCGACCTTGCGATCCTGATCGTGACGCGGCGAGGCACCCCTGAAGCCCGCATCGAGGCGCTCGATCTCGGTGCGGACGATTATCTGGTCAAGCCTGTGCATCATGGCGAACTGGCAGCGCGAATTCGGAGCGTGATGCGACGGTGCTCTCCGATGCGTGGCAAGCGCAAGCGCCTCGGCCGCTGGCTGGTCGACCTTGAAGCGCGCAGCGCGGTCTCGGGCGACTTGACCGCCAGCCTGACGCGCGGCGAATTCGAAATCATAACGTGCCTGATCGAGGCCAATTCGAAGATCGTCAGCCGTGAAGGATTGCTGTCCGCCATCAGCCGGCGACCGATGGATTCGGACCTGCGATCCGTCGATACGCTGGTAAGCCGGCTCCGGCGCAAGCTCGGCGACGACACGGACGAACCGAATCTGATCGTAACCGCGCCGGGGTTCGGCTACCGACTGGGAATAGCGGTCGAGGAGGCGTGACTTGAAGCTGGTCGGACGCGGAGCGGAGCGGCGCCGCCTGATGACGGCACTCGCCGATCCGGACACCGGACTCGTGATCTTGCGTGGCCAGTCCGGCGCAGGAAAAACCTTTCTGGTCGAATCCGTGCTTTCCGACCTCGCGCAGCAAGGCACCGTGATCGGCCGCGCCAAGTATGCGGAAGGTGATGCCACGAGCGGATTTGCCCCGATCCTGCTGGCGCTGTCGCAAGCGGTCAGCAAGGCACTCGATCTGCTTTACGATCCAGCCGCCGGCGCTGACTCGCTCCTTAAGGCAATCGGCAGTCAGTTATCCCTTCTTGAAAGTGCCGGCTTCGAACCGATCGATGTTCTGTCGTCACCGAAACGAATGCCTTCGCCGGCCCTCCACGGCGGGGAAGGCAGGGCGCGTATCATTGACGCCATCGCGCGATTGATCCGCTGGCTCTATGGATTTGGCACGCCGGTCGTCCTTTTTATCGATGACTGGCAACGCGCCCCGCAGGATGCGCACGTGCTGGTCATCCTCGTCACCCGCGATCAATCGCTGCGGCTTTGCACGGTTATCTTCGCCGAGCGAAGCGGCGAAACGGAATTGTCCAGCGCGAAGCGGGCGCATGCCCAACTCATCGAACTCGGGCCGCTCGGCCCGGAGGATCAGATTGCGTTGCTGGGCGAAGCCGTCGGCGATCATGCCGCTGGCACCGTCATTGACGCCTGGCTGGATGGAAACAACAGCGGATTGCCGTTCGATCTGAAGGAGACCGCGCGAGCGCTTCTCGACCGGTCGGCTATTGCGAAGAAGGATGGAGCCTGGATTGTCGACAGCGCGGCTGCGGCAAGCATCGATCGGCACGATGTCACCGACACCATCGTCACGCGCGCGCACACGCTTCCTCGCGACATTCTAGAAATCGGCGCGGCATTCGCCCTCTGGGGAGATCGAACGCCACTTGCCCGTGTCGCCGAAGCCCTGAACCGTCCGGTTGGTGACATCGAGCGGGCGGCACAACAGTTGCAACGTCAAGGAATCGTCAACGTCTCGGAGGCCAACCTGGGCTTCGTACATGATAGCCTGCGCCTTGGTCTGCTCGAGGCGTTAGGCCCGGCGGCGAAAATCCCGATTGCCTCCGCCATGTCCGAGCGCCTGCGCATTCTCCATGGCGGTTCTGCGTTGTTGAACCCGGCATTGAGGTTTCGAATCGCCGCCGGCCTGCAGGATGCGGCGCCCGGTCTTTGGCGGGATCTGTTTGCGAGAGAAGCATCGCTGGCGCGCAACGCGGCCGATAACGCCACGGCCAATTCGTTTGCTGAAGCCTCCTGGACGCTGCGCTTGCGCGAACCTGGCCTTGATCGCGAGGCGGACGCGCTGATCCTTCGCGAAGCGTCGCTGGCGTCGGCGGCTCGACGCGATTCCGCCCTGATGCGTAGTCGCGTCGAAGAGATGATCGCGCTCGCGATGACGGACGAGCAGGTTGCCGACGCGTATCAGACCGCCATTCTTGCAGCGTCGATGGCGGGCGAACCAGACCTGGCATGGACATGGGCGCTCGCGGGCCTTCGCCGTTTCGGTCTAAGGCTGCCGGCCAAGGCGCGAAAAATCCACCGGCTTGCGGCGGTCGCCCGATGGCATTTGAGCCGGCTGCTTCCCCGTCGTGCTTTTCCGGCAGGCCACAACGCGGAGACGATCCCGCCATTGCGTCGGGTCCTGAATTTTGCAGCCCTCATCGCTTATGCGCGGGACCCGGCGCTGATGCTGCTCTGCTCGTTGCATTCATCCACCCTCGCGCGTCGCTTCGGTTATCGTTCCGCGAACTACCAGAGCGTGGACGCTGTTCTCTACGGGGAATTTGGCAATTTGCGGAAGGCCGCCGAGCTGGGGACGGCGATAGCGAACAGCACGATTCCGCCGACGGCCTTCGGCCGTGGGGCTACATTGTACCGGGCATTCTATCTCGGCCTGATCTGGTCTGTTCCGATGACCGCCCTGCGCGACCATGTTGTGAACGTCTACGACGTTGCGATCTCCGAAGGCGACGTCGTTTATGCCGCGCAGGCCGTCCGAAATTTTGCGCGGATCGTGTGGCGCAGCGAGCCCACACTTGACGGGCTTGTCGAAGTTCTGAAGGATTCGATCGAAAAGGCCGAACAGTTGGGCGACGCTATCGGCCTTCAAGGTCTGCTTGCGTTCCTCGAAACGATAAGGGTGTTCAGGGATCCCCGCGGCTTCAATCAGCTCGAAGATGAACCCTGGACAAGGCTTGGCGTCATTGCCGGAATGGGCCCGCCGATCATCTTGATGGAAATTCTGGCCATGCGCGGCGATTGGGCCGGCGTGCTGGCGCTGGCCAACAAGCACGATGCCGGCCGCCCGGTAGTGGACCCGCATCCGGGCGGAGCCGTCTGGCGGCTGCACGAAAACCTCGCCCGGTTGAAACACGGTCTTCCGTTGCGCCGCAGCGACCTTCGTTACATCCGCCGCGTCGCCGCACTCAATCCCGCCGATCACCAGCGCAAGCTGCTGATCCTGGAGGCGGAACGGTTGCGGCAGAAGGGCGCGGTAGAACGCTGCCTGCTTGCCTATGCCACCGCCGTCGAGAGCGCCTCATCGGGATCATCGCGACTTGAAGCCGGAATCGCGGCGGAATGTGCCGCGGCTGCCGCGCGCAGCTTTGGAAGAAACGATGTCGCGGCTCGCTATGACGCTATTGCGCGGGGTATCTGGAATGCCTGGGGCGCATTTGCCAAAACCGGCGGAAAGTCGCTTGGCGGCGCAGATCATGATGCGCCGCTGGCCCCGCAAATAGCCGAAGCACAATTGAAAGCGGCCCTGGCTCATCGCTCGGAGCGCGCCAAATCCCGCTTTCTCGCCGAAGTGGGTCATGAATTGCGCACACCGCTGCAGGGCATGCAAGGTCTGCTCGATCTGGCGGCCGAGGCCCCCTCGGAAGTGAGCATGAGCGAACTTCGCGAGGTGTTCGGCAGCCTCAAGACCGTGGTCGATGATTTGACCGATCTGGCGGCTCTGGGCGGCGGCGCGCCGCTCAATCTGAAGCCGCTCGATGTCGCCGCGCTGGTCGAATCGGAGTCGCAGCTCGCGGCGAACGCTGCAAAGCGCAAGAATATAGGGTTTGCCGTTGATCTGCAGCCGCCGTCGGTCATCGTGAGGATAGATGGCGATCGCGTCCGTCAAGTCGTACGCAATTTGCTGTCGAACGCCGTCAAGTATACCGATCGCGGGCGGATCAATGTTCGTGTGATGTGCAGACCGAGTACCGGGAATGGAACGATCGAAATTTCGATCGTCGTGGAAGATACCGGCAGCGGGCTGACCGACGCGCAACTGCTGCGTCTCTTCGAACCCTTCGAGCGAGGCGAGCGCGAAGACGCCGACGGACTTGGCCTCGGGCTGGCATTGTCGCGCCGGATTGCAGAGCGAATGGGTGGAACACTTACGGCAGAAAACAAGGCTTCGAAAGGCGCCGCCTTCACCTTCGTCTTCGATGCCGAAGCGGCGGCGATTTCGCATGTGCCCGAGCCGTCGATCGCGCCGCTCAGCATCCTGCTGGTCGAAGACGTTTCGCTTAACCGCCGGATGATCGCCACGATGCTGCGCCGGGATGGACACGTGGTCGGCGAAGCCGAGGATGGCGGCACCGCGCTGACGCTTTACAAGGCCGGCCGGTTCGATCTCGTTCTGCTTGACGTCGGACTTCCAGACATAGACGGCTTCCAGATTCTGGAAGCCATGGAAAGGTCGGTTCGCGGCGGCCCGGCCCAATTCATCATCCTGACGGCTTCAACCGCGTTTGCGATAACGGAGCGGGCCAATGGCATGGGCGCCGCACGCGTGCTTCACAAACCGGTTTCGAGCGAACAACTGCGTGCCGCGATTCAAGCGGTATTTTCGTTGCATTCCCATCAGGACCCGCATGGCTCCGCCGGATTCGAGGAAGAGTTGCAGAACCTGACGCGTCAGGCCCGCGCGGAAATTGTGATGCGCGGCCAGGCAATTTTGCAGGACAAGCTCACCGAAGGATCGATTGGCGACGTCCATCGGCTCGCTGGTCTCGCCGCTCAATTCGACGCGCCGGAAGTGGCGTCGGCGGCCGATCTTCTGGAAGCCGAATTAATGGCCGGCGTCAGCGAGCCGGCCAGTTTGCAGCGCTTCGAACATGCGGTGGCGGAGTTTTCTCGAATGGTGAACGAGCCGAGTTATCCATGATGGCCCGGAACACCACACACTCCAATCGAAGGCCGGATACATTGATGCAAGACCGCTCACCGTCAGCTCGGAAACATCCACTCGCAACGCGCGGCCGGACCATACATTCGGGTCCAAAAGGCGACCTGACGGGTCCGAAATCCGACTTCCAGTTCGCCCCTGAAAGCGGACGTCGCCCAAAAGGCTAGCCACGTCAGCTCGGTGCCGACCCCGGAAGTCGGCGAGCCTGCGAGCGCAAGCAATGTTGCGCCGCGTTTAGACTTACCATGAGATTAAATCTTGTCGGCTGCTCTAGCGGACTCTCAGCCGGTTTCTCTCCCTTCAAGATCTTGTCTGCAAGACCCACCGCGCGCCGACAAAGTTGTCGAGCGTCCGGCCCGTATGACAGGAATCCGAGTTTCCGCCATTTGAATGAAGGTCGCGCTTGATTTCTCAGTGTGTGTGAAGTTGAGGCAGATGACGCTGTTCCGAATCGGCCGCCGCCGCGTTCTTGCGCGATTTATAGAAACGAAGGACTGTCCGTGACGTCTCGGTGTTGAGGCGTGAAAACTCTTCTCGCATATGATCCAAGTCTAACGCAGAGATCCGATGATCTTTTGCAGCAAGAAAGAGAAGAGACATCGTCGTCACCCACTCAAAGTTGAGGGCTTTGCCGAGGATCATAATCATCTCTCGGCTACTATCAAGAAGCGCTCGCTCCACCACGTCCACCGGCAAAGAGCATAGTATTGAAAGTCCAACTGTGGTTTCTTCGAATTTGTGGAAACGGGCATATTCCAGAATGCTGCTTTCATTCAAATCGCCACGTCCATGCCGGGCCGCTACGAGCTTCTTTGCATTAAAGTAGCTCATCGAAGCCGGGCCGAACTTTGACTGGAGCGCCCCGGTGACGTCGATCACCGAGGTCTGAATTTGATCCAATAGATCTGGACGCTCCCACTCAAGTTTTCGCCTTACATCGTCCGATGCTTTTGCAATCAATTGCTGGAAAATATGTCTTGGAATGTCCTTCCGAAGGCCGAGTTGCTCGGCGAGAATTGAATCGGCCTCTGAGCGCTTGATCATATGCAAAAAGCCGAAATCAGAAAACCGAGCGCCGCTGTTTGTCGCAACTGAGTTCACGACTTCCCGGTTGCCGCGTGTTACGAGTTCGTCCGTTACCACGATGGGAAGAGAATGTCGTTTGGTGATTGCCAGAAGGTGCGACTGGCTTTTGGTTCTGATATTTGAGACCAACGTCTTGGCATCGAGCCGAGTGGAGTGCTGAAGCATCGGGCCAGCAACTTCAATGGAATTGTCAAAAGCAAGTTTCTTGACGATGTTAATGGAGGCATTGTCGGTGCGGAGCAGCCGCTTGGCGAGCTGGGCTCGAGCGGCCACTTCAATTCCGTCTGCCAACCGTCCGATGACCTCGCCGAAGATCCAAATCTCGTCCTCAGTATACCGGCCGGCTATCAGCAAATCGGTCGCATGCCAAAGCGCTCGTAGCCGGCTCTCGGCCGATCCTCGCGAGACGGCCTCCTCTAGCTCCTGCAGAAATGACCCCGGTTCCATCATTTGGCCAAGCATCCAAAATGCTTCGGCCGTTCCAATCTCAGGGAGGAGCGAGCCGAGGAAACTTCTGCAAACAATCGCTTCAAAAAAGTATTAGCACCGCCGACGAGGCCGGGCAGCTACGATCACTTGCTTGAGCTTAGTCGCCAAAAGTAATGCTTGGGTGAACGTGATAGGTGCCAAACTGCCTGGCCTTCTAGCTTGGGCCTACTCTTGATTGAATGTCGGCTGACGTGTCTGTGGATAGTAGCCGGCCGTTGCCCCAACTCACTCTGATCTGCAGCTCGAAAACCAGCCGACTCACTTTGACACTTCGCGGCCTTCTAATAGACAGCGTGCGCGCACGTTGTAACACACCCGCCAACTGCGCCTCAGATTTCCTGCTGGTTTTGCGGATTGCCGCGCAGGGCGGCGTTCTGCTCCTTAACGTCACTCCCAATTGGTACCGTATTCATGCTCCTCCTGGTTGATCCAAACCAAAGCAGCCCTGCAATCAAAACGAACTAGCCGCTCTTCGACCCCGTCGTCAGCCGTCATATGCAGGAGGAATTCGTTCTCACCGGCCCTTAATAGAGTGTCGCGCGCGCTTCGCTCTTCAAGCGTTTGGGCATCAAGAAATGGATAGGAGCGACACGCAATAAGCTGCATGATGAATCTCCATGTCAGACTGCCGTGACAAAGCTTTGCGTGCTGCGGCAATCGCGGCATTCGTAAACAAAATGCACAAAGCCGGCCGAATGCGGCTCGGTGCAGGAAAATCGCATTTTGAAGCTACATTTTACGCAGTAGAGGTCGCTATCTAGCCCCTTCGGTTCGCTCTTCCCGCTTGACATTTTCGACCACTGAAGTGTTTGGCCAGCGCTTCTAGTCATGATCGCCCTGGCTGGGTTTACTAATCGAACGTAACGCCGATCCGATATTCTTTCCGCCAAACAACGCGGCACCGTAGCCTCAGTCCGTCTTCAGGAACGATCAATGTGAACTCCGTGGGTGCTCGGACGAGATCAAGAATCTCAATCGCTGCCCCGGTTGCGGAAATGTCGCGAAGTATGCAGGCGATCTTATCGCCGCCATGATCGATCTTCGCGGACTTTGCGACACGGTAGCGGCGCGCATTACGAGTTTCGACCATAACGGGCTTTTCGGTTGGATGACGACAACGGTTTAAAACTTGATCTTTGAATTCTGATATTCCTGGCTTGTCAGGATCTCACGCGCGCCATCGCGCAGCTCTCGAGCAATTTGGGCTGCTTCGCTAGGTACAGTTCCAACGGCAGTTCTACTTTGCGCTTCAATGCTTTCTGCGGAATTTTTCAGCAGACCCGCCCCCTCTTTAATGGAAGCATTGATCTTATCCTGCAATTAAATCAGCCTCCGCCTCGCGAAATGAAGCAGACCACTATGAAACCTACAGCTAACCCCTAATGTCCGGATGATGACTCGCAATTATTGCCAGTTCCTTAACTTGATACCGAGGCCGGCGATCGCGTTTGGTCCTAAGGACCGCCAATCTTCGCTTCGAAGACTAGCCTCAGCCCTTTCTAGATCTGCAACTGGTCGGTGCATGAGCATCGCCAGTCTAAAGTCGGACTGACGCTTACTGCTACGACGATTCGGCTTTGTGGTTCTTGTCTGCTTCGTTTGAAGAGCCCGAATGCCGACAGACACGCACGAGCCATCTCCGGAACTCGCCTATCGTTTGGATCGGCTACGACATTGAGCAGCTCCTCGACCCCGTGGCGCCCGACCGGTGCAACGATCCCGAACTCGGCAAGATGGGCCCGGATCGCATTGATCACCGCGGTCTGCTGACGGATGAACAGGTGACGCGTGCGGTGCAGCACCAGGCCGCCCTGTTGCTCAGGAGTCTTGGTCGGCACGAACCGCCTGTTGGCCCTGGTGACTGCCTCGCAAATGGCCTCCGCGTCAGTCGCGTCATTCTTCTGCCGCTTGACGTAGGGCTTCACAAAGGCCGGCGGTATCGACCACACCTTGTGACCCCTGAAGCTCGCGCGACCAATGGTGCGACGAGGCGCAAGCCTCTATGCCAACCAGGCATAGTGACAGCTTCTGAAAGAACGCCAGGACGTGGCGCCGCTTCAACTGGCGGCGGATGACCACCTGGCCGGTGGCATCAACCCCGTGCGCCTGGAAGACCGACTTGGCGATGTCGAGACCGATTGTCGTGATTGTCTGCATGTTGGGCTCCTCTGAATCGTGGGAGCATTAGCAGCGCCCACATCCATGGCACTCACGTGCCCGGTGGAGGAGCCGTCCACAGCATCAAACCCGGACATGCAGGCTATCAAATAAAAGGGCCGCCCGAAGGCGGCCAGTTAAATTCTGATGACTGTGGATCACGCAGCCATCAATGCTGGCTTCGATTTGCGGCGATACGCCATAAAGCCGATGCCAGCGAAGCCGAGGACCATCATAGCCCATGTGGAGGGTTCGGGGACGGCACTCGTAAGCTGGAATGCATGCCTCTGACCATTGTCAGCCCAGTTATTCTGAGCGGCATTTTCGCTCTCAATACCAGTGTTCGAAGCTATTGAAGGCGTGGTTACCCAGTAAATTGAATTAAACGGCAAGACGCCGGACGTCTCGTTTGAGAGGTGGAAGCCGAAATGATACTGGGCGCCACCTGATGCCGTGAATGGCGAAGCAAGGTTAAATGCGACCTCATATACGTCACTGCCGCTGACGAAGGGCGCGCCGGTATCCGTAGTTACGATGTTCGCACCCGACCCGGAAACCAGCAGGCTTCCAATGCCTCCCGACGAATCGGAGTAAAAACTATAGTTGACCACGGGGCTGGACAACCAATTACCTATTCCGCTTGGCGTTCCGCCAAATCCTCCAATATAGATGACGGCTCCGGTAATCTGGTTTGAACTACCAAGAGTAAAGTTCTCCGTTTGGAGCCAATGTGTGGCTTCGTTGCCACTTAAGCCATCGGAAGGGCCTCCGTCGTAGACGACAGTAGCTGATGCAGAGCCTGCTGCGGCTGTGAGCGAAAACACAAAAGCCAGTAACATTGTGCGAAGGCTGGCCATGAGCTACTCCCTCTTATTTAAAAAATTAAATAAAATTAGCGCTTCCCCATGGCAGTAGCAAGGCCCTAATGCGACAAATTGGTTTTACAAAAGTGTCACAAACCCCAGCTAACTATATCAGACTCCTAGGTGGTCACCGACGCCCCCGCTAGCCACGGCGGGACCGGCAGGCGCAAACTTCATTTCATTCCCCAATAGTTTTGCGCGACTGAAGCCAGCACGGGCAGTCCGACGATCCGGGACGTTTGCGTGTCGTTGTATGGTAGTCTCGCCTACCGTCGCGCGGGCGTTATCTATTGGGATAGCGGCCACTTCGGTATTTGGCCGCTTTGTGACAACACGCGAGTGCGTCATAATTCCGCGCCCATTTGCCCAACCTGCGCGGTTTTATTTTGAGCCGCAAGGGCCGCCACAAGATTATTGCACTGGTTATCCGACATCGCACCTAATTTAAATGAGCCATCGGCACTCTAATATTTCAAATTAAATAGCCGAACGCCGAGGACTTGAGCGTGATCCCATGTCTGCATCGGGGTCATTCGCGTCGGTTTGACCGAACATCATCGACTTCCGGTCTTCCCGCGGGAGCGGACTTTGTCAGGAACGGTCGGCATGTCTCAAAAGCGCCACAAGTAGACCTCTATCGGCTGCCCGTGAAAACCTAGCTAAAATTAGCCGCTATGCACTTGCTGCAAACAACTCCCATCGGCCGGGGAGTCCCTTGAGCTCATGTGCTCCCCGTTCATCGAACTTCAATCCCGCGCCCGCCACGAGATCGGTGACGACGCGCGATACCATCACTTCCTGGGCCCCGGATTTTGCCATGACGCGGGCAGCTGCGTGAACCGCGATCCCGCCGATATCGCGGCCTCTGACCTCGATCTCTCCGGTATGGAGACCCGAGCGTAACGACAAGCCGATCTGCTTGGCGGCTGCCGCAAATGTCAGCGCGCAGCGCACGGCCCGGCCGGGTCCATCAAAGGTCGCGAGAATGCCGTCACCTGTGGTCTTGATTAAATTCCCACGGTGCTCATCCACAATCTGTTTCGCCAGTTGGTCGTGATTGTCCAGTAGCCGACGCCAGATTTGATCGCCCATCTCCGCGGCCCTTCGGGTCGAATCTACAATATCAGTGAAAAGGACTGTGGCCAGGATACGTTCAAGATCGGTTGAGGAAGTCTCGCGGTGTCCCGTGATGAACTCCTCGATGTCGCCCTGCAGCGCATCCACATCGCCAGACCAAAACGCGTGATCGCCATCGGGATATTCGACATACTTGGCGCCTGGGATGAGCGCGGCCAGATCGCGTCCTTTCTGGACCGGGATCAGCGCGTCAGTCGCACGATGAAGGACGAGCGTCGGAATGCGCACTGAGGGAAGGATCGGCCGGACGTTGATCTTCAAATTCAGAAACTGAATCGCTTTGAAAGCGCCGGGGCTCGCCGAAAGCCGCTCGAACTTGGCAAATTGGGAAACCGCTTCCGGATTGGCTGCCTTGCTGGCAATGACGCCTCGGATCATGGCGCCGGTACCCCAAAATTTCATACGTTCCGAGATTATCTGTTCCGGATCACCGGCGCTAAATAGGTCCGCATACCGGATGAATCCTCCGAACAGGACAAGATGCGATACGCGCTCGGGATAGGAAGCCGCGAACATAGCGCTCAGCGCGCAGCCTTCGGAAAAACCGAGCAGGGCTGCTCGGCGAGAACCGATATTGTCCATCACGGCGCGAACATCATCCATGCGCTCTTCGAGTGTGGGTGCGCCGGAGATTCTATCGGAAAGACCCTGCCCTCTCTTATCGAAGGTGACGACGCGGGCAAATTTTGAAAGACGACGCAGGAAAGCCGTATACCCGGGCACCTCATGCAGGAACTCGATATGCGAGACGATGCCCGGTATCACGATGAGATCAAAGGGGCCGTCGCCCATCACTTGGTAAGCGACGTTAACCTCCCCGCTGGCCGCGTAACGCGTCAGTGGCAAGTTTGAATAGCTCATCGGTTGGTGGCCCCGCATGCTTGTCATATCCGCTGCACCATAACAACATCCGCATGGCAGGGCGAGTTCCGTTCCGGGTCTGGGATCGCTGGCAGGCCGGCGAGCCGATGAGTGCGATCGGGCGCCGGTTTGACCGGGAGTCCTCTATGGCGTCAGGCCTTAAACGCAAAAGACGTCCAAGCCGAAGCTGGCGGCCTTCACTGTCACGAGCGGTATATCCGCCTTGGTGACACACTGGACTAGCGGCTTCCTTTAGCCCAGGCACAGGTAGGCTTTCTTTGTATCGCTCTGGAGCATACCCCCCAAGAACCAGTCCGGGATCGACGATCATGGGCGGCGGTGCCGCTGCGATAACTGGAGGTGGCGACGCTGGCGCCGGGACATATGGCTCGCGGGAGTTGAAGAAAGCGGGACACGTCAGGATTTGCCGATAGGCTTCCATTGGCTTTCGATTGGCGGCGTTGTCGATTGAGTCTGTACAGCTGGGCTTCCAGATCGCTTTTTCGGCATCCGCAAAGGGATCCGAGACCAGTTCGGTCGCTATGGTTGCCAACAGACCGGCCTTCACCCCACACGCAAGCAGCAGGCCCGCAACAGCTAAGGGGGAATACACCACCTCATGGTTCCCGCCCCATTGATCTGGATGGCGCCCAAAATATCGAGTTGCGCCTGTACGATTGGCTCTTCCGGAGTCCCCTGCCTGGTTGCCGGCGATATCTTGAGCGTCGCACCGCTGATGAAAAGATATGGCTTCGCGCTCTCAATGACATAGACCGCACGATGGATGGACGGAAGCGGACCAAAAATCTCGATGTGTGATTTCCGCTATACTTGATCTGATCGACGGTTTTCACGGGTCTGCAAGCGGTGGTTTGGTCGTGAGCTGAAATCAACGAGCCGGCACCATCGTTAATATTAAAAACCTCGGCATTAATCTGGTGCACCGCTTGATGAGGACAAAGGTTTCACCCATGGCTAACTGGTACTTTATCAGAGCTTGTCTGCTTGTTGCCCTACTGACCGATACCTTCAATCTAGGGCGATTGAGCATCGAGTTCAGTCGCACCCCCTCTGATTGGGCCGTGCTTTTTTCTAGCGTTGTGACGCTTGTTTTTTGCCTGATTGGGCTCGCCGCCGGCGAGTTTGTGCGCAATAAGCCGAAGGGAAGCTGAAACCTGCGAGCCGGTCTTAGGTTATCCTCGCAAACAGACTTGGGTTGTTTAGAAAAATTCTGCGCACAACAAGGCCGAGGTCGCGATGGATCCTTCTTCCGATTGGCGCTCGGGAGTTGCGCGTGAGAAAACACTGGCGATAACGGTCATTTTGGTGCCACCGGCGAGTTATCTTCACGAAGATCCGCTGAAGCTACGATCCCACTTCATTTCGCTATCCGGCGCATCGGCCGCTCGGCCCATCCGAGGAATTTCAACCGGCCAATGGTGTCTCGAATTTGTGTGCTTCGGGTCCTCCTCGATCGACAAGGGCAGGAAACTCCACCGACAAACCCTGCCGCCGTTGGAAGTAAGCGGTGAGCGGGCCCGAGTGAATCATGAAAAAACTTGGCTACGCCGTTCTGTCATCTGCGGGTGATCACTTCGGTGCTGGCGTGGGCTTCCCCGCCGCTGTTGGAGGTGAATTTTTCGTGGTCGGCACAGACTTGGCCTCTATGCCGGGAGAGGGTGCATTCGGCGCTGTCGGAGCAGCCTGGCCAAGGTTGACCGAAATTCCAAACAAGCGCCATTGCCCGCTCACCGGCGCGTATAGGAGATCAAAATTAACTTGCGTCGGAACGGAGGGGAAAAATCCGGCCATTCGCAACATGCCGTTAGGCTCGATTTGTGGTAAAACAGTTAACTGAGGATCCAGAACCGCGACTCCCGATAAATCAATGTTATCCCGACGCTGCGCTACGAAAATTTCGGCAAGGCGCGCGGCCGTATTCGCTTGGAATCCTGGGGCGCCGAGATCACGAAGGACCGTGTAATTACCAGTCTTATTGGCCTGATCTAGCGCTATGAGCGCTGAGCGAATTAAGATCAGTACTCCGTTCCTATCGATCTGTGCGGATTTTGGCGCCGCCTGTGCAGGCGGAAGCTGCGGGGTCTGGGCTAAAACACCGTACGGTGGAATAGCCCCAATCACGAGCGGAATCAAAACTAAGACGCGTCGTACCCATAAGTTTACCAAGCCAATGTCCCACCGACCCGGGCACCGACGCCCCCCCGAGCAAATCCAGCACCCACGGCAGCGTTCGCTACGAAATTATTGCTTATCCGCATTTGAGCCATGCCGCCAAACGCGTTTTCGCCACTAAAATTGCCCCAGTTCGCAGAGATCGCAAATTTCTTGTTGTCAGGGAGTGCGCCACCACCCATCGCAATAGCGACTGCGGCGCCTTCGAATGATTTTCGGACATCAAAGTTGAGACTTTTGACGTTGCTTTCGAGATTGGTAACGCGGCCATCCAGCGCAGCAACGGAAGCGGTGGTGGCAATGCTTCCGGAACCGAGCATCGCCAAATTTCCCGCGCCATCCGACGTAACGATGCTAACGGGCCCCGTTTGGGCTGCCAAGCTGGCCGCAGAGGTGATGCCCGCCATCGTGTAGGTATTCGTTCCCGTGCCGAACGCTTGCTGGTTTGCCCGCGCGGTTGTTGCGCCCGGACCGAACGCGGTAGAATTCGCGAATCCTGCCGTGCTGCCCTGTCCGATCGCGATGCCGTTGGCGCCTGTAACCGTCGTCGCGTTGCCGATCGCCACTGCGTTCGAGGCGTTGACGGTATTGTTGGAGCCGAGCACCGAAGCGCCAGACGCGCTCGCTGTGCCGGCAACCGTGTTGTTCGAGCCGACCACCTGCACATTGTCACCGTTGCCGGCGACGGCCGGTCCGTTGATCGTATTGTTGTTGCCGGTGACGAACGTGCTGGCGCCGTTGATCACATTCGGATCGCCGAAGGCGTAGCTGCCGTTGCCGGTTACGATGTTGCCGGTACCGAAGGCGCCGCTGTTGATGCCGGTGACGGAATTGCTGAAGCCGACCGCCGTCGAGCGGGCACCATTGACTTGCGCTTGATGGCCGATGGCGACGGAATTGGCACCATTGGCGACGGTGCCCGTGCCCAATGCGACGGTATCGACCGCCGATGCGGCGCTATTGATGCCAATCGCAATGCCCCGCTGGCCGTTGGCGGCGCCGCCCTGGATGGAAAGTGCGTCTACGGCCGAGGCGACTGAGCGCGCGGTAGCGGTCGATCCGATTGCCGTTGCCCCGTTTTGACTCGCCACCGTCGCCTGCCCGAGGGCTGTCGTAAAATCCGCGGTCGCCCGGGCCCCGAGCGCGGCATTGGTGGCGTCCCCGCCAATCGCCAAGGAACTCAAGCCGGTCGCCACGGCTTCGGATCCTATCGCAACCGCCGTTGTGTTGCTTGCCACGGTTTGTGCACCGATTGCGATTGATTGCGTCCCGGAGGCGACGGGAGCGTTGGCCGGAGTCACGACGCCGCCAATGGCGATCGCGTTGGGCCCCGTTGCCTGTGCGTTGGCACCTATCGCAGTAGAGGCACCCGCGCTGGTCGAATTGGCATTGAAACCCAGCGAAACCGAGTTTTGGGCGTTAGCCAGCGCGCCAAAGCCGACCGCCGTGGCATTGGTCTGCCCCACTCCGGTGGCGCCGGCCTGAGCTTGCCCGCCGAGCGCGGTGTTGTTCGCGTTGGTGAAGCCGTTCCCCGCGGTGCCCCCGGCGAGCGCACTCACGCCGCTGGCGGTGTTGTAGTCGCCGGCGGCGGTTGAGAACGAGCCGGTCGCGGTCGAAGCGAAGCCAGTCGCCCTCGCGGCCACCCCGGTTGCGGTCGTAAAGTCCGTCGCCGCGAGCGAATTGACGCCGGTAGCGGTCGAACTGAGCCCGAACGCATGGGCCACCACGCCGGTGGCCGTGGATGAGACGCCGGTCGCCTGCGCGCCGGCACCGATCGCGGTCGCCTGGAGGGCATTCGCTTGCGTCTGGAAGCCGATCGCAGTGGCGTTGGTCTGTCCCGCCGCGGCCGCTCCCGCCTGTGCCTGAAAGCCGATCGCCGTTGCACCCACATTTGTCAGGAAGTTGCCGGTTCCGGAAGGCCCACCGGTGCCGCCTGCCGCTGCTAGGCCGCCAACCGCGGTGTTACTATTGCCTGTGCCGGCGCGTGCATAGGCATCCGAGCCAATCGCGACGTTCTGAGCATTATCGCCGTTGGCAAGCGCGGTGTTACCGATAGCGGTATTGAGGCTGCCGTTGCCGTTCGCGTTGGCAAACGCTCCTAAACCGGTGTTGATGCCGCCAATGAACGTTATGGGATCTCTGTCGCCAATTGCGCTTGCATTTGCTCCGATAGCAGTATTGAAACCGAGGCCGCTCGCATTGGCCCCGCTACCGTTTGCGGTGTTAGAAGCGTTGTTACCGCTCGCGTTGGCCCCGCTACCAGTTGCGGAGTTAGAGGCGTTGCTACCGTTGGCATTGGCCAAATAGCCAGTCGCGGTGTTAAAGCCGCCTGCGCCGCTGGCATTGGACTCACGGCCAAAGGCCGAGTTGCGGCCGGCGTTCCCGCTGGCATTGGCAAGTGAGCCCGTCGCAGTATTGGTGCTGGAGTTGCCACTGGCGTTGGAGGTATTGCCGAAAGCCGTGTTGGAGGTGCCAGGATCGACTGCGCCGCTGGCATTAGCCGTCGGTCCGCAGGCGACGTTACCCGGGGCGCCCGCTGCAGTTGCGCTCGCACCCGTTAGCGGCGCGTTGCCGTCCGCGCTGCCGGCACAGACGAACTGCGCCGAGGCCGCAGTGGGTACCAACGCAACTGCCAGGGAGATGACGCTCGCCAATCCCAACGCGCGTCGCGCGGAAGCCCCCGCCAATTCCGAAACAGCGATCCTTCCTTTGCACGCAGCCGGAGAAGCGAACGGGATGCCGAACCACCGCGGTGTAAACAATGCCCACAATTGTCGGTTCGAAAGCTGCTCAACAATTCCAAGGATCGTTTTCACCGCCGCCCTCCAAAAAAGTTCCCCGATTAAACATGCAACAGCGGCGGTACCTGGCTGAAGGATGACGATCCCGGCAGACTGGGCTGTTTAGAAAAATTCTGCGCTCAATTCGACGCCGCGGCTAAATACCCACAACGAGACGGCCAACCCAACAACGCCGAACAAGGCCAAGAACGCGACGGTTCCTTCTTCCGATCGACGCTCGGGAGTTGCGCGTGAGAAAACACTGGCGATAACGGCCATTTTTAGTACCCTCGGCGAGTTGCCGGCACGGAGGTGAGTATTTTACCTGCGATCCGCTGAAACTATGATCCGACTTCATTTCGTTATCCGGCGCATCAGCCGTTCGGCCGATACGAGAAATTTCAACGGGCGATCGGTGTTTCGTATTTGTGTGGTCCTGCCTTTGCAACCGACGGGTGATTCATGAGCAGAGAAAGCGATTTAGTGGCATTGATTGCGGCGATTTACGAAGCGGGAACGGACTTCAATCTTTGGCCTGATGCTCTTGGGCGTATCGCAGCAGCCTTCGGTGCCCCCTCCGCAGGCATGGCAAGACAGGGCAAAACGCCGGCTGAATGCTGGGGCTTTTGTGCTGGAGTCCAGCCGGCTGCCATAAAAAGCTACGTTGAACACTACCACGCAGTGAATCCGATTTGGCAGCGCGTTCCAAATACGCCAGCAGGGACCGTCCAGGCTGACACCATGGTGATGCCCAGAAGGGAATTAGAACGTACGGAATTTTTCAACGACTATCTTGTGCCGCAGCGGATCGCAGGCCTGCTCAATTCAGTTGTTCTGGTTGAAGAGGGCCGGCAAACCGTGGTCACAATGCACGGGCGCCGACAGTTCGACGCTGACGACGTCGCTCTTTACAAACTTATTTCACCGCATTTGCAGCGCGCAGTTCAAATCAACCTGAAGTCAGCCCAAATGCAAATGAATCATGCAGCTTCAAGACAGGCTTTGGATCGGCTTAACGAAGGAGTGCTCTTTGTCGATGTAAATAGCTCGGTCACGCTCGCCAACAGGAGCGCGGAGAGCCTCTTTGCGGCCGAGGCGGGATTGCGGCAGCGAGACGGGATTCTTGAGGGTAGCGTGCATTCCGAGACTTTGGCGCTTCACGCCCTCATTGCAAAATGTGGAGAGAGGGGCGCGCTTCCGTCGTCCGGGGGAAATCTCTCGCTTTCGCGCGGTGCCGGGCGGTGGCCATTGGCATTGATGATTGCCCCAATACTTCATCCCCTGCCGGATTGGCTAATCGGTAAAAAACCCGTTGCAATCATTTTTGTGAACGATCCCGAACGAACTCCCAAGCCGGCGTCCCGTCAACTGATCGAGCAATTCGGCTTAACTCGCGCCGAAGCTAGTTTCGCCATCGAGATACTTAATGGCGATGGAATTCAGGCGGCGGCTGATCGTTTGTCCATTACTCGCGCTACGGCCCGAACACATCTTGCCCGCGTTTTTGATAAAACGGGGGTGCGGCGACAGTCGGAGCTTGTTCGCCTTTTGATGTCTGCAATCTATCCAATAGACGGGATTAGATGATCTGGCCGCGCGGCTTGTTTAGCAAGCTTCATTTATTTAGAGCAGTTTGCACCACAAATAGTTGTCGCCGCGCTTCTCAACAGAGTATCCTTCATTCGAAGCGCAAAGTCTTTCCTTGTTTAAAGTGGATGGTCCCATTGGTTCCCACTGACTTCATAGATCGTCCAACATCATTTTCCGACCGCGGACGCCCTTGCTGCATTTTTACACCGGAGTAACCTCCGCGCAGAACTGAAGCGTGAGAGGAAAAGTCTCCCGTTTCAGCGACGCACTCCATCGGCGCAATTATGAGGAACGCCGATAAAAAAACATCCGCGTGCCGCAAAGACTGAAGCTGTGCGGCACCTAGGTTGCACTCGGTCATCACGAACGACATCCATATCGAGGCCGGCAGACGGAAAAAAGCGCTCGGCTACTGGAGCAAGGCCGGGCGCCAGGCGACGGTGCGTTTTTGCTATCGAGAAAGCGGTGGGCGCATCCGACCTAGGCAGTTGAGTGCTGGTGAGACTCCTAGTTCCCCAGCCACACTCGAATTTCCCGTTGCAGATCAAAGACTTCTAACCCGCAGCTTTACGAAAAACCGCGGTGGTCCACAACAATGGTCCACAACGAGGCTCGAATGGCGTCCGGACGGTACCTGCGGCGGCGTGGTCATACATGGTTTTTTCGCTTCCGCTGGCCTGCGGCGCTTGCCGCTTGCCATATCTCGGGCGAGCTTATTTTGAGCCTGAAAACCCGTGACTATCGGTGCGCTCTGCACCGCGCCCGCGTCCTCAGGCTGGGCCTGGAGGGCCTAATGACCCGGTTTACCCCGTCCAAGACCAAAAGCGAGGCGGAGGGACTGGTGCGGCAATGGATCGACGCCGCCCTTTGGCGTCAAGAAGCCCGCCTCGCCGAAACCGACGGATTTTCCTTCCTGGAGCCGGACGAGATCAAAACCATGGACCGGCAGGACGCCATCGAGCTCGACGCGTTGATGCGCTTTGGCGAACGCATGTTTGCCGACGAGCAAAAGGCAAAAATCGCCCGCGCGCTCGGTCCCGGCAGCCCCGGCTTCGATGCCTTCGACGGGATCGTCAGCGCCGTCGGCCGCGCCATAGACGTGCCTGTGGACCGCGAAACCGCTGACGGGCGCTTCTATGCCCGAATGATATTGCGTGGCCACGCGACTCTGCTCGACGAAATGCGGGAGACCATCGCCGGAATCCCAAAACAAGTGCAAGCGTCGGTGGAACGACCGATCCTGCCGAATTTTCCGTTCTTCACACACTGGGACGAATTCGTCGCCACCAAGAAGAGCGACCGCAAATGGAAGCGCGATACCGCGGACGGCGCTGAAGCCACGCCTCGGCTCTTCAAAGCGCTCATCGGCGAGCTGCCATTTGCCAAGATCGATGGCAGCGTCGTGGGCCGCTTCCGCCTCGAGTACCTAAAGCTTCCCTTCGATCACTTCCACGGTAAGAAGTGGAACAAGTTGACGACCAAACAAGTGCTCGCGGCGGTACAAAAACTCGATGAGGCAGCCAAAGCGAAAATTCGCTTGACCAGCACTACGACCGCTAACAAGCACGTGATCAATCTGATCGAATATTGGGACCACCTGGCCCTGCACGCGAAAATCCCGCGCGGCCTCGATAATCCGTTCCGCGGCCACTTCACGGCCAAACCGCGCGGGCGCGCCGCGCGTGACGAGCACCCGATGTGGCCGACGGATCTCGACGAGGCGTTTTTCACTTCACCTGTCTACGCGGGCTGCAAGTCGATTTTCCGACGCGGCCTACCGGGCGATGAAATCCATCGCGATGCGTTGTTCTGGATTCCCCTAGTCGGCCGCACGATGGGCGTTCGCGAGGACGAAATCTGCGGACGCTTGGTCGGCGACATCGAGTGGGTCGATACGGAAATCGGGCGCCTGCCCTATCTGAAAATCCGCAACAGCAAGACGAGTTCTTCAAGTCGAGATGTCCCCCTGCATGAATTGATTCTGCAGTTGGGTTTTCTCGAACATCGCTGTTATGGCCGCCTGCCAGATGAGCCGCTGTTTCCTGAATTGATTGCGCAGGGCGTCGAGCCGCGCCGCAGCGGCGCATTCAGCGGCCGATTTACCGAATACCGGAAGAAGACGAAAACTTATCGGCCGGGGGTTGATTTTCGCTCTTACCGCGGAAACGTCGAAACCGCGCTTCGCAATGTTGCGGATGTGAACGCAGGCTGGGTAGATGAACTAATTGGCCACGACTCTCCGATTCGCCGCAGCGAAGGCGCGCGTTACACAAAATCGATTTTCATGGCCAATCTAAAGCGGACCATCGACAAGATCATCATCAGCGCCGATCTGTCGAAGCTTTATTTTACCGGTCAGCACGGCGTATGCGCGCCCGGCACCGCGGAAGAAATCGTACGCTATACTACACTTGCGGTGCGCGAGATGAGTAAGAAGGCCGCCCGGCGTCGCCACTGATCTTCCGCATGTGATTTTTGAAAGGCGCCCGCTTATGGACGGCGTTCGGCGCCTAGATTTTTTCCAACTGAAACGAAGAAGTGTAATCGACACCGAGCGCTTGGGCAAAACACACTGACACCGTTCAACGCGGCGAGGCGCCCATGATTGCCTCGCCCTATCTGCCCGAGGGCGAAATGTGCTTCTGCTTCATCGGCCAGATCAGTTCCCGAGCCGGCACGCCGCTCATCGCCGATGCTCACCGTGTTCATTGCGAAGGGCGGCCGGATTGACTTGCTGCCGTTGAAGAAGGCGCTGGCGAGAGCACGGTTCGATGATCTCGCCGATACCGGCCGGCGCGGGGCCATGCCGGAGCCGCTGCTCAAGGGCTTTGTCGCAGCCGCGGTCAATCAGAGCCTGGATCGAATGCAGACGCGCAAGCAGGAGCGTCAGACCGAGTTACGGCCGCTGTTGGAAAAAGAGGAATCGCGACTGAAGAATTGGCTCGCCCGGCGCCGTGATCGGATCAACAATCAACTGGCCAATCTGAGTCCGACCAGCCAGCAGGCCATCCGTGCCCGCCAGTCGCTCGAAGAAGCCGAGAAATATGTTCAGGACCGAAGCCTGAACTGGAGACTTGCGCATTTCGAAGCTGCAGACCAGCCGACGACCCGGCTCATTCTGGCTATCGAGGGGGTCCGCTGATGCCGCTCGACACTGCGATCAACAATATCGGCGAATACTACGCCGCCCACTATCTCGAAGCCCAGTTCGCCAAAGACATCGCCGATCCGCTGAAGGCTTGGCGCGACCACGGCTCGCGATCGGTGCCAAGGCGCCTGCAGGCCTTGGGCGACACCTACTTCAAGGCAAAGTCTCAGGCGCTGGATCACGACATCACGACGCACCGGTCGAATGCCGAACCCTTGAAGCATCGTGGGGCGAAGCCGTCGGCCGCTTGCTGCGGGAGGAGGATAGCCCCCGATGGGTGATGCTGCTCTCGGGCTCGACCGTCCATCTGTTCGACCGCAATACTTTTGCGCAAGGCCGCTGGGTCAGCTTCGATCTCGACGACGCCTTTGGACGCAAGGAGACTGCGGCTTTTGATGCGATGGCCGCGCTGCTCTCAAAGGACACTTTGTGCCCTGACGGCGAAAACGCGACGGTCCTGCACGACACGCTCGAAAGCCAGAGTCACAAGTTCACCCATGGAGTTTCGACCAAACTACAGGGGGCGGTCCGGCGCGCGATCGAAGAGGTCTGCAATGGCTGGGTCGACAGCCGGCGCGCCAAGAAGCTCTCATACACCCGCCTCGCCGAAGCGGAGCCCGCCTTGCCCAATGGCGAGCGAGACCTCACCGCCGAGCATCTGCGGCACGAGGCGCTGGTGTTCGTCTATCGGATTCTGTTCTGCCTCTACGCCGAGGCGCGAGGCGGCGAACTGGGTGTTCTTCCGATCAACGACGATGTCTATCGCCTCGGCTACAGCCTGGAGGCCCTGCGCGATCTGGCCGATTCCGGCGAGATGCCGGTGGGAGCCGAAGGTGGCACCTATTACCACGCCCACCTGAAGCGGCTGTTCTCGCTGATCCACAAGGGCTTTGAGCCGATTCGCGTCCCTCCGACCGCCGACGCGGCCAAACCCTGGGTGCCGGTGAAGCCGGAGCAGCTTGCCTTGTTCGGTGGCGCTTCACCCTGCTCTCCCCCAGCATCATCGAAGCCATTCTCGAAGGCCTCCAGCCCGCCAATCTTGAGCTTGAGGATCTCCTCAAGCAATTCCCTGCCGCGTGGGACCAGCAACTTGAAACCCTGACCAAGGGTTGAACGGTACTCTGCTTCTCAGCCAATGGAGGACATTCCTAGGCGGTGATTGCTGAGAGCTCCTAGCACTACTTTGGCAGATTTGGCTTAAGGCTGCCTGCGAGCAGCATCTCACAGTGCGTGCATCGTAGTGGTGGGGGCCGCACGAAGAGGTTGAGGATGGCTTGTCTAATGGCCGGCATGCTCGGTTGTGGCGGTGGGCCTGAGACTCTTTTTTTTCCGTCCCGCTGCGGTGAGGCGGCGGGATTGAAGGAAGGCGTAGGCGATCATCGTCATCAGGGCATGCCGGTGTAATCCGGCCCACGACCTGCCTTCAAAATGGTCGAGCCCCAGTTCTTCCTTCAATTGCTGATGCGCCTGTTCACAAATCCAACGCGCCTTAACGGCAGCTGCCAGTGTCTTAAGCGGAACGTCAGCGGGCAGATTCGAGATGTAGTACTTCTGCTCTCCGCTCGATCGTCGTTCGCCCAGGATCCACACTTCATCGCCAGGCATACGCTCGACACCTTTATCGAACACGCGGTGCTTTGGGCCATCCGCGATGCGGACGCGCCGCGCAGCGAAAAGGCATGTCAGCGGGCCTTTCGTACCCCCGCGCCAGCTGATCTTCTGCCACTTTACGCCGACCAGCATCGTCTCGGCTGAAACTGGCGACATATCCGGGATATGGTGTTTGCGCGGCTTACGGGCTTTCTCCGTTGGAAAGATCATGGTGACATCGGTCGGATAGACTTTCTGGCGCCGCGACATACCAACTGCCCATAAGAGGCCGCGTTCGCTCAGAGCATGACGGAACGGCGCGCTCGATCCGTATCCCGCGTCCGCCAGCACACAGCCGAAGCGAACACCGGCTGCGATCACGCGATCGATCTCAGCCAGCGCGATCTCCGGCTTGGACCGTGCCGCGCGATGCTCGATTGGAACGCCGGCGCGCTTCAGACGTACCGGATCGCTCGTCCAATTCTCGGGAAGGAAGAGACGTAGCGCCACCATTACCGGCACTTCACCGCGCGCAAGCGTCAGCGACACCAATGTTTGGCAATTCGCCGTTTTACCGAGAGTTGATGCATATTGCGGAGCTACACCAACCGAGCGATCGCCCTTCTTCGGCATCGATGTATCGTCGATGACCAGCACTGCATCTGTGCCGCCGACGAGCCGGTCGGCCTGAACGAGCAATTCTGCTTCCAACGGCGCCGCGTCCCAGACGCCATCAGCGATGAAATGATGCAATTGATCATAGTCGCCCGGCGCCAGCCGCGCCGCCATTGGCTGGACGCTCTTGCGGTCGCCCGGCCCAATGAGTCCTGAAACATATAGCGGACACATCCGCCGCCGAGCCTTGTGACCTAAACGATCCAGGAATGGCTCGAGCCAGCGTCCAAGCTCATCTTCCCACCTCGACGTCGTATCCACCGGTCAGCCCTCCAAAAAGCCGACCACCCATGAATCATTGAAAACGTGATTCGGGAATCCAGTCCCGCCGATCAACTCCCAGAATCTGCCAAAGTAGTGCTAGTCTAGAGACTCAGTTACTCTCGCCCATCCAACGGAGACTCGAACCGAGGCCGATTTTGATTTCAAGTTGTGCCTCTGGCGTTTCGCTTTTCTAAACCGTACTAAACCGACGAAGTACGAAGCTTTGGAGAAAAATGCATTCTCCAGACCAATTGTGCCAAAAATCGGCAATCTCCAGTACAGCCATGATCCTCGAAAATCCCACTTTTGCTCGGGGATTTTTGGCTTATTCGTTGCCGCAGAAGCCTGAACGCTCGGGCGGGTGGCGGAGGGAGAGGAACTGGGGTCGAACCTTATCCACGTAGCCCAGCGTAGAGGACCCGCACGCAGTCTGTCTCGTTCAAGGTGTAGGATGCCTGCTTTCCGGCGATCATGAGCACATGGATTTTCGGATACGTCGCGATCTGGTCCGCGGACAAGCGCCCTGCTTTGGCTGCGCGGCGGACGCCCGCATCGCTTGTCAAAAAAACTACCTGCAGGCCCCCGTACTCTTCTGCCCCGTACTCTTCTGCCCTGGGCTCGTCCTGAGCAAAGGATTCTCGGGGACGAGGCGGGCGGCGTCGGGCGAATCGAAGCGCTACCCATTTCTGAGTACCGCAAACTCCCCCTGCAGACGGCCGTACTCCGCATTTGCCAAGCCGAATATCGTCAAACGGTAATATCGTCAAAACGGTATAGCGTTGTTTCCGTCTCCTCCCGCCAACTCGCATTAGAGGAAATCGAGAACAGACTTGGGACGATCAACCGTCCCCATTCGAAATGGTCGCGGCCGCCTGAGCTTGATCGGCCTTCCTCGCTTCGAGACCGAGGATACGGGCTGGCGCCCCTCGGTCGAACTGAGCGAGGGCTTGGAGCGTACGATTTCGTGGTGGCACGGCCGACTGGCGGCGGGCCTGGTGCGTCGCCAGAAGGAATTCATCACATGATGGCCGCGCGCGTAGCGACGGAAGGGGTGGTTGCGCATGGTGCGATGTTGGTCATGGACCTCGTCCATCACTATCGAGCGCAAATGGCACTGCGGTACTTGCCAATTCGCTATGAGGACATGGTGGAGGATATGCCAGGCAGCGTGCGTCGTATGCTGGACTTCGTCGGCGAGCGCTTCGACCAGCGTTGCGTCAATTTCCAGGACAATCGACGTCTGCCGCACACCCCAAGCTACGCGCAGGTGAAGCAGAACTTGTATGACCGATCTCGGTTCCGTTATCGCCATTATCGGAGGCATCTGGAACCGGTTATCTCTATCCTCAAGCCCGTAATGGACCGGCTCGGCTACATTTTGAATTAATGCACCCTTCACCGGCCAACAATTGAGAGATCGATGTCACGTACGATCAGCAGCAGCACGACCGGTCCGGTAGTTCTGGGCACGGCCGACAGTCCTCTTTCCATCACCAGCACGGGCACGGTGACCTCGACGGGTTCTGCCGATGGCATCGACGGGGGAACCGGCACCACCTGGACGATTTCGAATGCGGGCGTGGTCTCCGCTTCCAGCGGCAATGGTGTGTCGCTGGCCAGCAGCGGCATCGTCGGCAACACCGGCTCGATTTCGGGCAAGGATGCCCTCGTGCTCCGCGCGGGCGGCAGCGTGACGAACGACGTCGGTGGGTCCATCTCGGGCCTCGGCGCCCTCGGGGCTGGATTGGGTTTCGGCGCGGGCGTCTACATCACGGGCGCTGCGGGCACGGTGACGAACCACAGCACGATCTCCGGCGTGGCCTATGGCGTCGGCTTCGGAGCCGGGGGCCTCGTAACCAACACCAGTTCGATCACGGGTGGCGAGGATGGCGCCATCGTCCAAGGCGCCATCGGGACGATCGCGAACTTCGGCAAGATCACCGCGACGGTCGACGACGGCGTCGCTCTCTTCAAAGGCGGTAGCGTGACGAACGCCTCAGGCGCTTCCATTTCAGGCGCTGGTGGGGCCGGCATTTTCATCACCGGCGGCGCCGGCACGGTCACGAATGCGGGCAGCATCGCAGGACTTACCCATCATGGGGTGCTGATTGCTGGCGGCGGCAGTCTTTCGAACGCTGCGTCCGGGTCCATTTCGGCCCTGGGTGTCGGCGTCTTTTTCGAGACCAATCCAGGCACGGTTACGAACGCCGGCTTTATTACCGGGACAGGAACGCAAGGAACCGGCGTCTATCTGGAGAACGGCGGCAGCGCCACCAACACCTCAACCGGGACCATCACGGGTCACAAGTTCGGCGCCTTTCTGGAGGGCGGCAACAACACGCTTGCGAACTATGGCAGCATTTCGGGGGCGACCTATGACGGGGCCGTCCTCGGGCTTGGCGGTACAGTCACCAACGCTGCCGGCGCTTCCATTTCGGGCCTCAATGGCGGCGTCTACATCAAGTACCGGGCGGCGGGCACGGTCACCAACAGCGGCAGCATCAGCGCCACCGGAACCGGCGGCGCCGGCATCGATCTTGCCGATGGCGGCAAGGTCACGAACAATTCGACCGGGTCGGTGTCGGGCAATAACTTCGGGGTCTTCGTTACCGGTGCCGGCGGCACCGTCACGAACACTGGCCAAATCGCGAGTGCGAAATACGGCGCCGTCGAGCTCGTGAAAGGTGGCAGCGTCACCAACAACGCGGGCGCATCGATCAAGGGTGGCACTAGTGGTGTCTATGTCACGGCGGGAGGGTCAGGGACTGTCACCAACAGCGGCACCATCAGTGCGGCGAATGCCGGTGGTGCGGGTGTCGCTCTTGCGGGTGGCGGCAACATCACGAATAATTCGGGCGGATCGATCTCGGGCGCCGCGTTCGGTGTCTTCACCACCGGAGTTCTCGCAACGCTGAACAACAGCGGCAGCATCTCGGGCGCTCACGGTGTCGGTCTCGAGGCCGGCGGTAGCATCGCCAACTTCGGCTCGATCTCCGGCCAGTCCGCCGGCGTCTTTTCGCAGGGAGCTGCTGCGACGCTCAGCAATGCCGGCAGCATCAGCGCGACGGCCGGCGCCGGCGCCGATATCGAGGCCGGCGGCAGCATCACAAACCTCGCCGGCACGACCATCGCGGGTAGCGCCTTCGGCATCTTCCTCACTGGCGGTTCCGCCACCGTGACGAACGCCGGCACGATTTCCGGCGGGAGTTATGCCATCGACTTCGCTGGGAGCGCCACCAATCGGCTCGTGGTCGACCCCGGCGCCGTGTTCGTGGGCGGGGTGACCGGCGGCAGCGGCTCGAGCACGCTGGAACTCGCCAGCGGCACAGGTTCGATCGGCGGAGTGGGCACCGGCTCGTTCAATCACTTCCAGGTCCTTGCTGTCGATGCCGGCGCGCTCTGGACGCTCAGCGGTGCGAATATTGCCCCAAGCGTTCTGGACAACGGTACGATCAGCATCGCCGGTTCGCTCGACGTGTCGACGGCTATTGATGCAAGCAGTACCGGTCTTTTCAAACTCGGCAGCGGCGCCACGCTTGAAGTTGCCGCGGCCACCGGCGCGACTACGCAAGTCAATTTCCTGAGCAACAGCGAACTGATCATCGACAATGCCGCATCGTTCGGCACCAATGTCGGCACCGCATCCTATGCGGGACCGCAGCTGCAACACTTCGTCCTTGGGGACACGATCGATCTCAAGACCTTTTCCTCGGCAGGTGTGACGCTCAACTACAACGCGTCGACGGGCGTCCTGCAGGTGTCGAACAGCGCCAACCAGGTGGCGAGCCTGGACTTCCAGACCTCCAGCCTCGGCAGCACGACCTTCCAGGCCACCGGGGACGGAGCGACCGGCATCTTCATAACCACAGCGCCATCGGCCGCGCCCTCGGTGAGCTCGATCGTGACCTCGGGCACTGGGATCACCAACGGCAATGGCGACCTGAACGCCAGCAAGGCGGTGACCTTGACCGTCAATTTCAGCGCGCCCGTGACGGTCAATACCGCAGGCGGCTCGCCGACGCTCGCGCTCAACGATAGCGGGACTGCGGCCTATGTCGGCGGTTCCGGCACCTCAGCCCTGACCTTCAGCTACACGGTCGCGACGGGCCAAAACACCTCCGACCTCGTCGTGTCCTCGCTCAATCTGAACGGCGCGACGATCAAGGACGCGGCGACCAACAACGCCGATCTGTCGGGCGCGACCAATTACAACCCGGCCGGCATCTTGCAGATCGACACCACGACGCCGGCTGTGGCGATCACCAGCGCGGGCGGCTTGGTTAATCAGGCGACGCAGACGGTGGCCGGAACGGTTACCGACGCCGATGGCGGCGTAGCCGGAACGACGGTCACCGTGCTCGACGGCACGATCGCAGCCGGCACGGCGACGGTCCAGGCCGATGGCAGCTGGTCGACCAGCGTCACCTTGACCAACGGCACCAACACGCTGACCGCGCAGGACTCGGATCCGGCCGGCAATACCGGCGTGAGCAGCCCCGTGACCTACACGCTCAACACGACCGCGCCCTCGGTGAGCTCGATCGTGACCTCGGGCACTGGGATCACCAACGGCAATGGCGACCTGAACGCCAGCAAGGCGGTGACCTTGACCGTCAATTTCAGCGCGCCCGTGACGGTCAATACCGCAGGCGGCTCGCCGACGCTCGCGCTCAACGATAGCGGGACTGCGGCCTATGTCGGCGGTTCCGGCACCTCAGCCCTGACCTTCAGCTACACGGTCGCGACGGGCCAAAACACCTCCGACCTCGTCGTGTCCTCGCTCAATCTGAACGGCGCGACGATCAAGGACGCGGCGACCAACAACGCCGATCTGTCGGGCGCGACCAATTACAACCCGGCCGGCATCTTGCAGATCGACACCACGACGCCGGCTGTGGCGATCACCAGCGCGGGCGGCTTGGTTAATCAGGCGACGCAGACGGTGGCCGGAACGGTTACCGACGCCGATGGCGGCGTAGCCGGAACGACGGTCACCGTGCTCGACGGCACGATCGCAGCCGGCACGGCGACGGTCCAGGCCGATGGCAGCTGGTCGACCAGCGTCACCTTGACCAACGGCACCAACACGCTGACCGCGCAGGACTCGGATCCGGCCGGCAATACCGGCGTGAGCAGCCCCGTGACCTACACGCTCAACACGACCGCGCCCTCGGTGAGCTCGATCGTGACCTCGGGCACTGGGATCACCAACGGCAATGGCGACCTGAACGCCAGCAAGGCGGTGACCTTGACCGTCAATTTCAGCGCGCCCGTGACGGTCAATACCGCAGGCGGCTCGCCGACGCTCGCGCTCAACGATAGCGGGACTGCGGCCTATGTCGGCGGTTCCGGCACCTCAGCCCTGACCTTCAGCTACACGGTCGCGACGGGCCAAAACACCTCCGACCTCGTCGTGTCCTCGCTCAATCTGAACGGCGCGACGATCAAGGACGCGGCGACCAACAACGCCGATCTGTCGGGCGCGACCAATTACAACCCGGCCGGCATCTTGCAGATCGACACCACGACGCCGGCTGTGGCGATCACCAGCGCGGGCGGCTTGGTTAATCAGGCGACGCAGACGGTGGCCGGAACGGTTACCGACGCCGATGGCGGCGTAGCCGGAACGACGGTCACCGTGCTCGACGGCACGATCGCAGCCGGCACGGCGACGGTCCAGGCCGATGGCAGCTGGTCGACCAGCGTCACCTTGACCAACGGCACCAACACGCTGACCGCGCAGGACTCGGATCCGGCCGGCAATACCGGCGTGAGCAGCCCCGTGACCTACACGCTCAACACGACCGCGCCCTCGGTGAGCTCGATCGTGACCTCGGGCACTGGGATCACCAACGGCAATGGCGACCTGAACGCCAGCAAGGCGGTGACCTTGACCGTCAATTTCAGCGCGCCCGTGACGGTCAATACCGCAGGCGGCTCGCCGACGCTCGCGCTCAACGATAGCGGGACTGCGGCCTATGTCGGCGGTTCCGGCACCTCAGCCCTGACCTTCAGCTACACGGTCGCGACGGGCCAAAACACCTCCGACCTCGTCGTGTCCTCGCTCAATCTGAACGGCGCGACGATCAAGGACGCGGCGACCAACAACGCCGATCTGTCGGGCGCGACCAATTACAACCCGGCCGGCATCTTGCAGATCGACACCACGACGCCGGCTGTGGCGATCACCAGCGCGGGCGGCTTGGTTAATCAGGCGACGCAGACGGTGGCCGGAACGGTTACCGACGCCGATGGCGGCGTAGCCGGAACGACGGTCACCGTGCTCGACGGCACGATCGCAGCCGGCACGGCGACGGTCCAGGCCGATGGCAGCTGGTCGACCAGCGTCACCTTGACCAACGGCACCAACACGCTGACCGCGCAGGACTCGGATCCGGCCGGCAATACCGGCGTGAGCAGCCCCGTGACCTACACGCTCAACACGACCGCGCCCTCGGTGAGCTCGATCGTGACCTCGGGCACTGGGATCACCAACGGCAATGGCGACCTGAACGCCAGCAAGGCGGTGACCTTGACCGTCAATTTCAGCGCGCCCGTGACGGTCAATACCGCAGGCGGCTCGCCGACGCTCGCGCTCAACGATAGCGGGACTGCGGCCTATGTCGGCGGTTCCGGCACCTCAGCCCTGACCTTCAGCTACACGGTCGCGACGGGCCAAAACACCTCCGACCTCGTCGTGTCCTCGCTCAATCTGAACGGCGCGACGATCAAGGACGCGGCGACCAACAACGCCGATCTGTCGGGCGCGACCAATTACAACCCGGCCGGCATCTTGCAGATCGACACCACGACGCCGGCTGTGGCGATCACCAGCGCGGGCGGCTTGGTTAATCAGGCGACGCAGACGGTGGCCGGAACGGTTACCGACGCCGATGGCGGCGTAGCCGGAACGACGGTCACCGTGCTCGACGGCACGATCGCAGCCGGCACGGCGACGGTCCAGGCCGATGGCAGCTGGTCGACCAGCGTCACCTTGACCAACGGCACCAACACGCTGACCGCGCAGGACTCGGATCCGGCCGGCAATACCGGCGTGAGCAGCCCCGTGACCTACACGCTCAACACGACCGCGCCCTCGGTGAGCTCGATCGTGACCTCGGGCACTGGGATCACCAACGGCAATGGCGACCTGAACGCCAGCAAGGCGGTGACCTTGACCGTCAATTTCAGCGCGCCCGTGACGGTCAATACCGCAGGCGGCTCGCCGACGCTCGCGCTCAACGATAGCGGGACTGCGGCCTATGTCGGCGGTTCCGGCACCTCAGCCCTGACCTTCAGCTACACGGTCGCGACGGGCCAAAACACCTCCGACCTCGTCGTGTCCTCGCTCAATCTGAACGGCGCGACGATCAAGGACGCGGCGACCAACAACGCCGATCTGTCGGGCGCGACCAATTACAACCCGGCCGGCATCTTGCAGATCGACACCACGACGCCGGCTGTGGCGATCACCAGCGCGGGCGGCTTGGTTAATCAGGCGACGCAGACGGTGGCCGGAACGGTTACCGACGCCGATGGCGGCGTAGCCGGAACGACGGTCACCGTGCTCGACGGCACGATCGCAGCCGGCACGGCGACGGTCCAGGCCGATGGCAGCTGGTCGACCAGCGTCACCTTGACCAACGGCACCAACACGCTGACCGCGCAGGACTCGGATCCGGCCGGCAATACCGGCGTGAGCAGCCCCGTGACCTACACGCTCAACACGACCGCGCCCTCGGTGAGCTCGATCGTGACCTCGGGCACTGGGATCACCAACGGCAATGGCGACCTGAACGCCAGCAAGGCGGTGACCTTGACCGTCAATTTCAGCGCGCCCGTGACGGTCAATACCGCAGGCGGCTCGCCGACGCTCGCGCTCAACGATAGCGGGACTGCGGCCTATGTCGGCGGTTCCGGCACCTCAGCCCTGACCTTCAGCTACACGGTCGCGACGGGCCAAAACACCTCCGACCTCGTCGTGTCCTCGCTCAATCTGAACGGCGCGACGATCAAGGACGCGGCGACCAACAACGCCGATCTGTCGGGCGCGACCAATTACAACCCGGCCGGCATCTTGCAGATCGACACCACGACGCCGGCTGTGGCGATCACCAGCGCGGGCGGCTTGGTTAATCAGGCGACGCAGACGGTGGCCGGAACGGTTACCGACGCCGATGGCGGCGTAGCCGGAACGACGGTCACCGTGCTCGACGGCACGATCGCAGCCGGCACGGCGACGGTCCAGGCCGATGGCAGCTGGTCGACCAGCGTCACCTTGACCAACGGCACCAACACGCTGACCGCGCAGGACTCGGATCCGGCCGGCAATACCGGCGTGAGCAGCCCCGTGACCTACACGCTCAACACGACCGCGCCCTCGGTGAGCTCGATCGTGACCTCGGGCACTGGGATCACCAACGGCAATGGCGACCTGAACGCCAGCAAGGCGGTGACCTTGACCGTCAATTTCAGCGCGCCCGTGACGGTCAATACCGCAGGCGGCTCGCCGACGCTCGCGCTCAACGATAGCGGGACTGCGGCCTATGTCGGCGGTTCCGGCACCTCAGCCCTGACCTTCAGCTACACGGTCGCGACGGGCCAAAACACCTCCGACCTCGTCGTGTCCTCGCTCAATCTGAACGGCGCGACGATCAAGGACGCGGCGACCAACAACGCCGATCTGTCGGGCGCGACCAATTACAACCCGGCCGGCATCTTGCAGATCGACACCACGACGCCGGCTGTGGCGATCACCAGCGCGGGCGGCTTGGTTAATCAGGCGACGCAGACGGTGGCCGGAACGGTTACCGACGCCGATGGCGGCGTAGCCGGAACGACGGTCACCGTGCTCGACGGCACGATCGCAGCCGGCACGGCGACGGTCCAGGCCGATGGCAGCTGGTCGACCAGCGTCACCTTGACCAACGGCACCAACACGCTGACCGCGCAGGACTCGGATCCGGCCGGCAATACCGGCGTGAGCAGCCCCGTGACCTACACGCTCAACACGACCGCGCCCTCGGTGAGCTCGATCGTGACCTCGGGCACTGGGATCACCAACGGCAATGGCGACCTGAACGCCAGCAAGGCGGTGACCTTGACCGTCAATTTCAGCGCGCCCGTGACGGTCAATACCGCAGGCGGCTCGCCGACGCTCGCGCTCAACGATAGCGGGACTGCGGCCTATGTCGGCGGTTCCGGCACCTCAGCCCTGACCTTCAGCTACACGGTCGCGACGGGCCAAAACACCTCCGACCTCGTCGTGTCCTCGCTCAATCTGAACGGCGCGACGATCAAGGACGCGGCGACCAACAACGCCGATCTGTCGGGCGCGACCAATTACAACCCGGCCGGCATCTTGCAGATCGACACCACGACGCCAACGATCGCCATCAACACGATCGCCAGCAACAACATTATCAATGCCGCGAAAGCCTCGACGGGCTTCACCATCAGCGGCACTGCGACCGATGCCGAGAACGGCCAGGCCGTCACCATCAATATCCTCAATAGCGCAAATACCGTTGTGGACAGCTACGCCACTACAGACCAGAACAATGCCTGGTCTGTCAGGGTGACGAGCGCACAGGCCACGGCTCTGGCCGATGGCAGCTACACCGTGACCGCCAATGTCGCGGATAAGGCCGGTAATTCATCACCGCAGGCTAGCCACGCCTTGACAGTCGATGAGGAGAAGGTGGCTGAGACGCCGACGCTAACGATCGCAAGCCCTTCGCTCACGGTGCTGGCGGGCGGTTCGGTAGCGTTGGGAATTACGGCAACGCCCGTCGATCCCGACGACAGAGTGTCGGTGAAGATCAATGGCGTGCCGAGTTACGAAAGGATAACGGCTCCTAGTGGAGACACTGTCAGCCGGCAGCTGCAATCGAACGGCACCTATAACTGGACTATTACGGAGAGTGCCTCCACGGCAGGAAAACCTCTCACCGGGCTCACGCTGTCCTCGAGCTACACGGGCACGGGTCATCCGGTTGCCCCACTGACGGTGACGGCAAGCAATACGACGTCCGGAGAGACGGCGAACTCCGCTTCTCGGACCCTCACGGTCACGGACCCACCAGCGGCGACAGCCGGTGGCTCACCGAGTCCTGCAACGCCGATCCACGGCATTGCCGGGCCGGCGATCACGTCAAGCCCGCAGCAATCGATTTCGCCAGCCAATCCTCCGACCATTACGATGTCGGACTTGAGAGGCGGCGCACCGCCGCCCGGTTTGGCGCCGTCGGCGTATACGACGCTCGCAGGGTTGCTCGATCAGCATATGGCGGCCAGATCCTGTCAGGACGCGCCCGGCGTTTGCCAGACCTCCTGGACGGCTTCGCCGCAAGCTTGGCTCGGCGGCGATCAGGAGTTCCTGACCAGACCGCACGGTTGACCTCTGATGACCGAACGATACGTGGACAGACGATGCGATCAGGCGGGATGCGATAGATCGCCGATCTCGGGCCTGTTCGCATATAGAGAATCCAGCAGATGACGTCGTAAGCGGAAACCGGCCATTTCGCCCTTGTCTTACTAAGCTCACAACAGACGAAAAGGCACCCGAAAGACTCGAAGCAGTCCCGCAGCAATTCTGAATCTTGGTTCGTTTCGCTGGAGGGAGAGGAACTGGGGTCGAACCTTCTCCACGTGGGCCAACGTGGAGGAAAGTATCCCAGCGTACGGCGCGCCTGCAGGCGGCCTGCCAAGGCTTGGCCAATGGCGGGCGATGCTAGGAAAGGACGACAACGAGCGTTTATAGGGCCAAAGCACCCGCCACCGTTAGTTTCCGGCGTGTGTCATCTCTGACGGCTTGCCGCGTTCGCGTCGCTCGGAGCTTGCCCCTCCTTAGCCGGGTATTCTTGGCGCGCAAAACCGGTCCCCACTTTGCTGGAAAACGCTGTACAATGCCGACGAGGTAACGTTCCGGCCGATGGACGAACATCATGACCGCCACGTCGATGAGCCGAATGGTCCTGCTGGCGTTTGTTGCGGCCTGTGGTATCCCGCTTGTCTTCGCGATCCAGCACTTCCGCCGCGAGCCGCCGGTTGACACCAAGGCCGCAACAGCCGCGCCGGCGGTCTCTAAGCCAGCATCGGGCGCGCAAGATCCGGGTCCGGACGCGCTCGCAGCGGCGCAAGCAAAAGCAGACGCCGTGGCGGCCGCGCTGGCCGGATCGTCCGTACCGCCGGACAGCGACGACGGCGTGCCGGCGTTCGACATTGCCCGCATCGAACCGACGGGCGAAGCGGTAATCGCGGGCCGGGCGATGCCGGGCGCAACAGTGGAACTGCTGCGCAACGGCGAACTGCATGATCGCGCGGTCGCGGATCAATCCGGACAATTCGCCATGGTCCCACCCCGGCTTCCTCCAGGTACCTATGACCTGACGCTGCGCTCTAACCAGCCGGACGGCCGGCAGACCACGTCCAAACAGAGCGTGGCGGTGGCGATTGAGCCGGGACCGACCGACCGGCCGGTCGTGGCGCTGATGACGCCGAGCAAACCCACCGTCGTGCTGTCGCAGCCGCCTGCGCCAAAGGCGATGGCCGGCGCAGTGGTTGTGGAATCGGTCGAGATCGAGCCAGGCGGCAAGTTCCATGCGAGCGGCCGCGCGCGCCCCGGCGTCGCGGTGAGGCTTTATCTCAACGACACCTTTGTTGCGTCAGCAACGGCCGGCGCGGATGGACGTTTTGCGGTCACGATCAATGAAGGGGTCGCGCCCGGCAGCTACCGCGTCAGGCTGGACGAGGTGGAGCCCAATTCCGGCGCGGTGCGCGCACGCGCCGAGGTACCCTTCAACGTTCCCGACACGATGGTCACGGCGTCCGTGCCGGCGCAGGCCACAGCCTCCAAGCGGCCGGACACTGCCGCTGCACAGCAGCCGCAGCTGGCGGCCGCCGTGGCGACCGTTCTGCCAGACGGAGGCTCGCCCTCCACCGTGGTCGTGCCGAAGATCGCAACCACCACCGTCTCCCGCGGCGATAGCCTCTGGCGCCTCAGCCGCCACACCTATGGTGTGGGCACGCACTACGCCGTCATTTACAAGGCGAACCGGGAGCAGATCCGCAATCCGAATCTGATTCATCCCGGCCAAATCTTTGTCCTTCCGGCGCGGTGATAGCGCGAAGCAGACGGGCGGGGATCGCAAACGGAATGGAACCTTCTCCACTGGCTCTGGAGCCAAGACCTACGACCAAACCGAATTTCTGAAACTCCGAAATTTGATTCGCCTTCCGCGCGAATCAATGGTTGGCTCCGGGGTAGGGCAACCTCTGACACCCGATTGTCGCTCGGGTCGGCAACAATATGCAGCAGCTCGGTCACTCCTTTGCGTCCGACCGGCGCGACAATGCCTAACTCGGCAAGATGTGCCCGGATCGAATTGATCACCGCGGTCTGCTGGCGAATGAAGAGATGGCGGGTGCGATGAAGCATCAAGCAGCTCTGCTGCTCAGGCGTCTTCGTTGGTACGAACCGCATGTTGGCTCGAGCGACCGCTTCGCAGATAGCCTCTGCGTCAGCCATGTCGTTCTTCTGCCGCTTTACATAGGGCTTCACGTAGGCCGGCGGCATCAGCCGAACGGTATGGCCGAGCGCCTGAAGTTCGCGCGACCAATGGTGAGACGAGGCGCAAGCCTCTATGCCAACCAGGCATGATGGCAGCTTCTGAAAAAACGCCAGCACAGACTGCCGCTTCAACTGGCGACGGATGACCACCTGGCCCGCTGCATCAACGCCGTGTACCTGGAAAACCGACTTGGCGATGTCTAAACCGATTGTCGTAATCGTCTGCATGGCTCGCTCCTCTGAATCGTGGGAGCCTTAACAGCCCCCACATCCGTGGCACTCTCGTGCCGGTGGAGGAGCCGTCCACAGCATCATGAACGGACTCATGCACCGCAGCAAAAACCCGTCACAACGCGGAGCGCGTCGCAACGGGGTACTACTTAAGGGGAAGTACGGCCAAACAGCCGCTCGGCGTCTGCTCTATCCGCATTGCATATTCCTTGGATGGCCAAGAAGTCCCACCCACGCCTGCTTGAAATCACAGTAATCCCCTTGGAGCCAACGCGATGGGAGTGGCGAGTTTACGAAGGCGATACGCCACTACGCCGCATCAGCGCTTTACACCACGCTCGCCAGCCTCTCAGGCGCCCTCTGGCGAATAAGACGGGCTAGCTCCTGAAATCGAATTGCAAATATATCTCAAATTTTAGGGATTGCTCGCTGGGTCACCTCGGCGGCTTTTTTCTTGCGAACGCCGCGCGGGATTCCTCCATCAAGCATGTGTGAAGCCCTCGCCGCGTATGCTATAGTTGGCCTCCGAGGATCGGCGCCAGGCTCACAAGCCCGCCAAATTGGTCTACGTTCAGACCTTTTAATGCGAAGCTAGGAGGCGGCGGATGCCATCGTATAGGTGCACCGTAAATGAAGTCGGACCCGCCGTCGACGGAACCGAAACAGCTTCGCCGGTCGTTTATATCAACCTGACCGATACCAAGGGGAGCTTTGCGAACACCTGGTTCTATGCGGCTGATGGAGCCCAGAATCAGATGCTCGATGTCGCAATTGCTGCGATCAACGGTGACAATGCCGTCGATGTGGTCGCCACGGGGCCGAACGCTGGGGGCATGCCCTATACGGAAATTGACCGCATCCACGAAATGCGACCCCGGCCGCCCGCGGCGCCCACCAACTTGCACCTCATTGAAATACAGCCTGCGCTTAGCCCGAGCCAACGACAGTTATTCGTTGGTTGGAACGATAACTCGGACAACGAAGATGGCTTCGTTCTTGTATTTCAACAGCAGCCGAACGGCGTGCCAGGCGAGTATGGTGTCCCGGCCAATTCAACGACGGGCTACATGGTTCTCGATGGCGGGCATGACTACACGATCTACGTCGCAGCTTTCAATAACGCTGGCTATTCGGCGCCGTCGAACTCGATTCTGGTCACGGTCCCCGACACCCCTCCGGCCGCCACTCTCTCTGCAGCCGTAATTCCTTCCTCGGGCAATTTCGTTCTCTCGATCACCGGGACCAACTTCGGAAATAACGAGCCGGTTGACATCGCCGTCGTGTGGTCCGTGGTTGGGGAGCAGCCAGCAACATTCCCGGTCCTAGGGACCGCTAACAGCCTCGGTGAGTTTAGTGTGCCATTTTCCGGAGTAGTCCCGGAAGGACTTTGTCCGATAACGGTGCCCTTCGGACAGCTGCAGCCAAGTCAGACGTTTCAGATCACAGCTACCGGTCAGACGAGCCACAAGACCGCCTCTGCAACCGCCGGACCGTTTACGTGTCCTTGAGGGGCAGCAAAATACAACCAGGCTACCGCCGCAAGTAAGGAGAATCGAAATGCCTTGGTATAAGTGTACAGTCAATGAGGTGGGGCCGGCGATCGACGCTACGGATACACCGGCTCCCGTCATTTATCTTAACCTCACAGACCAGGGCGCTAGCTTCACCAACACTTGGTTCTATGCCGGAAGCGGCGGACAAACCCAGATGCTCGCGGTCGGAATTGCGGCGGTCAACGGTAACAAATCAGTCGAGGTCGCCGCTGACGCACCCAACGCCGGAAACAGCCCATTTACGGCAATCTCCCGAATGTATCTTCTTAAGGGCTGAGCTGCGGACCCCGCCGCTACCCTAGCATGGGGGTGACGCCGTTCGAGGCACAGACCCGGCATCGCCGTCATAGACGCGGTAGGGCCGATCACTCCGCTTTGACACCAATCCCTCTAACCCAATGCTGCAGGCCGCTCGGAATAGGTCAGGCTAACAACAGCGAAACGCTCTCGATCGGCGCTTCGCCTCAACGGCTCTTGAGGGTCAAACGCGTCATTTTGACCGTGCGCAGACGCCTTTCGCGGTAGGGACGCGAGTTACCTCGCGCCCCCCGCACAGATCCGTACGGGCCCAATTCGGGCATACGGCTCCCACCTTGGGTGTCTGACGGCGAAGCGACTCTCTGGCCACGGATGAAGGATTCGCGGTTTCGGGAGCCAGTGGTCGGCCAACCGCTTGATCCGCTCCCAGGTCATCCCATCTTTTTGGCTCCGCCACTGCAGCGTTCGCCGCCAGAGATTGGTAACGTGGAATAGGAACGCGGACAGTGACGAACTGTTTGTCGGCACCGCGTGGTAGTTGAAGTAACCGGTGACGACCTGCTGCAACCATCTTCCCTGCTGGGGAATCGGCTGATGCATGCTCCGTCGCAGTTCCTGTTTGATGGCTTGCAACTTTGCCTGCATGCGATCGCGCCGGGACTTTCGTTTGATTTGGAATTTGCCCCGACGAGTTTTGCTGCAGATAAAGGTGAAGCCCAGGAAGGTGAAGGTCTCCGGTTTGCCGAGCCCGCGCCGCTTGCGGTTTTCCACCGCGAAGCGTCCAAACTCGATCAGCCGGGTCTTCTCCGAATGAAGCGACAGTGCAAACTCCTGTAACCGCTTACGCATCTCGTCGAGGAAGCGACGGGCGTCGGTCTCGTGCTCGAAGCCAACAATGAGGTCGTCGGCGTAGCGCACGATGATCATATTGCCCGCTGCCTCACGCCGTCGCCAGCGCTCGGCCCAGAGATCGAAAACGTAGTGTAAGTAGAGATTGGCCAGAAGCGGTGAGATCACCGATCCCTGCCCGGTCCCCTTGTCACTGACCGTCACGATTCCGTCTTCCAGGACGCCTGCCTTGAGCCATTTCTGGATCAGGCGGATGATACGTCGGTCGCCGACGCGATGTTCTACAAACCTGATGAGCCACTCCTGGCTCACCGTGTCGAAGAACGAGCGGATGTCAGCGTCCAGTATCCAGTTCACCTTTGTGCTGGTGATCCCGACCATGAGCGCATCCATCGCATCGTGCGTGCTGCGTTCGAGTCGGAACCCATACGAGAACCCGAGGAAATCCTCCTCGTAGATCGCGCTCAGCACCGCAGCCGTGGCCCTCTGGACGATCTTGTCCTCAAGGGCGGCGACCGCGATCGGGCGTTGCCGACCATCCGGTTTGGGTATGTAAACCCGCCGCGACGGTAGTGCCCGATACGCTCCCCGATGGACGCGAGCATGCAGGTCCTCAAGATTGCGCTCAAGGTGCTGCTCGTAATCCCGACATGTCAGCCCATCCACTCCAGCTGCAGCATTCCCCTTGAGTTCAGAGAATGCCTCTGCGAGATGGTCAATACTGACGTGATGGAAGAGCGCGGTGAACTTCTCCTTCTTCCTTTGCCTTGCGGCTTGCCGTATGCGCTCCAGCGCCTGTGACACGGTTCCCCGGTACTGTGCCCGGCCCGTGCTTTGCTGACGCACATTCCCCTCGGCCCCCGCCCTTGGCTCCACCAACTCCACAGCCGGTTGCCCGGCTTTGTTCGTTGGCTTCACAGCTACTATGGCGGGGTCAGACTTCTCATGATCGTACATCATCGGCTACGGCTCCTCGCCTTCCCGACGCGGGCCAGTGCAGCACGCATACTGGTGCTGGCCGACCATGAGATCTCCCGGTTCCCAAGCAAGAGCGTGCGCACATGCCAGTGTCTAAGACCACGCCGGGCCGTCTGGGCGCTCGCGTTATCGCGCCCATCCGTGTTGCCTTCCGTCACCGGAACGACGTCGGCACCCAGAATGAGGGTACTTTCGCGGCTCAATGGCTGGCCTATGCGCTCCCCTGTCAACGCTTCGCCGAGGCCCTCGCGGGCATCTGCGCATGACTCGGGGTCGATGCGGTTCGCTACTCCTTCATCGTGATGGACTTCCACCATCTACTCCTTGCCGGTCTCCCGGCGCACTCCGGTCCACCCCCAATAAGCGGACGTTCTCAGGATCAGCGGGCATGTCCCAAAGGTGCCAACAAGAGACTCATGCGCCGCAGCAATCGAGAGCGTCGACGGAACAGCTTAGTCGTGGTGTCTAAATTGAAACCTGCCGCCCGATCTCAACGACCTGATCGCTGGGGAGGCTGAAGAAGTCGCTAACATGGACGGCGTTGCGCTCCATCACAGCAAAGAACCGCTCCTGCCAGGCAGGCAAGCCCATGCCGTCTTCGCGGCCGACCACCGTCTCATGTCCCACATAATAGGTCACGTCGTCGAGATCGATAGTACATCCCAACGCCTTGCCGACCGTAAGCAGTTCCGGAATATGCGGGCGCTCCATGAAGCCGAAACGCGCTTCCGCGCGCCAGAAATTCGGCGCGACTTCGTCGATTGTCATGCGGTTGCCGGGCGCGACCCACGGCACTGACAGGATTTCCACGCGCAGCACGAAGAGATGTTCATGCAATGCGCGGTTATGCTTGACGTGCCAGATCATGACGGGCGGCGTATCCCGCTCGGTCCTGGTCAGGAACACGGCCGTACCGGGAACGCGTGGAATGCTTTTGGATTGAATATCCTTCATGAATTCCGGGACGGGGATCAGAGATTCATGCATTCTGGTCATCACGGCAGCCGCTCCGCGATGCCAGATCCACATCACGCTGTAGACAGAAGCAGCCAAGATCAGCGGTACATATCCGCCCTCGGCGATCTTGGTTAGATTGGCAAGGAAGAAGGCGCAATCGACGATGAGAAAGAAGGCTGCGACAGATCCGGCGGCCAACATGCTCCAACCCCAGATCTCGCGCATTGCAATGAAAAGCAGTGCCGACGTCATCAGCATCGTCAGCGAAACCGCGATGCCGTAGGCAGCCGCTAGATTATCGGATCTGCCAAACCCGATTGTGAGCCCGAGGGTTACGATCATTAGCAGCCAGTTGACGACACCGACGTAAATCTGGCCGTAACCTTCCGATGAGGTCTGCTTGATCCGCAGCCTTGGCAGCCAGCCGAGTTGAATTGCCTGCCGTGTCATCGAGAAAGCCCCGGTTATAATCGATTGGCTGGCAATGATCGTCGCTACTGTCGCAAGCGCGATGAACGGAATCAGGAGACCTCCGGGACAAAGCCGAAAGAAAATATTGCCGTCCGTCGGGACGCCTTCAAGAACCAGCGCCGCCTGCCCGGCATAGTTGAGGATCAGACTGGGGAAGACGACCGCGAACCATGCCAGTGTAATGGGCCGCCTACCGAAATGACCCATATCGGCATAGAGAGCTTCAGCGCCGGTGACGCAGAGAAACACCGCGCCCAAAACCAGAAAGCCGGTGGCCCCATGTGAGAACAGATACGACAGACCGTAGACAGGATTGAGTGCGGCGAACACGGAAGGATGTTGGACAATGCCTGAAATCCCCATCAACGCCAGGGCGACAAACCAGAGCAGCATTACCGGGCCAAAATAATTGCCAATCGCTGCTGTTCCCAGCGACTGGATGGCAAACAGCGCGAGCAGGATCGCAACGGCGGCGGGAACGACATAGGACTGCAATACCGGAGTCGCCATGTTCAGGCCCTCCAGTGCCGACAGCACCGAAATCGCCGGCGTAATCGCCCCATCACCGTAAATCAGAGCCGCCCCGAACAGGCCGACTGCCACGATGGTCGGCCGCTGTTGCTTCTTAACTCCCAACAAGGCCATCAAGGCCAGAATGCCACCCTCGCCGTCATTGTCGACGCGCATAGCGAACGAGACATATTTGACCGTTGTAATGATAAAGAGAGTCCAGAGCACGAGCGAAAGCGCGCCCAGGATAACACCTGCGTCGGGAGCGCCTTCGGTGGTACCGAGAATGGTCTTGAACGTATAAAGAGGGCTGGTCCCGATATCGCCAAATACGATGCCAAGCGCCGACAAGCCGAGAGTTTGCAGCTTACCCGGCGGAGCTTGTCGCGCTGCCTCGGCGGCAGTAGTTGCTGGATTTTCGATCAATGTGCAGCCCAGAACAGAAATTTGATTGCCGACAGCAAACAGCCTTCCGGGCAATCGTGTTAGGTCACCAGATAAGCCGGACTGATGGCAACAGCCAATCGCCTTCCCCACAAACTATCAACTTGTATTGCGACAATGAGGCGACGCAGCGAGTTGGTCTTGCCGACGAGGCAGCACTGTAACCGCTCAAATGCGTCCCCGGGAAGATGTCCCGGATTGCTTCGGCGTATTACCGTAGGGCCAGCGAACAATGTGACGTATGGGTCATTCACGTCGGTTTGCAGACGTTGCCAGACCATCCCGACATGTCGCAAAAGTGCCAACAGGCGACATTCGAAGTAAAGAGGGCCCCAACTCAGGCGGCCTTCATGTCGTTTTCGGCGACCGCAATTCGCTCTTGGCCCCTGCCTGAAAGTCTGGGACCTGCATTGGGTCGATGTTATCGCACCTGATACAGCGAAATTTGCGACCGCCTGTCTTGACGATCACGAAGTGCATCGGCTTGCCACATTTCCGGCAGATCGGGCGGGGAGCGTTTTTGAGCATGGGTGCTCGCGCTCACTTAAGGCGCGAGTCTTCTGCTCACAGTCATCGGATAACTACCTGGGTGTGCCGATGATGGAACCACGATAGCCAACTATTGTGACGGCTGCATCAAGAAAAAACAGGACTATGTAAGGAGACCGCATCCACATGAACGAGTGGCTTTCATCGCCCGGCTTGCAGCCCCGACTTAGCAGTAAGGCCGCCTCAGTTGGCGGCCTCTTCCGTTCTTCGTGGTGTTCGTGCGCTGCAGTTTTGCAACACCTGCCGTGTTCCTCGGGCTGGAACCACGGTTTTGACTCCCCGCTCATAAAAATTTGGCTCAGTCTTTGACGACCGGGGCTGAACGGCGGATCAACCATTTTGTAAAACCAAATTATTTTGAGCCCGGTAGGTCGCAGCGCGAAAATGCCTGCGGCCTTTTAAGTTCGTGGCGGGCCATTGTGGTGCCAGCCGATCGGCACCGGCGCATGCGCGTCCGCCTGTCAAAAAGAAACGGCCCCAGCGTAAGGGGGGGCAAGGCTGAGGCCGTTCCGGATCAGTTAGCGCCGCGGCGGTGGGCGCACCCGACTATTCCAAGATTTTTCTTCGGCCAATGGTTCCAAGGACTCTTTCTTAATTCGTCAGAGCGAGGGTCCAAGTACCCCTTGGTGCGTTATCCGGTTGCCATGTCCGATGATCATGCAGCCGGGTTTCGCAAGCAGGCCGAGGAATGCCGAGAGGAGGCCGCCAAGGCGGTCAGTCCTATCGATAAGGAGGCGTGGCACCGGCTCGCTGAGGAATGGCTCAAGATGGCGTCCTCAGTCGATGCCAGGCGTAGCTAAGTCCGCCTCAGTTGTGGGGGCAGCCTTCTCACTAACTTTTCGCGAATGAGCAAAATTGAACAGCGGCGGAACCGCACTGGTTCCATCATAGTTCCATCACCGATCCGCTCCGGCCTCTACCGGTGACTGAGAGTGTTGCACTTCCGCCGGATCAAGGGATGCGTCACATGCCCCTAGCTCATATTCGGCAAGACCCCTCGCTTCTCCCGACCGAGCGACCGCGCTGCCCAAAGTGTCAGGGCGGGCGCATGATGCTGGCCCGTATCGAACCTGGCCCCGCGGGGTCCGATCTGCGGACGTTTGAGTGCCCCAAGTGCGAGCACGTCCACAAGGTGCTGGCTCAGGATCCGTTCCTATCAGCCAATACAGGCTGGAGCCAAAGCGGATTAAGTCCACCCAAGTAAGGCCGCGTCAGTTGGGCCTCTCGCCGAGGCCCGCGACCGAAGCCGCGTGGTGTGGCCGGCATCACAAAAACCGCCCCGGGGGTGAGCCGGGCGGCAGGTCGTTTCAGCGCGATCGGCGCCAGCGCTTCACGAAGCACCCCTCTTCTCACCGTACCGTGCCGCTTCATAGTGCGCCTTGGGTGCCGTGAGCATTTCCGCTGTGTGCATAACCGCAAACACCAGTTCCCGGTCCGTGGTTCCAGCTTCCCCTCGACTTGCTTTAGTGGTAACCATAATTCATGACCAAGTCAATTCGGGTTATCACTAAGAAGAAAAGGGGAAGGCCGGCCACGACCGGGCGCGGTACGCAAGTGGGCGAGCGCTGGCACCCCACTGAACTCGCCGCGATCGATGCCTGGATCGCATCATCACCCGACAAGAACATTACCCGAGCGCACGCCATTCGCCGCCTAGTCGCGCTCGGGCTCAGGGTCAAGACGCCCGCGCAGCCCATCGGCAAGCCCGGCCGGAGATTGCGCGCTCAGGAGCTCGCCACAAAGGCCATCGAAAAGATTATCGATCCTGCCGCACCGCCGGAAGAACGCGCCCAGCGCCGGCGCAGGCTTACCAAGGGACCACCGGAGTTTCGCGAAGATCGGGTCGACCAGACCAAGGCGAAGGGGAAATGAGTTTCGACAGCACAACGAGGTTGCCATGATTTCAGCCTTGATAGGAGTTTTGATTATCGTCGTCGTCGGCGCAATCTGCTTTTGGGCCATCGACAAGTTTGCCACCGATGGTCGACTAGCAAACCTGCTCAAGTTGCTCGTGGTGCTCATTTGCCTCGGCGCGATTTTGCAACGAGTACTGCCGCTGACGGGAACATATTAATCGACGGCGTCCGCCCGCTAGGTCCAGCTCAGGCTTAAGACGAGGCCAAAGTCCTGATTGGAACGTTTTGGCCTGTAGCAAGTAGTAGCAATGGCAATCGATCCCAGTTTTGCTTTTGGATTGAGCATGGACAAAGCGGCCGCCTATGCGATCTCAGCCTTAATCGTCGGCTTCGGTGTTTGGATCCTTATTGCCGGCCTAAGCTTCAGCGCGCCCGCTCTATGGATTTGCGTCGCTCTCATCCCCATAGCGATCGGCCTCTGGAGCGCTTTCTGCGACACTTAAAAATCCCCTTTCGTGGATTTGCTGCGCTCGCCCTCAGGTTGGGATTTGCTGTCCACCTTAGGACTTTGCATTAAATTTTCGTTTTCAAGTAATTGGACAGCAATTTTTTCTTGGAGTTTTTCTTATGACGTATCGCGGCATCGAATATGCGGGGCACTTGGAGATGGACGGTCGATCTAGCACTACTTTGGCAGATTTATCGCTCAATAGGATTCCCGAATCAGGTTTTCAATGATTCATGGGTGGTCGGCTTTTGGAGGGCCGGCCATGGTAGACAGACCGTCGAACTGGAAAGAAGAGCTTGCGCGTTGGCTTGAGCCGTTTCTGGATTGTCTGGGTCACAAAGCTCGGCGGCGGATGTGTCCGCTATATGTCGCCGGACTGATTGGACCGGGTGATCGCAAGAGTGTCCAACCAATGGCGGCGCGGCTGGCGCCGGGCGACTATGACCAATTGCATCATTTCATCGCTGATGGCGTCTGGGACGCGGCGCCGTTGGAAGCAGAATTGCTCGTTCAGGCCGACCGGCTCGTCGGCGGCAAAGATGCAGTGCTGGTCATCGACGATACATCGATGCCGAAGAAGGGCGATCGCTCGGTTGGTGTAGCTCCACAATATGCATCAACTCTCGGTAAGACGGCGAATTGCCAACCATTGGTGTCGCTGACACTTGCGCGCGGTGAGGTGCCGGTGATGGTGGCGCCACGTCTTTTCATTCCCGAGAATTGGACGAGCGACCCGGTACGTCTGAAGCGCGCCGGCGTTCCAATCGAGCATCGCACGGCACGGTCCAAGTCAGAGATCGCGCTGGCTGAGATCGATCGCGTGATCGCCGGTGTTCGCTTTGGCTGTGTGCTGGCGGACGCGGGATACGGATCGAGCGCGCCGTTCCGTCATGCTCTGAGCGAACGCGGCCTCTTATGGGCAGTTGGTATGTCGCGGCGCCAGAAAGTCTATCCGACCGATGTCACCATGATCTTTCCGACGGAGAAAGCCCGTAAGCCGCGCAAACACCATATCCCGGATATGTCGCCAGTTTCAGCCGAGACGATGCTGGTCGGCGTAAAGTGGCAGAAGATCAGCTGGCGCGGGGGTACAAAGGGCCCGCTGACATGCCTTTTCGCTGCACGGCGCGTCCGCATCGCGGACGGCCCAAAGCACCGCGTGTTCGATAAAGGTGTCGAGCGTATGCCTGGCGATGAAGTGTGGATCCTGGGCGAACGACGATCGAGCGGAGAGCAGAAGTACTACATCTCGAATCTGCCCGCTGACGTTCCGCTTAAGACACTGGCAGCTGCCGTTAAGGCGCGTTGGATCTGTGAACAGGCGCATCAGCAATTGAAGGAAGAACTGGGGCTCGACCATTTTGAAGGCAGGTCATGGGCCGGATTACACCGACATGCCTTGATGACGATGATTGCCTACGCCTTCCTTCAATCCCGCCGCCTCACCGCAGCGGGACGGAAAAAAAGAGTCTCAGGCCCACCGCCACAACCGAGCATGCCGGCCATTAGACAAGCCATCCTCAACCTCTTCGTGCGGCCCCCACCACTACGATGCACGCACTGTGAGATGCTGCTCGCAGGCCGCCTTAAGCCAAATCTACCAAAGTAGTGCTAGTAACGAGCTACAGCACTCGCAATCTAGGCAACGCCTGAGCGGTCATCGACCCGGTCTGCTAGTGTCAAGGCGCAGACAATCCCATCAATACCGCACGGTCTGGAATTGGATGCCTTCGGCGGTTGGGTTAGATGCCAAGAACCGGTGGATGGCCATCGCGCCCGATAGAGCCAGCATGAAAAGCGCAGCCACCAAAACAGAGTCCACGTAACGTGACTTGTCCGTTCGCATCGCAATCACTCCCGTTGGCTGGAAGTTCAGCACTGCAGGGCAGAATCTACACCCGTCACGTTTGATCGCAAGAGTCTAGTTACGCGGCCTAGCTACGTGAGGCCGTGCCTGCGAAGGAAAGATTCGACTGATTCCGACCGAATCATCGGGCAATAGCTACCTTGCCCGCCGGAATGGGTTTTGCTGTTTTATGCTCTGCTGCTTCGTTCGTGCGCAGAAGTTCTTCTGCATCATGGGCAGTCCGAACCGCCACGGATTTCCGGTTAAATCTAATGAGCTTGGTTTGCCCATCGCAAACGATCCAGCCTTTTTCGACATGGATGATTGTGTACATCGCCATGATCCCTAAAATTTGACGCGATCATTTGGCTAACGCTGGACAATTCTAGTTCACGCAAGTTAAGACAACCCGCGATCAAACGAATAAATCTGGTTTCATCAATCTTAATCGGATTGCAGAAATTCACGCCTGGCGCGCCGCGGGCACTCCTCGCTCGCGCCGACGAGGTGATCGAATAGACTGTTAAATTGCTGCGGTGCGTGAGTCTTTTGTTGGCACTTTTGAGACATGCCTGCTTGCCTGCCGGGTGTCTGCTTTCGGGGCTAAAGCTGAAGTCGGACTTCGGGCAGTGAGAGCCGCTTTGTGGCACGAAACGGACATGCCGAGCTGTCCCCGTGATGTCGGCTTTTGGGGGTATTGCGGAGTGCGCATTTCACAGGCCGGTCACCCCAAGGGAAGCCCGGCGCGGAAGAGGCCATCGCGATAGCGCGCAATGTCTGCCGGGTTCTTCCAGCGAAACTTTCTCAGATGCTGCCTGATGGTCAGGCCGGGTGCATGGTGCCCGGTTTGATGTGACCCGGCCAGCGAACCACTTGCGGAGCGCGCATACCACCTTCCCAGGTGGTCAGCTTGCCGCCCTTGAAGGGGGTGGGCCGCCGTCCGGAAAGGTGATGTTCTCGCGCCGTTGTTGGTGGTGAAGACAATAAGGGTGTTGCTGAACTGGCCCATGTCCTCAAGCTTCTTGAGGACATAGCCTATGTTGTCGTCCATCTGCTTCATGCCGGCCTCGTTGAGGCCCCAGTCCTTGCCGCCGAGCTCACCGATCATGGCCTCGTTTTTCGGCGGCAATACGGTGGTGATGTGCATGCGCGCCGGATTGTACCAGATAAAGAACGGCTTATTGGTCTTCTTGGGGCCGTTGCGGTCGAGATAGTCGATGACCTTGGCCGAAATTTCCTCGTCCACCGTCTTTGAGCGTTCCAGCGTCAGCGGCGTCCTTGCATGTCATGTTTTACGTCCCGTCTGACGATTTGCATGCCAGGACCGGCCGTGGTGGCGTCAGGCGGGTTGACGTCCGCGGATCCCACCGGGAACCGGGGCAAGACCCGGAATAACCGGCCTGATGTGAAGGTTGGGAGGGCAAACAGCACGTAATGCGGAGCCGGTCGATCCGGCGATCCTTCAGGGGGATCGCGCGGCTATCGCTCGGTAAATGCCACGTCCAGCGAGTTGAACACCGGTTTGAACATATATCGAATGATTGACTTTGAGCCGGTCTGAATGTGCGCTTGTAGCACCATTCCTGGCGTAATTGGATAGTCGGTGGTGCCGGAGCGCACGTGGTCCTGCAGCAGTCGTATCGTAGCTTTGTAGTAGGGCTCGGCAGCACCTTGATTTTGGCCCGAAGGGTTTTGTTGCGTGGGCGGCGGCGAAAATGTCGTAGCCGACAAATATTCGACCTTGCCTCGAACGGGACCGAAGATTGTGCTGTCGTAGGTCAAAAGCCGAATTTCCGCATCCGCATCCGCACGTATGTGGCCAGAATCTTTCGGATCGATGTGCACCTCAGCGACCAACTCCCGCTCTGTTGGGACTATCCGGGCCACGAGGTCGCCAGGTCGCACTACTTCTCCGATCGATTTCGGAGCGAGTTCTTGTACGATCCCGTCGGAGGGCGCCCGAACTAACAGGCGATCGGAACGATCGGCAAGCTTGACCAACTGCTGTTCAGTTTCTGCCAGATCAGTGGCGGCCTTAACCCTCTCCTCGCCTAGCTTTTGCTGTGCCTTGGCATCAGCTTCCCACAAGCTGCTTTCGGCTTCTATCAAGGCCTCTTTCGCTGTATCGAGCCTCCCCTGGAGAGTGAGTCGATCACCATCGCTGCGCTGATAGGCAGACTTCGCCTCGAGCCAACTCTTTCGTGATCCAGTACCCAAGCTTTTCAGGCTATCCTGCATCTCGACCAGTTCACGCTGGACCTCCATCTGAGCGCTCGCAGATTCCAGCCCAGATGTCAGCATAGCAATTTCACCGTGCTTCTGAGCGACTTTGGCAGCCAACGTTGCCTTTTCCTGTCGCCTCTGGATAATTGCGCTGACATAAAGCTTTTCTTGCTCTGAAGCCAAATCTGGGAATTTCTTAGCCAAGTCGTCAAAGCCCGGTGTCTCATCGCGGCTCTGGGCCTCAAGGCGGATAAGCTGAAGTTTCAAAGCTGCACGTCGGGCTTCGAATTGGTTTCGTTCACCAACCGATGATTCCGGGCGCAGCCGAATCAGGGGCTCCTGGGCCGTCACCCTCGAGCCCTCCTTGACAAAAATCTCGGCGACGATTCCACCCTCAAGATGCTGGACCGTTTGAACTTGACCCCGTGGCACGATTTGACCCTGCGCGATAGTAACCTCCCGAACCCGCGTCATGGACGCCCAAACGATCGTGGCAATGACGAAGCCAGAGATGGTAATTAGGGTCGCGACCAGTACACGCGGCGGCCGACCGTCTTCCAACACGAGTGGCTGGGTAAGACGTCGTGCAACTTCTGTCCGCCGGGCAAGCATTGGAACCAAGGTGTTCAAGCCTCAAAAATGGCCGATACAAGACACGCAAATTATAGATAGCTCGCATTAATAAAATATGCCGCTGGATTTAGAAAATATTAGGCTGCCGCGGATATGCGCTCCAAGACCCTATCCGGCGGCCCATCCAATAATACCTGTCCGTCCTTCAACAGGATCACGCGGTCGGCTAATCGCATATGGCTCGGGCGGAATGTCGTAAATAGGACCGTCGCACGCCCCTTCAGCGCCGCAAGCTTCTTAAGCAAGTGCAATTCTGATGCTGTGTCGAGAGAGGCCGCGGGATTGTCCAGCAAATAAACGGGCGCGTCCTTTATGAAACAGCGCGCCAGCGCCAGCCGTTGTTTCAAGGCATCCGAGAAATTTTCAATATCTGCAGCCGTGAGCCGGCGCTCGATGCCCTCGCCCATCAACTGTTCTTCGCTGTCCAGTCCCATTTCCTTTAGAGCCCGCACAATCTGTGCGTCACTTGCATCCGGTCGGGAGAGCCGAATATTTTGCGCCAAAGTGCCATAGAAGAAATTCGTCGTTTCTGGTAAAAATGCTATCTGAGAACGCCATTCGGTCGGATCAATTTGCCGCAAATCCATGCCGTCGACCAGTACAGCGCCAAGGCTAGGGGGATAAAGCCCCGCTATAAGTCTGAGTAGTGTTGTTTTGCCAACGCCGCTCGCGCCTGTGATGGCGATCATCTCGCCTGGCTTGATCTCGAGTTGCACACCACGGAGTACTGCCTCCTGGCTCTGCGCGTAACGAAAGGCAAGGCGCTGTAAGGATATTTTCCCGCTAAATTGCCGGAAAAAGGAACGTGGCGCCCGCACATCTCGTTCGCTCCGGATCTTCATGAGCCGGTCAATTTGCTTGAAGGTCTGGAGCGCTTGTTCTAGCCGGGGCAAGGAGAGATAGGTCGATTGAAGCGGCGACAGCACCCGCCACACCAGAGCCATGGTGCCAATCAGTGCCCCTGAAGTCATTGAACCCCTGCTCACGCTTACCGCACCGAGACCAAGCGTCGCGATTCCGGCAATGCTGACCAGCAGCTCTCCCATATTTTGCACTGCGTTATTGAACCTATGCGCCCGATGAGTCTGGTCCGAAATCAGTTGGGCCAGACCTCGATGCCGTGCGATCCAAATGTGTTCGGCGCTTAGCGAGCGGATCGCACGGCGCTTGGTGAAGATCTCGTGAAGCAAAATGTTGCGACGCTGCTTGGCGGTACTGATCGTTCGAATATAATTTCGGGTCACCGGAATTGTTATCGCGGAGAGCACAACATAAGCCGCAATGAGTGACACCGGCACCCAGACAAGATTCCCGCCCCACGTCGCGATAGCAATGAGAAAGATGAAGATGAATGGAATATCGACAATTGATGAAGCCAAGGTTCCGGTGAAGACATCTCGCATACTCTCAAACTGCTTCAGTCGCGAGATTTGAGTTCCGACCGGAGCGGCTTCGACCATTGAAACCGGCATGTTGAGGATCACCTCGAAGGCCTTCATGCCAATGAGAGCGTCGATCCGGGCACCAAAATACGCCATCGCTCGCGCGCGAACGCTGCGCAGTGCAAGGTTCGTGGCGATTACGATGCCGGCGCCTATTGCCAGCATAATCACGGTATCTATCGACTTCGTGCCGATTCCCAGATCATACACGCAGATGACAAAGATCGGCAGCGCAAGCGCTGCGAGGTTTCCCAACAGACTAAACCCGAGGGTCGCTACGATTGTCGGCTTGAATTGTCTAATTGCGGAAAATAGCCAGGATGCCCCTGGTTCAACGGTTTCGGTCTTAACCGACTGGTCCCAAACAAAGTAAGCCCAACCACCTTGCTTCCCTGGCTCTATTGTTTTCCAGGAAGTGGACTTGCCGTCGAATGCAAGAAGGGTTCCGTCCGGCTCACGGTCTACGATCAGCGTGATGTCGGTACCGTCGCGCGTGAACAAACATGGGATGGAGTGGGACTTGATCTTTGATTGCTTCAGGAATTTTCGGGTTGTCCCATAACCCAATAAAGAAAGAGCGCTACGCAGCGCCTCGACATTGTCGATACGACCAAAATGCGGCAGGGCCTCCTGAATCAGGCGTCCCTCGCCAGCCCAGCCAAACAATGCGAGCGTCGGGGCCAGACAGGCCTCCGCGGCGGTTTCGGGATGAACGATACTGTTGATTGTGGAAATCAGAGATTCTTGCGGGGAGCACGACAAATCGTCTGAGACATTCGCAAATTCGGCGGCGAGCCGCGCCAAGTTAGCGTGCACCGGATTTTCAATCAGCTCCGACGCCGGGGTTTGGTTTGCACCGACGAGAGGCGATCCTGGGTCACTATGCGTCGTCACGTCGCCACCTTCCGCGTATTGCCTAAGGAGGAGAGAGACCAACCAGCACAACCGTCTTCAAGAGCAACTTGATGGTCGCACAGAGCCAACAGCGACGGACGGTGCGTCACAACAAGCACGGTCAAGCTGCCACGGAGAACGTTCAGCGCCTTAATGAGCGCGGGCTCGGCAATCGCATCCAGCAGCATATTTGCCTCATCGAGCGCAAGCACGCGCGGACGATTTGTCAGCGCTCGGACGATGTTCACTTGCTGCGCGATCGACATAGGCAGATCGTCACCGATGCCTTTGCCAAGCTTCGTCTCGTACCCATCTGGGAGGAGATTGATCGTTGCTTCAAGACCTAGGAGTTGCGCCATCTTGCGCGCGAAATCGCGCTTCTCCGGAGCGAACAAAGTGAGATTTTCCATGATCGTGCCAGAAAATATGGCGGGTACAGCTCCGACATAGGCGATGTGTTGGCGTATCGCCGCAAATTGCGAGACTAACGTTGATACCCCGTCGACCGTGACGCGACCGGAGGTTGGCTCAATCTCCCCCAGCATTAACTTTAGCAGCGTGGTCCGCCCCGAACTTTCCCTTCCTTTCAGGCCTATCATTGCACCGGCTTCGATCGAAATGTCGCGAACCGCCAAAGTTTGATTGAGATCTGTTGGATGTCGATAGACGACGTTCTCAAATCGAATATTGCCCTTCACCGACGCATGAATTTCGAAAGGAGCCTCGGCTGAAGGTAGATCGAGGAGCGACTTAACTTCGGCTCGGCGATGATCCACGGTTTCCTTCTCGGTCCAGAGAGAAATCGCCCGCAGCAGAGGCTGCAGAATTTGACCCGACAGCATCGTGCAAGCCGCTAGAGCTCCCATTGTCAGCTGGTCGTTTATGACTTGTGAGCCCCCTATCGCCACCACGACCAATTGCGCGACGCTTCCGAAAAGCAGTGCGGCGGTTTGATTTGCTTGCCCAGTCGAGATAGAGGACATCGTCGTTTTCGCCACCGCTTCCTGCAGCCGCTCAAAGCGGCGCTGCATCTGCGGCTCCATCGCCATAGCCTTGACCGTGTGAATCCCGGTCAATACCTCGGAGATAAAATCATATTTCCGATTATCCTGCGTGGTGCGCGTATCGAGTATCCTTCGGAATTCGCGAGCGCGACCTATGGCAAGCGCAGCAAACCCGAAAAACAGACTTGCCGGCACGAGCACCATTGCGCCGCCCACGATCGCCATCACCAAAAGCGCGATACCCACAAACGGCAGATCGATTAGGACCAACCGTGCCTGGCCGCTGTGATAATCAGCCAGTGCGGCTGCCGCGCCATAGCGGTTCACGTGCACGGCGGCAGGTTCGCGCTCAAACCCTCCGTTGGGCGCGCGAAGAAAACGGGCGACCCCTTCGTTTTCCACGTTTCGGGCGAAGCGCACCGCCTGCGAGGACAAGAGAGCCGATCTTAACGTTTTTAAAACGAAGTCAATAACCAGCACTATCGCGAGACCAAAGAAGAGCCATGCAAGCGTCGAAAACGATCGGTTTGGAATAACGCGATCGTACACCTGCATGATCGAAAGCGGGAGCGACAAGGCCAGGAGATTAATGACAAAGGACGCAAAATAGACCGCTGCCGGAACCGTTGGCTCGCGAACGAGGGCTCCGCCTATGGATACAAAGCTAACCGGGCTCTTGCGCGCCGCGCGAGCCGACCGACGGCTCAAAAGCCCCGGCTTTGCTTCCGCGATGAAACGCTTAATGAACACAACCAATACGCCGTTACATTAAAACACCCCTAACCATTGACTGAATTTGCTTAGCGTCACGTTAAGGTAAACTTGGCCGTCGGGAGCCCCGCGCGCTGGGCGAAAAATCTGTTTCCAAATCGTTAAAGCCTGACCCCAGGCTACCTTGGGTCGATTGGCACGGATTTAATCAATTGCCAGTAGGTTAGCTGAAAGCGTTTTTAATCGATCTTTGACGGCCACTGCGTTTGCAGGTGATTCATGCCCAACAATGACATTTTAGATGATTTGCTGGTCCGACCGGACAAGGTCATTCGGAAGGCAGAGGGCGTGGTCGAACCCGCGCGCAGCAACCAAGGGGATGAAAGCGGATACGATCTAACAAATCCGAACCTGCACCACGGCGCAGAGGCCAAGTATGCGCCAACTCTGCAAATCGTAAGTAAATCCGGATCCGTCGTAGCTTCTGCCGAAGCGGGGTTACATGAAGCCCAGACGATCGGCGAGAGCTCGCGTCTTCCCGTCGGCGATCGCGACCCGATCGCAACCATCATCGCAGATCAGAACGCCTATGAAGGCCATACCTCCTCTCTCAATGTCTCAGGCCACTTCAGACCTTCCACCGGCGATGCCCTGACCTTCTCGGCCAAACTGTCGACGGGCCTTGGCATCGACGCCCATACCGGCGTCATCTCGGGAACCGCGACCGACAGTGACTTCGGCAGCAACCCAGGTACGGTGACGGCGACCGATACTCACGGTCAGGCGATCAGCGAGAGCTTCTATCTTGCCGTCGGCGACGGCGGCCCGACCGCAACCGCCATCGCAGACCAAAGCGCCTATGAGGGCCATAGCTTCTCGCTCAACGTCTCCAATTACTTCGCCGCTGCCGCGGGCGATGCCCTGACCTTCTCGGCCAAGCTGCCAGCGGGCCTCAGCATCAACGCCCATACCGGCGTCATCTCGGGAACCCCGACCGACAGCGACTTCGGCAACAACCCGATCACGGTGACGGCGACCGACGCCCATGGCAAAGCCATCAGCGAGAGTTTCAATCTCGCCGTCGGCGACAGCGGCCCGACAGCTACCGCCATCGCAAATCAAATTGGTTTTGAAGGACAGGCCTTCTCGCTCAATGTCGCCAGCCACTTCGCGGCCCCGGCTGCAGGCGATGCCCTGACCTTCTCGGCCAAGCTGCCAGCGGGCCTCAGCATCAACGCCCATACCGGCGTCATCTCGGGAACCCCGACCGACAGCGACTTCGGCAATAACCCGATCACGGTGACGGCGACCGACGCCCATGGCAAAGCCATCAGCGAAAGTTTCAATCTCGCCGTCGGCGACAGCGGCCCGACGGCTACCGCCATCGCAAATCAAAGTGGTTTCGAAGGCCAAGCCTTCTCGCTCAATGTCGCCAGCCACTTTGCCGCTCCCGCCGCTGGCGATATTCTGACCTTCTCAGCCAAGCTGCCGACCGGCCTCAGCATCAATGCCCATACCGGTGTCATCTCGGGCACCCCGACCGACGGCGACTACGGGAACAACACGATCACGGTCACGGCGACCGACGCCCATGGCAAAGCCATCAGCGAGAGCTTCCACCTCCAGGTCGGCGACAGCGGCCCGACCGCAACCGCCATCGCAAACCAGAGCGCCCTTGAAGGCCACGCCTTCTCGTTGAATGTCTCAAGCCATTTCAAAGCACCCGCTGCCGGCGACACGCTAACCTTCTCAGGATCATTGCCGGCCGGCCTCAGCATCAACGCCCATACCGGTGTCATCTCGGGAACCCCAACCGACAGCGACTACGGCAATAACACGATCACGGTCACGGCGACCGACACCCATGGCAAGGCGATCAGCGAGAGCTTCCATCTTGCCGTCGGCGACAGCGGCCCGACCGCCACCGCCATCGCAAACCAGAGCGCCCTTGAAGGCCACGCCTTCTCGTCGAATGTCTCAAGCCATTTCAAAGCACCCGCTGCCGGCGACACGCTAACCTTCTCTGGATCATTGCCGGCCGGCCTCAGCATCAACGCCCATACCGGTGTCATCTCGGGAACCCCAACCGACAGCGACTACGGTAACAACACGATCACGGTCACGGCGACAGACACCCATGGCAAGGCGATCAGCGAGAGCTTCCATCTTGCCGTCGGCGACAGCGGCCCGACCGCCACCACCATCTCAAACCAAAGCTCCTTTGAGGGACAGAGCTTCGCGCTCAACGTCTCCAGCCACTTTGCCGCTCCCGCCGCTGGCGATACTCTGACCTTCTCAGCCAAGCTGCCAACCGGCCTCAGCATCGATGCTCATACCGGGGTCATCTCGGGCACGCCGACCGACAGCGACTACGGCAACAATGCGGTCACGGTGACGGCAACCGATGCCCATGGCAAGGCAATCAGCGAGAGCTTCCATCTTGCCGTCGGTGACAGCGGCCCCACCGCCACCACCATCTCCGACCAAGGCGCCTACGAGGGCAACAGTTTCTCGCTCAATGTCTCCAGCCACTTCGCCGCTCCTGTCGCCGGCGATGCGCTGACTTTCTCAGCCAAGCTGCCGACTGGCCTCAGCATCGACGCCCACACCGGCACGATCTCGGGCACCCCGACCGACAGCGACTACGGGAACAACACGGTCACGGTGACGGCGACCGACGCCCACGGCAAGGCGATCAGCGAAAGCTTCCATCTCCAGGTCAGCGACAGCGGCCCGACGGCCACCGCCATCGCAGACCAGAGCGCTGGTGAAGGGCAAGCCTTTTCACTCAACGTCGCCGGCCACTTCGTCGCCCCTGCCGCCGGCGATGCCCTGACCTTTTCAGCGTCTTTGCCGGCCGGCCTCACCATCAATTCCCATACCGGCGTCATCTCGGGCACCCCGACCGACGGTGACTACACCAGCAATGCGCATGCCTACAATTTTAATTTTACCTCGTTCGACGGCACCTTTACGGTTACAGGACAGCTCAACACCGCTAACTCGCTCGATGCCGTTGGAGGATATGACGTCACTGGAATTGCAGGATCCGTCGTCGGGCTGAACGGCGCGACGATCAGCGGTCTGATAAGCAATCCCAACCCTTCAGCCGAATCAATCAGTCCGGACGGCGTATTCATTTACGATAACGTACTGCTTTCGAACAGCAGCCCGTCACTCGACTACGGCGGCCTCCTGTTCACGTCCAATGGGCTTGAGTACAATATATTTTACCAAAACGGTAATTATCAGCTCATCGAGACCCTCAGTCCTCACGGGACGGCGTATTCCGGACAAGACGGTACGTTCACGATCTCCGCCATTTCTGCAAGCGATCCTATCACAGTGACGGCGACCGATGCGCACGGTCAATCAATCAGCGAGAGTTTCCATCTTGCAGTAAGCGATAGCGGGCCCACCGCCACGCCCATCGCAGACCAGAGCGCTCACGAACGCCAGAGCTTCTCGCTTGATGTCTCGAGCCACTTCGCCGCTCCTGCAGCCGGCGATACGCTGACCTTTTCGGCCACGGTGCCAACCGGCCTCAGCATCGATGCGCATACCGGCATCATCTCGGGCACCCCAACCAACAGCGATATAGGCAACAACCCAATCACGGTCACGGCGACCGACGCGCACGGTCAGACAATCAGCGAACACCTAAATTTAGCGGTCGCCGACCACAACGATACATTTTTCATCTCCTCACATAGCGGAGACATCGCGATCACAGGCAGCAACGACTGGACCGACGCTGTCGATCTTCACAATATTGGGCAGAGTGCGAGTTTCAATCTGACGGAATACGCGCCGGACGGCCACATCGTCCAAAGCTGGACCGGACTAGTGGTTGACGGATCAGCGCAGTCTGATCACAACATCACACTTGCGCAAGGCGACCATGCTCAGCTTACCGTCAATCATATCGACGGGACCGCGAGCGACCATATTGCGCTTCAACATATTGATCATATCAAATACTGATCTTGAAACAAGCTCACGTTCTGGCGAGCCATTTGGACGAACAGCATGGATCCACGATAAATTCCGGTGCAGTGTCAGATGAACGCGACGCCCATTTTCTTGCCATCGCGCCAAATGACCTGCATTTTCTGACGAGCTTTTCGGAAACGACCACCAGCGTCAGGTGCTCCGGTGTTTCTGCTATTTCTGCATTCAAAAGAGCGCCATCGTTGGACAGACTGCGTACAAGCCGTGCCGAGACCTTTTGCCTGAACTACCCAGTCCTTAAAGACGCGGCGTCTTAGGCCCCGCCTGCTATCGTCCACCGCATGCCTCTTCGATTTCGGAGCAGAAGCATACCAGGCAAATTTTACGGGTGTCCTAATTTTGGCTTCTATGCCAAGCGCACCGTTGCGGCTTCGCATCTACGAGAAAGCCGGGAAAAGCGCTGATGCGTGGCCCCCCTTCGCGACAACGCAAGCCGCGGATATGCCGGCCACAACGAGATGGCGTGCTGCGGCCGTACAGAGGGTCATAAAGAAGATTGAAATGGTAAAAAGCCGGCCGACTAACGCAACATAAGCACAGCGAACAAGAGTGCCGCGTCACTGACCATGCAATTGCGGCAGACGACGTTCTCCGGAATCAGCCCCTGCGGCGAGCTTGCGCGACTGATAGGTCTTCAGAACACTTCGGGACGTTTCAATGTTCAGGTTAGCAAATTCTCGTTTCATGTCACCTAGATCATGCGAAACGATACGATGGTCCTGCGCGCCTAGAAACAGCAGCGACATCGTGGTCTCCCAGGAGAAGCCGAGAGCTTTAACCAAGATCAGCAGCGTTTCTTTGCTCCTGTTAATCAGTGCTCGTTCGACCATATTGACGGGCAATGAACACAACAATGCCAATCCCGCCGTGACCTCCTCGAGCTTGTGGGATTGAGCATATTCAAAGATCTTGCCTTCATTCAGATCACCGACGTATCTCTCTCTTGCCACGTTCCTCTTTGCATCAAAATAGCTTTTCGACGCGGGCCCGAATTTCGAATGCAGTGCACCCGTGACGTCCGTCACCATGGTTTGAATCTGGCTCGCCTCAGCCGTGTGTTCAGCTTCGAACTTCTTCTTAACGTTGTCAGCCGCCTTGGCGATCAGCTGTTGGAATAGATGCCTGGGGATGTCCTTGCGGTGGCCGAGTTGCTCGACAAGAATCGAATCGCTCTCAGAGCGTTTGATCATGTGCAAGATGCCAAAATCCGAAAAGCAGGCACCGTCGTTCTTTGCAACCGAGCGCACAACCTCGTTGTGACCTCGTGTCACAAGCACATCCGTAACGTCCTCGCTTATGGACTTTCGCTGAGAAATTGCGAGCAGATGTAGCTGACTTTTGGATTTGGCGTTGGCGACCAAGGTTCGACAATCGAGACGCTCGGACTGACGAAGTACAGGGCCTGCAACATCGATCGAGTCATCGAATGCAAGTTTTTTGATGACACGTGTGGGCGCATTGTCGACTCGAGCCAGTCGTTTCGCGAGTTGGGCGCGGGCCGCTACGGTAATATCCCGTTCTAGCAAGCCTATTACCTCTCCGAACATCCAAATCTCGTCGTCGGTATAACGGCCGGCTATCAATACATCGGTCGCATACCACAACGCTCGCTCGCGGCTCTCTGCCGATCCCCGCGACACCGCACCTTCTAGTTCATGCAGGAATGACATCGCGCCAATCGCCCGCCAGAAGTTCTAAGCGATGCACCTGCTAGTAAGATTCAAGGCGGGCGCACCAGGGAAATGGGTAACAACGCAGCAATCAATAACGGGAGCTTTGGGACCAACGATCAATTTGGCCACACCATAAAGCTTGCCTAATGGTCGAACGCGAGCCAACTGCCGGGGCTGCACCAAGTGCACCTCCTGTGACCTATCGACACAAACAGAGTATCCTCGATTTCTTAATGGACTTCTCACCGGGGAGGTGATCGAAGTCCTCCGAGCGCTTCCAAACCGTGGGGAAAAGCATGGGTAATACGCACGCCTTGTTTCGGATTGGATTGGCAGCGTTGGACTGGACCCAGGGTAGTTCGGGACGCACCCACTGCGACGCACAAAAGCTACTCTCATCTACCGGCGGACTGGCAATCTCAGGGCCGTCCAGCTTCTGCTCGGACATACAAAGATCGAAAGCACGGTCAGATCTCTCGGCCAACGAAGCGACCTATTTGGCCCTTACGAAGCTCTGGGTACTCCGACACTTTTTGCACTCGTAGACGTGATGGACAAACCCGGGCTTCTCAATCTCGGTGCAAGAAAACCACATCCTCTCACCACAATTGATGCAATTTGGTGGATCGTGCAGCGGCTCAGGCTTATCCATGCTAAGCTTATCCATTATTCGATGAGATGATATTCTTGAACAAAGAACGGCACTACGCTTGTGAACGCGGCATTTGTCTCACTTCCACGGATTTGCTTCACGCCACAAGCGCTACGTTCCGGAACGCCTTTACAAGCGATCGTTCCAGCTTTCCGTCCATACCGCAAAGGATTTTGTAGGCATCTTGGCGGGATATTGCCGCGCTGTACGGCCTCGACTCAATAAGCGCGGCGAAGATATCGGAAATCGTCAGTAATCTTACTAGATCGGAAATCTCCGGTGCCATCAGCGCGTCTGGATAGCCAGAACCATCGAGATATTCGTGGTGGTGCCTCACTCCGTCAAGAATCTCCGGGCTAACGCCTGAGATATCCTTCAATAACTCATATCCGATGACCGGATGGCGTCTCATGATCTCTTCTTCAGCTGGGTCGAGGCGTCCGGGCTTGTCGAGAATTGATAAGGGAATGCGGGCCTTCCCGATATCATGGAGGGTTGCTGCTATTCCGAGTCGCCTTACATCAAGGCTGGCAAACCCGATATCCATTGCGAAGCCGACTGCCACCCCCGCTACCAGCAAGCAATGTTGAAACGTTCCTTCATGATAGCGGCGCACGTGGTCAAGCCACGCGCTAAGCCCGCTTTGCGCGATGCTATTGATGATTTCGGACGTTGCGCGCTCGGCGTCTGAAAGGTTTATCGGTTTAACGCACCGCACGGCCGAGAACATTGACGAGAAGGTCGCCGCGCCATCTGCAATCTCGCGTGAGTTAATGGCAAAGTCGGTTCGTGCTGCCTTCTCCGCGACTTCAATCTGCGCCAGCTTGAATATGATTTCTCTTGGGCGCGACACCACGGCGGTCGCTCCGAGCGCATACGCTTGCGCAACCATGGAACGAGCGTGGTTCCGAACGATAAACAGCTTTTCAGGAATGCAACTCAGCTCCAGCAAAACAAGCCTGATCTGTTCGACACGAACCTTCTTGCGCAGGTCTGCATCAACCATCAGCGCGCCGTTTGAGCTGATTTGCGTGACACCACCTCCCAGCAGCTGGGGGACAACGTGATATCGCGGTTCCAGCATCGCCCGGATGGCCGGTATCTTCGTAGGTTCATCGGTGACGAAATGAACAAGCATTTTGCAAAAACCTGACGACTAAAAAACGCAGGTCTCAATCTCGCAATTCGACAACTAATGACTGACTGGTGTAGGAAAACCTCCCTACCGGAGATCACCAAGCCAAGCTTGACACAATTCGCTAATGGCAGGACGAACTAGTGTCGTAGTTCGCTACTCCCACTCCGTCCCGAAATCCTCAGTGGTGTTATTGATCCATATCAACGCGGAACGGCAACTGAGCCATACCAGACGGTCGCCGTCGTTCGGTGTGCGGCTAGATGACAAGTGCAATACAAACGCGCCGCGGTCTGTTCGGAAAAGCGAGTCGCGTGCCTGATTTTCCTCAAGCGATTCAGAATCGATAAATGGGTACGTTCGCGAAGCAAGAAGCTGCATGGCGAATCAAAACCAGTTCGATCAACGGCGCTAATGATAAGACAACAACGAGGTTAACAAACTCTTTCCAGTTGCAGCTCGCGCCAACTACTCGCCCGCAATGTCCGAATTGGGTCCAGCCTGTGTAAAAACGCGGAGATTGAGGTTGGCGGTAGAGGTTGGCAACGATGAGGCGATCCTATGCCCGGATTGCCTCCATCAAACCACCAACGCCCAGAATGCTGATCGTACAGGATCAAGCGCGATAGGAGAAAAATCGAGCTCCACCGAGCGGTGGAATGATGTCCCTCACGGGACAATGGATGAGGTGAGTTCGTATGACCTCGACGAAGATGCGCGGGATGTTGCCCGAAGCTTGGCAATCACGCCGGCCTATGAGCGTTCGCGACATCGCCGGAAGAAGATCGAGATGTTGTTCGCCCATCTCAAGCGCATCCTCAGACTCGGTCGCCTTAGACTGCGCGGTCCGAGCGGTGCGCGAGACGAGTTCCTACTCGCGGCCACGGCGCAGAATCTGAGGAAGCTCGCAAAGCTTCGAGCGATGCCAGCCGCTTGCCCCGTGTCGGCATGACGGCTCCAAAGAAATCGGCGCCGATGCCCGGCCCGATCCTGAGACAACACCCCAAAAAATAGACCATGACCCTGAAAGCGGAGGAGTCCGAAACAAAGCGGCGACTAAATCAACAAAATCCGCCATGAGTGGGCAATCATCGTGGAGGCGCCTGCCCGGACTGCGTGCTCATTCCGGAGAACGCCTGCCTCACGCGGAACGAACTGCTTTCGCGCTCCGTACTGATCGGCCGCGGCGTTCCGAGATGGGACGCCACCGGACGCCCTCTGGTCGGCTATTATGAAATCGCAAGGCGGCTCCAAAACGAGCGGGCGGGCGGCGTCCGATGAATTCGGCGTTGGGGGCATCGCTGTCCCGCTCACTCGTCGTGTCACTTGGTTCAGACTGCGCAGTTGCCGCCGACCTGGCGCGACTGGTCGCGGACCGGGCGGGCGGAACGATCGATGCCGACAGCGTGACATTCGCATCGCGCCCTGCACTGGTACGCGTGGCGGCGGATTTCGTCGGACGACGTTGGCTGACAGCGGTCCCAAACGGATGGCGTGTAGGTCCACTCCCCATTCCAAACGGAGTTGTGCCGTTCCTGGAGGGCGCGGCTGCAATGCGGGCCAATAATCCAGACGAGGAGACCTCGACGGCGGTCGTTACAATGCCGCCGGCCCCAAGTGCCATAGCGACAGCGCTGCCCACGTCCGGTTTGGCATACGCTTCGCTGCTCTCGACTCGCGATGCGTTAAAGACCGTTGCTGAAAACGCTGTCGACAGCCTTACGGTCATGACACCATTCCTCAATAAGGACGGGTTGTCGTTCGTTCTGTTCCTTTTCGATCTCACGCGTGCCAAAACACGGAACCTCATCGTGCGCCAAATGGGGGAAGCCAGGCGTACGGTCATCGACCACGTCGCCGCTGCCGGCATCTCCTGTTTCGACTACACGGTGGAATCCCTCGACGGATTCGAGACATTCCACGCAAAAGTCGCGCTCGCCGACAGCGCACTCGCGTACGTGGGGAGCGCGAACATGACGATGTTTTCTCGCCACTCGATGGAGCTCGGCATTCTCGTAGAAGGCCGTGCAGCGCGTGTGATAGCCAACGTCGTCCGCGCGGTGACAAAGGTCGCGCATCCGATCCCGCTGAGATGAGCCCGAAGGTTCTTGACGATGGCCGATTCACAACGTCCGCTACTTCGTTCGACCTCGCTCCGCTTGTCCGGAGGAGTTGAAAACCCCGTGGGGTCTTCCAAAGGATACTTGTGAAGTCGACACCGATTTCGTCGCAAGATGCGCAATCGGCGAAATTCTGCAGACAAGTAAGAACTCGGCGCCGATGTCCGCACTATTCGACGAACTGCTGGCCCCAGGCGGCACCGAACTCATTTGGAGGGGCCGCGGCCCCGGACGCGGCATCGAAATGCGGCGGGCGTTTTCCGGTCTTTTCGGCCGTTTCTTTGCGCGTGCATATCTTCAGCGTTACCATGGCTTCACGTGGTTCGTGCCGATCGACGGCAGTCCGACGATACTTTCGAATAGAGCCAGGATCGTACAGAAGCCCGGTTCCTCTGCCGAGATGCCGGACTGGTTCTGCGCACAGCCGGGCCAGGTGGCGGTAGCCGAAGCCAAAGGATCGCATCAACGAAGCAACGTGACCGCGCAAACCCTGCCGGGCCCTCTTAAAACGGCGGAAAAGCAAATTGGCGGGGTGGTCCTCGAAATCCGGAGCTTTGGTCGCAGTGGCGTAGAGATATGGACAGCCCGCAGCGTCAAAGGCTGGGCGGTGATGTCGCGGTGGGGCGTCGAGGAGCCCGACCGCGATGCCTTCCAGTACGTGCTCGACCCGTCCACCGACGGGGAACCCCTCTCCGACGGCGATCGCGAGCATCTGGTGCAGGACGTTGCACGTCTTCACGTCGCTCAAACGTTGGAGGGGTTGGGTTACCCCGATCTCGCGAGCGAATTCGGCGTTGCCGGGTTGGAAGGTGCTGCGCGCCCGCGGCAGACGGCCACTATTGAAATCGAGGGCGAACCGCCGATCAAATACTTGGGCGCGGTGGTGGGCCCCTTCGGATTGCTTCATTTGACGCTGGACCGGGCAAGAGTGGCCGCCGCCGCAATGCCACCGGAACTCGCCAGCCAAATCCGCTTCGTCGGAATGCAAATCGACGACATTAGACGGTTGAGGGATCAGTCGGACCTCGAGCCTCGTCCTGTTCGAAGGTCGTCGGATGGTACAAGCGTCGGACCGGACGGTCTGGTGTTCGCGCCGATCGGCAGAGTTCGGCCTCTGCAAATCGAGATTTGAGGCGTCGGCATCTGATTCAAGGTACTTTTTCTTGTGCGCGAGAGGAACCCGAACCCCCGACCCAGCATTCTGATTTTTTGCTCGGACGACTGACTAGCGTTTGTTAGAAATCTATCCTGTCACTGACTGATAAGCATTTGCTCGAAAGCATATCAGTCCACTTACTTGTAGCCATACGAGGCACGAAATTGTCGCCGTTACAGGTTGAAGCTTAGCCGGTAGCCTTTGCTTTTCGAGCGACCCACTTCGCATTCAGCTCGTGCAGGTCTGCGTACGTGTACTTGTTCTTCTCCCGCTTTGCGAGAAAATCGAGGACGGGCTTCGCATCGCTGTAGTGGTTCGTGAGCGTGTCGCCCCAATAGAAGTAAACTACGTCGGCGTCGAGGACCTCTTCTCGGAGGCCGACCGCAATGAGTTCGTGGATATTGAGATATTTGCGGATGCAGAAGTAGTGCTCACGCGTCTCTTTGTCTTCGGAGATGCAGAATGCCTCAACGCTTGATGCTTTCCTCATTGCCTGAATGCCGGCGTGAAACTTGTCGAAGGCAGTCAGCATCTTTTCGTCGGTTTCAGTCTTGAGGAACATGTCGAAAGCTGCGCGGCGTCGCGCAATGACCCGCTGCGACTGAAGGGAGGTATACGCCAGCCATCCTGCCATTGCGGCGATGCCCACAGTGATCCACTGCGGAACGTTTCCAAAATCGACAGCCATTCTTCCCCCGGCCAAAGCGAGGACCTACCTTAGAATGTGGCCATAGCAGTAATCAACCATTCACATGGCGAATACCCCTGACAGGAGCAAGTTACTGAGAAGGAGGCGAATAAACCCGCCTCTGACTTCGATCACCGCGATCACAAGGGCGAGCCGACCAAATGCGTCGCGAGCAGGGAACAAACACAAACGGACAAGTAATTACTCAAAAGCCTTATCAGTTTGCGAAATCGACTGCGTTCATCGGGCGGCAGTCCTGGTCGAACCCGTCTCCGGCGATAGTCTCCCCAAAACGGGAATATTCCCGGAAACGGCCGGAGACTTTCGGGGATTTCCGCCTCAAGTTCGGCAGAGCGGGAGTCCGGAGACCAAAGCGAATGCGCGAAAAGCCGGGATTTCCGGCCCATTCCCGAGTCTCTTGGGAAGCCCGGCAGACTCACGCATTCCTGCTCGAACTAGTCTCTGGACGCCACTGGCCCGATCTGGGAATTTCCCACAATTGCAATGCGAGCATGTCCGCTTAGCCTCGGGGTACGGACTAATTCGTAAGAGCCAGCAGGTCCGTTAAGTGCCAAAAACGGAAGTGGCCCCGTATGAATGGCATGTCTGTTCTACCCCTCAAGAGCAGACAAGTGCGTGCTTCCGGTTCCCTCGCCGTTGGTCGAGCTTTTCGGCGACGCCAGCAGTGATCGAAGCCGGACGATTTCTATCGGGCGGGCTTATAACCTTTGACGACGGCCTCCGACTTCTTCAGGGCCGCCACAAAGTCCACTCCGGTCATCAACGCAGTGGTATGGCTGGACTTGATTGCGCCACCCGCCGCAATCGCTACGGCGATGGCAGCCATGCTCTCGATATTCGGTACGTCGGCAATCAGAATAACGTCATAGTCGCCCAAGCAGTACCAACCACCGACCATCTTGCCTCCGACGGCCTCAGTCGCCTGCCGTCCAACGGATTCAACACGGTTTTGCGGGCTCTTCACTTGCGCTGCCCATGATTCTGCTGTGTAGGCTGCCTGATACATATAGAGCGGCATGTTCCGACTCCCTTAGCCGAAATTCTCGTGACCTATCACTCGAAGAAGAGCGCGCGCTTCGCCGTTTCCGCGGCACGGGCTAACTTTATTCGCGCGATGACGCCGACGGCGATCTGCATGGTGGCGCTGATTACCCAGCTCAAACCGATGATGCCAGCCGTTCGGGCGCTCACGGTTTCACCCAGAACTATATTGGAGATGGACACCACCGTCACCACCGCGATGAGGAAAGTTCCGGCCGCAGTTAGCAGCTCCAACCTATCCGCACTGATGCCCAGCCCGTGCGGTCGCTGCAGGTGCATGTGGTGAGCTTGGGGCAGATCGATCCCGAGATAGAAGCCGGCGGCCCCGTAAAGCATCATGGCGAGCACGACCTGAGCCGAACCAATTAGGTCGATGCTACTTACCCCTGCAACGAACAGCCCACAGGAGGCCCCGATCAAAGCGAGTCCGAGCCGTTCGAGGACGTGCGCCAACCTGTTGTAGGTCGAGCAGGTATGCCATGGGACGCTGCGTTTGATGATCATGCAATCCTCCCCGAAAAAAAGATCGCGTTTCAGTTCGTAAAAAGGAGTAAAAGCGCCGTTTGTATCGCCGGTCCAATTCGAGGGGAATCAAAGGTAACCAATCACAAGCCCTTATGAAAAGCAGTTGTGCTTACCTAACTGGCAAGGATATCCCCACGACCGCTGGGCACGCCGCTGAATAGCTCTACCGGCGATTTATAAATATGAACTGCTTCACATCTACAGTTGATTATTCATCGCCGACGTTGGCGGGTGACGTTCGGCTCTCAGACATCGAGCCCCGGTTCACCTGCCGAGGCTGTGGCAAGAGAGGCGCGGATGTCCGGCCGGACTTTAACTGGAACAAGCACCCGGTCGCGGCAATGGGCTATTTCGTTCCTACGTGAGGCGACCTTATCTCTTCGTCCAACTTTGTTGCGGAACCTCTGTCCATGACGTGCCCACTGGGCGCATCGTGATCCACGTCTCGACTAGCTTGCCGCCCTCAATCCGGTAGCTCTGCATCCCAGCCCGGCTTTGCTTCTCGCCGGTCGACGGGTCCGGCCATTGAAACGAGAACCGAAACCATGCGCGATCATCAGTAAAGGAGTGATCGTAGACCACCACGCGAATACCCGGTCGGTCGTTATGGACGCTCGCCAGCTCAGCCGCGTAAGCCTCTCGCGTTACAGTCCGGTCGCCCTGTTCGTCGTGTCGAATGTAGTGCGATCCGACGCAGACAGGTTTCAAGTCGTATTGGCCTTCATGCCAAACCCGTTCCCATCGGTCGAATAGATCGCGGACCTCGTTTGACATTCGGCTTGCTCCATCGTGTTGCTATGCACGCAAAAATAAAAGCAGGCCGAAATCAAACTGTCGCTGGAAGTCTGCCTTTGGGTCAAAAGGCGAAACACTCAACCAGAGCAGATGTTTTTCGCGGTAGGGACGCGAGTTACCTCGCGCCCCCCGCACAGATCCGTACGGGCCCAATTCGGGCATACGGCTCCCACCTTGGGTGTCTGACGGCGAAGCGACTCTCTGGCCACGGATGAAGGATTCGCGGTTTCGGGAGCCAGTGGTCGGCCAACCGCTTGATCCGCTCCCAGGTCATCCCATCTTTTTGGCTCCGCCACTGCAGCGTTCGCCGCCAGAGATTGGTAACGTGGAATAGGAACGCGGACAGTGACGAACTGTTTGTCGGCACCGCGTGGTAGTTGAAGTAACCGGTGACGACCTGCTGCAACCATCTTCCCTGCTGGGGAATCGGCTGATGCATGCTCCGTCGCAGTTCCTGTTTGATGGCTTGCAACTTTGCCTGCATGCGATCGCGCCGGGACTTTCGTTTGATTTGGAATTTGCCCCGACGAGTTTTGCTGCAGATAAAGGTGAAGCCCAGGAAGGTGAAGGTCTCCGGTTTGCCGAGCCCGCGCCGCTTGCGGTTTTCCACCGCGAAGCGTCCAAACTCGATCAGCCGGGTCTTCTCCGAATGAAGCGACAGTGCAAACTCCTGTAACCGCTTACGCATCTCGTCGAGGAAGCGACGGGCGTCGGTCTCGTGCTCGAAGCCAACAATGAGGTCGTCGGCGTAGCGCACGATGATCATATTGCCCGCTGCCTCACGCCGTCGCCAGCGCTCGGCCCAGAGATCGAAAACGTAGTGTAAGTAGAGATTGGCCAGAAGCGGTGAGATCACCGATCCCTGCCCGGTCCCCTTGTCACTGACCGTCACGATTCCGTCTTCCAGGACGCCTGCCTTGAGCCATTTCTGGATCAGGCGGATGATACGTCGGTCGCCGACGCGATGTTCTACAAACCTGATGAGCCACTCCTGGCTCACCGTGTCGAAGAACGAGCGGATGTCAGCGTCCAGTATCCAGTTCACCTTTGTGCTGGTGATCCCGACCATGAGCGCATCCATCGCATCGTGCGTGCTGCGTTCGAGTCGGAACCCATACGAGAACCCGAGGAAATCCTCCTCGTAGATCGCGCTCAGCACCGCAGCCGTGGCCCTCTGGACGATCTTGTCCTCAAGGGCGGCGACCGCGATCGGGCGTTGCCGACCATCCGGTTTGGGTATGTAAACCCGCCGCGACGGTAGTGCCCGATACGCTCCCCGATGGACGCGAGCATGCAGGTCCTCAAGATTGCGCTCAAGGTGCTGCTCGTAATCCCGACATGTCAGCCCATCCACTCCAGCTGCAGCATTCCCCTTGAGTTCAGAGAATGCCTCTGCGAGATGGTCAATACTGACGTGATGGAAGAGCGCGGTGAACTTCTCCTTCTTCCTTTGCCTTGCGGCTTGCCGTATGCGCTCCAGCGCCTGTGACACGGTTCCCCGGTACTGTGCCCGGCCCGTGCTTTGCTGACGCACATTCCCCTCGGCCCCCGCCCTTGGCTCCACCAACTCCACAGCCGGTTGCCCAGCTTTGTTCGTTGGCTTCACAGCTACTATGGCGGGGTCAGACTTCTCATGATCGTACATCATCGGCTACGGCTCCTCGCCTTCCCGACGCGGGCCAGTGCAGCACGCATACTGGTGCTGGCCGACCATGAGATCTCCCGGTTCCCAAGCAAAGAGCGTGCGCACATGCCAGTGTCTAAGACCACGCCGGGCCGTCTGGGCGCTCGCGTTATCGCGCCCATCCGTGTTGCCTTCCGTCACCGGAACGACGTCGGCACCCAGAATGAGGGTACTTTCGCGGCTCAATGGCTGGCCTATGCGCTCCCCTGTCAACGCTTCGCCGAGGCCCTCGCGGGCATCTGCGCATGACTCGGGGTCGATGCGGTTCGCTACTCCTTCATCGTGATGGACTTCCACCATCTACTCCTTGCCGGTCTCCCGGCGCACTCCGGTTTACCCCGATAAACAGACGTTTGCTGACCCGGGAGTTTGGCGTGCGACTATTTCAAAAGTCGCAAAAGAGATTGACCGGCTTTTGAGTTCAATTCCTTGGCATCCAACGTCCCATCATGATCTGGATCTGCGGCACTGAAACGCTGCTCGACTACCGCGAGATACTCGTCCTTCGTGAGCGTTCCATCGTGGTCAGGATCGGCAGCGGCCAACTCCGTCTGAGTCAATCTGCGAGCCAATTCACGTTTGTCGAGAGTGCCATCGTGGTCGCGATCTAACTTGTCAAACAACGCTGATGCGGCCTTTTTCGCCTCCGCGAGGTCGACCGTGCCATCGTTATCCGTGTCGAACATTCGAATCCAATTCGAATGGCGGGACTTCGCTAAGGCCGGCGAGGCACCGGCTAGCGAAGCACCGGCGGTAAATGCGAGAACGAAGGTGCGGCGCGATATCATGGGGTGACCTTTCCCGGTTCCGATTGTACTACGCAACTCCGTCTGCGAATGCGAGTTCCCTGCCGGGTGGAGCTCTGAGCGATGGAAATCGCGGCCGCTCCCCATCGGCTACGTGAGCGATCCAGCGACACGACGCCAAAAAGCGGTTTCGCCGTGATGTCGCTTACGGGTCAGACTCGAACTTAGCCTGAGCAAATGTCTTCTGCGATACCCCCGATAGCGGACATCGGTCGATGCAGTCGGCATGTCTCAAAAGTGCCGCCAGCAGGAGACACGCCGGCCATCGGTCTTTGTCTGCCGCCAACGTCAATGCTCACGGTCGTCTCGCCGCTCGCTGCGATCACTCAAGCACCCGCGGGCACGAAAAAGGGCATGGCCACCCCGCGACCTTTCGTTGTCCGGACTTCAGGGGCGCCGCTGCCGATCACCAGCGATAGCGATACCCGCCGCGATAATACCTGGGGCCGCCGTACGCGTATGCGGGGCGAATAACGCGCCGATACCCGGGACCAGCATAGTAACCTGACCGGTACCCGCCGTAGTATGCGGGGGCGTAGCCGTAGTTGTAGTACGCCGGGGCGTAACCGCCGTAATACGCCGGGGCATAGCCGCCATAATAGCCGTAACCTGGGCCATAGGCGTAGGCGCTGGAGGCTATGCCACCAATCACCGCCGCTCCAATTAGTCCGGCCGCGAGTCCACCACCCCAGCCCCAGCCACCACCTCTCCATGCTTGAGCTGGTGACGGGGCCACCAAGGCAGAGACGCCGATGGTGGCAGCTGTCGCTAACGTCAATGCTGCTTTCCTCATTTCCGAAGCCTCCGTTGTTCCCGGAACTTCAACCAACAGTCCGGCTTTAGTTTCCCCCGACGGTCGTTGGCGGAAGGGTTTCCGCGAAATTTAATGTTGATGAACGGCTTGGGAAACCGAAACCACGGTGCTCCCAATGTCCGTTCCGGGTCTGCCGGCTCAACCGGTCGACGCAACACAGGCGTTAAATCTCTCTGCTGGGGTTTCAAATTGCAAGGTCTCACGTGGTCGTTCGTTGAGCTGACGAGCCACTTTGTTCAGATGGGCTTGCGAATGTACCGACAAGTCGGTGCCCTTCGGAAAATACTGTCTCAGCAGGCCATTGGTGTTCTCGTTCGACCCGCGCTGCCACGGGCTTTGCGGGTCGCAAAAATAGACGTCGATTTTGGTCGCCAACGTAAAGCGGCGATGATCCGTCAGTTCCTTTCCCCGGTCCCAGGTCAGGGACTTATACAGCTCCTTTGGTAGCTTCTTCGCCTGCTTGATGAGTGCGGTGACGACCGTTCGGGTGTCCTTACCGGCCACCTTGGCCAACATCACGTAACGCGTATGACGCTCGACCAAGGTCGCGATGTAGCTGTTGTTCGGCCCGGACAGGAGATCGCCTTCCCAATGGCCAGGCACCGCTCGATCTTCAACCGCCGCCGGTCGCTGACGGATTGAGACGATATCCTTGATATGCCCCCGTCTGTCGCCGTTCGGATCAACCGGCTGGGAGCGACGCATTGAGCGCTTCGATCGAAGATGACTAAGCAGCTCTTTCTTGAGCACGCCACGTGTTTGTACAAATAAGCTGCGGTAGATCGTCTCGTGTGACACCTGATTACACTCGTCTTCAGGATGGGTTCTCTTCAGCCAACCGGCTATCTGCTCGGGCGACCAATCCAATCTGAGCTTCCCCGCCACAGCTCGCCGTAGCCGCGGACTGTTCGCCAATTTACAACATTTTGGACGACGAGCCCGCGCCCAGGCATTCTCGTCCGCAAGCGCCGCACGGTAGCGATCACAGCCGCCATTGCGGCTCATTTCCCGGCTCACCGTCGAGGGTGAGCGGCCAAGCAACCTGGCGATCGATCGGGCCGATTGACGTGCCGTAACGCCTCTGGAAATCACCTCGCGTTCTGCGAGCGTCAATGCCAGCCTGGAGCGACACCGCTCGGCAGGACGAATCCCACCATGCGGCGCCACCAAAAAATAGATCGACGATGACTGCTTGCCAAAAGCTCGTCCGATTGCCTTTAGCGACTCTCCGCGCTTCCAGCGATCCCATAACTCCGTTTTCTCTGCCGCAGTAAATCCTCTATGAAATATGTGAGCCATCAAACCACACTCCATCTCGCCTTCAAGATAAAGTGTTGCATCGACCGGTTGAGACCACCGTCCAAAAACGGAAGTCGCGGCCTTGCGGCGGGATGTCTGCTTTACCCCAACAACGGACATTGAAACCGCATCAGATGGCAGGGCCGAGACGGATGATGAAAGACAAGTGGCCTCGCGCGAAAGCTCTTAGGCGACTTAAAACCTTAGGGGTGACGTAACTCACAAGTGGGCTTTTCGGATTGATACCGAATTTTTTGCGTATGAAGGAGGACCACCGGTCCGCGGCGATAATACCCCAGAGATTTGACCACCCCCCACCATGGGCTTGAGCGGACGCACTCGCTTATGGTCATAGGCGCTTCGGGTCAAAATCAGATCTCGATGCTCGCAACGCAATGTCTGCTTCTCTAATCGGCCATTCGGGGTCAAGCGCTTTCAGACTATCCACCTATGCGGTGTCGATGTCACTCGCGGGCTCGTGCTTCTCTTCGGAATCGGCACCTGGGCCCTTCCATCATGGGATCCGAGGACGAGGCGGAACAATCTTTTGGACGACCTTGCCGTCAGTGTGTGACGGCAGGTCCAAGCAGACATACGAACTCACCTCATCCATCGTCCCGCGAGGGACATCTTTCCACCGCTCGGTGGAGCTCTGGTTTTCTCCTATCGGGTTTGATCCTGAACTGTTTTCATGCTGCTGCCGCGGCTTGCTCCCGGGTCCACCGGAACTCGGTGCCGTCAATCCAGATGCGGTGCATGATCACGGCCAGCCGGCGAGCCAGGGCCACGATCGCCTTCTTCATCCCGCGGCGCCTGGCGATCTGCATGGCCCACGCCTTGAGCCAGGACCATTTTTTTGAATGCATCATGCTCTGAGCTGCTTCGTAGAGCATCGTCCGCATCATCTCATCGCCACAGCGCGATATTTTGCCGCTCCAATCGATCTCGCCCGATTGATACCTGGAGCAGGTCAGCCCAAACACCGCCCCGACTGACTTGGATTTGCGGAACCGGGCTGGCACATCGACGGTGGCGCGATAAGTCAGCGCCACCACGGGGCCGACACCCGGGGTCGTCATCAGGCGCCGGCATACCTCATCCTCCCGGACGATAGCCAGCAAGCGGCGGTGCAGGATGATGATCTGTTCACGGAGCACCCGCCGGACGATGAGCAGCGGCTCCACCAATACCGCCAAGTCGGGGATATTCTCGACAAGCTGCTGGATGCGGGCCTCGAACCTCACCTTGCCAGCCATTCCGACCTTGAGGCCGAAGTTGCGCAAAGTACCTCGCAGATCGTTCTCGATGGCGATGGCCTTCGACTGCAGAAGCTTGCGATGGGTCAGCAGCATTCGCAGTTTTTGGCTGCGGAGCGTCTTTACATGCACCGGACGGTACAGTCCCGCCCGGATCATCTGAGCGATGCCGCGCGCATCATTGCGGTCGGTCTTGTTGATCTGCGCCTTCAGCACCGCCTGCATGTGCCGCGTCTCGACACAGATCACTGGTAACTCGGCTTCGGCGAGAGCGCTGAATAGCCATTGCGATAGCGGCCCGGCTTCCAGTCCGATCCGCTTGAAGCGGTAGGTGGGGTTCCCCAGAACCTTCAGCAGGGCTGCAGGTTCGCTCGCTACCTTCACTTCCTTCACGATCCTGCCCGTGTCATCCACAATGCAGATGCTGGTCTCCTTGACCGATACGTCCAATCCACCAAAATGGTCCATGCTGCGCTTCTCCTTCTGACGCTTGAGGCCGTCACCACGGACCTCGTTTTCACCATCAGCCTGAAGCGCAGCACCCAAAATCTTCAGCTATCCACAAGCTGGCCGGCCGATTACACCATCTTTAGGCGTCCTTTTCCGTGATGACCGCGAACTCATTGCCAAGCGGCACTCCGCCCAGGCCGAAGCGGACCGGGGCCTTGTAGTGTTCGACGTAGTTGTTTGCATGCTGGTTTGCCCTTTTGTCTGCGCGGCGGCCGAAATGCTCGGCAAGGTAGCTGTTGCCGCGAATGCCGAGCCCTGAATGGCCAAGCCGAGGAAATCTCGGCGGCTGTGCGGCAGCGTTGCACCCTTTTCAGTGTTGTCAGAATTCTGTTCTCCCAATGTCACTACGTGGTGACGCGACGCCCTGCGGCCGTCGCGCGCTACTTCAGGCGGGGTCCAGGCCCTGCGATTTACGCCAACCCTCTGTGCTGGGCCCGGCCGATCGATGCCGAGCTGCGCCGCGATTCCAGAACGGTAACGCCAACACGTATTCGAAGGGCGGCTCCGAAGAGGTGGTCGGCCGGGCGATCAGGTGAGGGGCGAGTACTTAGCAACCGCGGCAGATGCCGTTGATCATGCGGTCGAGCGCCGCGTTCTCCTGGTTGACTGGATCGTTCGGATTCATCAAGTTTTTTTCCGAGGTCACTTGATCAGCACGCGGCTGGCGGTGCCCCACCAGTGCCTCCGGCAGCAATTGCTGGTCCGAGTTCATCGACGGAGCTGCGGCTGGATTTCCCGAACCAGCCGGCTGCGCAATCGCCGCCGTCGCGGCTCTTTCTTGGTTTTTTCCGCAAGGATGTCGCAGACCATCGTCGCCGAGATACGTCCCGGACACCGGGTCGTAGGACTGGTAATGCTGGGCGCAATAGGAAGGATCAGCGCCGCTCGATACCACGGAGCCGGAGTACCCGTCGTAGCCGGGGTCGTTGTAAGCGTAGCCGTCGTTATAATAATTGGGATCGTAGTATCCAAAATAAGTATAGGGGTCGTAGTAGCCACCGTAGCCATAACCCAGCGCGCTACCGGCCGCTAATCCGCCAGCAAAGCCGACTCCTCGGTCATAACCGTGGCGCCGGTCGCGATCGCCGCGATACCCGCCGTGCGCAAACTGTCCGTCGCTGTGCCCAGTGAAATTTCCGCCGCTCACTGAGCCAACTCGGCCATCGCCGATGCTTGCTTGAGCACCGCGGAACCCGCCGCCGCCGACGTGCATCGCGCCGCCACCGCCGACGATGTGCATCCCGCCGCCACCGCCGACGCCGACGCCGCCGATGTGCATCCCACCGCCACCGCCGACGCCGCCGATGTGCATCCCACCGCCACCGCCGATGCCGCCTACATGCATCCCACCGCCGCCGCCGATCCCCGCCGCGAAGGCCGGGCCTGCAACAGCTAACGCGAGTGACAGGGCCGTAGCCCCGACCATACGAAGTTTCGACATTGTGCTTCTCCACAAGAACCTAAAGCAGAAACATAGGCGTTAGGCGCGAGGCTCATGTAGGTTAGCAATCCGCCGCTACCATTAAATTGAATTTTAAGAGTCAGAGGCCCAGCAAACGCTGGTGCATTCGCGTTGAACAATTGGGTTGCTTCCAAGTAGCCACCGCGCATATGCGCGCGAGTTTTGCCTTGAAAACCGCGTGCCGCCGAATATCTGGCCTGGCACATGGCCAAGTCAGAGCACCGCACCTCCGTTGTCGAGCGCAAATTGATCGGCGGTCCCGGTCCGGTGACCGTAAGCTTCAGAGATTTGACTACCCCCCAGCACTACGAACGGCTTAGAGAAGCCGCAACGCCGTGTGGATCTATGTCGGAAGCTTGACTTCTAGCCGGCCACTGCAGCCCAAGCAGTCGAGTCACCGTCGGTCTTCACGTTAACCTCGACCTCCATACCAAGCTCATCCTCAGCATCTCCCCAATAGCTTCCAGAGAGGGGGATGGCTTGTCCCGGCGTTCGAGCAACTCCTATGCGGATGAGGTCGCGATTACCGACTATCCCATTCGTCGGATCGAATTCTACCCACCCTGATCCCGGCACATAAATCTGACACCAGGCGTGCGTTGAGCCTCCCCCAAGCCGAATCGGCCCATCGCGGGTTGGTACGTAGACGTAACCGGTAACGAACCGAGCCGCGAACCCGAGGGCTCGCGCCGCTTCCATCATTAGCAGCGCAAAGTCTCTGCAGGTGCCTTGTTGATTCCTGAGTGTTTCTCCAGGCAGTTGCGTTCCGCTGGATATTCGCCGTTTGTATGAGAACCCTTCTGCTATTGCTTCGTTGAGCGTCATCAGGAGTTGCCCAGTTGGACGGCCAGTATCCTTCCGCAAGAACTTTTCCAACCACTCCTCTACTCCGATATCCTGCGGATGGTGGCGACGGATATAGGCCGCGAGATCCGGCGATTCATCCTCGGAATACGAGAATGGGTGCGAGCGGGCGTAATCCTCTATCCGGAAGTCAGGGGCATTTTCGGGCGTGTGCTCGAGGCGGATGAATGTCTCGAATTCCAGCAATTCGCACTTCAAGCCAAAATCAACCAGGGTCAAACAGTTGCCAAACACGTCGTGGATCCATCTGACCTCAGCAGGTTCGGGAACGACCTTAAGATGGCAATCCAGCAGTCGTTGGTCGAAGCTGTCTCGCGGGCGAAATAGGAGCTGATGCAGACCAGGTCTAATCGGGCGCTTGTAGCGATACGTCGTTTTATGATGGACAGAGAAGACAGTCATGGCGCTTTCAGAGACCAAGAGCTCGGTACGGGACACCATACTCCAATTCTCGAGCCCGTGGGAATCGCACCGATCCTACCGGACCTGTATCGGCATGGAAGCTCCTGCACTCGCTTCTGGTCACAGGGGCTTCGGGTCAAATCAGATCTCGCTGCTCGCAACGCATTGTCTGCTTTACCCGCCTGTCAGATGGTCTTCGATGTTATTGGCGACCTCGTCGCAGACCGACGCCAACTCAAGCAGCTCGTTCTTCACGAAAGGATCGTCGGTCTGTTCGGCAAGTTTCCGATACATGGCCGCTTGGCCCCGTAGAGAGTCAGGCCAATCATGCGTGCCAAACACAGTACCGTTGAGCTTGGAGTGGTGACAATCCATAGTGGGGGGTTTCACTAGAACGCCGAATGCTTGAAGGTGATGTAGGTTCGCAATCTGCCAACACCACTAAATTGAGTTTTAGTTCTCGATGCAGTCCGCGGTGCGGAATTCCAGACACGCGATGCGGCATTATTTCCCCGTCGCCTTCGGCCCCAGTTCTTACAGGCCTCAAGGGGGCGCCTAAGCGGATGACCATTTTGTAAATGGCAGCGGGCGATCTGGCGTTAGCGTTGGCAACGTCTGTCATCTCAGCAACGGACATGGAGAGCGTGCATCCGGAACATGCTGCAACGAAAGCTTGCCAAGGGCGTCTGCTTTCGTGCCGTAAGCTGACGTCAAGCGCATCAAGTCATGCGCCCGTTTTGTGCCAATCTCGAAAGTCGGCAACAACGCCAATCGGCTCCAATCACACTCCTACCGCCAACGCGCACTATTGCCATCTTCAGGATTCGCGCGGCATGAGGCCGGGCGGCCGAGTGAGCGCGGTTGTAGTCGGAGCTAGGCCGGGAAACAGCCTCGAGATTGCGGAGCGATGTGATCTGACGTAGAACTTCGATGCCTCTGACCGCCTTGTGCGGGGGCCGGCCGTTTTCTTAACTTGAACCTACGACCCAGGTTAGGGGCCGTGCCGATGGCCTCGGCCTGAGGACGGGGAAAGAGCAGAGCGCATTTTCTTGGCTGAATACCCATCCATGGTCAGGACTGAATCGTCGGCGTGCAGCCGGGAAAGCACGATTCTCACAACCGATGTCGTGAGCAGCACCGCCCTGCTCCGCCGCTATCCCAACGATATGATGGCCGCCATGGATCTGCACGACCAGATCCTCCACGCGGCCATCCGCCGCCGTTCCGGCGATCCGTTCAGGCACACAGGGGACGGTGTGTTAGCGATCTTCGAGCGGCCGCGGGACGCGGTGCTGGCGGCGATCGACGCGCAACGCGAGATGCGCGGCGCCGCCTGGGGTCCCACCGGGCGGCTTCAGATACGGTTTGGCATCCACACGGGCCTGACGCGGGCGCGGGGAAGCGACTTCTTCGGCCCTGCCCTGCCAACGGCCACGCGGTTGCAGAGCGCCGCCAACGCTGATCAAATCCTGCTTTCGGACGTCACGGCGGAGCGGCTGGCGATCGACCGTGTTCAGACGCCGTTCGAACTTTCCGACCTGGGCGAACACCACTTCAAGGGCATCGAACCGATCCGCGTCTACCAGGTCTGCACATTGGACCTGCCGAGCGCCTTCCCGCCGATCGGCGGCAAGCGGGAGACCGCCGGAGGCAATCTGCCTGCAAATCTGAGCTCGTTCCTCGGCCGCGAGCGGGAGCTGGACGATCTTGGCCGAATGGCCCACGAGTCGAGGTTGATAACCCTTGTTGGTCCTGGCGGAATCGGTAAGACGCGGCTGGCCATAGAGTTCGCCCGGTTTCTGGAATCCTCCTTCCCCGATGGCGCATGGCTTGTTGATCTGTCGGCGCTTGAGCGGGGCAGCGAGGTCTGGCCCGCCATAGCAGAGTCCCTGCTGATTCCGCCACTCCCCGGCGTAGAGCGGCGAATCCAGGTCCTCGAGCGTCTGCACGACGCCCGGGCGATCCTGCTGATGGATAATTGCGAGCATGTGCTCGACCCGATCTGCGACGCGGTCACCGAGCTGGGTTCGACCTGTGGCGAGCTGTTCCTGATCAACACGAGCCGGCGCACGCTTGGAGTAGAGGGCGAGGCCCTCTACCAGGTCTCCTCCCTGGATTCCTGCGGGACGGCCCCGGGAAGTCAGCGGCCGTTCGCCTGTTCGTGGAGCGGAGCCGACTAGTCGACCGGCGGTTTCAGCCGACCCCGGACGATCTCGCCCTCATCCAGAGGATTTGCGCGAATCTCGAATACATTCCCCTCGCCATCGAGATTGCGGCCGGTCATCTGCGCCGCCTTACATTGGAGAGCATTGAGGACGGGGTAGCAAAACCTCTTGATCTTCACTCGAGTATCTTTCGGCGCCGCGCCGGCCGCCAGCAAACGCTTCGGCAGACGCTCGAATGGTCGTACGACCTACTCGACCCGAACAGCCGCCAGGTTCTGCAGCGGCTCTCCGTGTTCTCCGGTTCCTTCCACGAAGAACAGGCTTTGGCTGTCTGTGCCGGGGACATGCCCAACGAATCCGACGTGCTCAGCGGGATCGACGAACTGGTCGAATCCTCGCTCCTGGCGCGGGACGTGGGCGGCCATCAGCTTTTTAGAATGCTCCAAACCGTGCAAGCCTTCGGGCGGGAGAAGCTCGACGAGGCAGGTTTGCTGCAGACCGTGGAAACCCGGCATGCCGAGGTCTATGCGGCCCGATGCCGGAAGCTCAGCCGACAAATCGCAAGCGCCAAAGAAGCCAGCGCCGTCATCGCGATTTACGATGAGTTGTCTAATCTCCGCGCAGCCTTCGAGCGGGCCTTAACGCGCGATCTGAAACTGGCAGCGGACTTGGCGGCCCCTCTGTTCCTGTTCAACTACTCACATCGCGGAGTGGAAACCGGTAAGTGGTACGAGCGGATCATGGCCAGGCCGGGCGCCGATGAGCTCGAACAGGCACCCATCCTCCTTGCCGGGGCTGCCGGCCACGTTTTCCACGATGAGGGAAATCGGAAGAAGGCCGCCGCTTTCATCGAACGGGGCTTCCAGATCGAAGCCGCCGGGTTCCGATCGAGCCAAGGCTGGCTTTCCGGTGTTGCCGGTCAGATGGCCCAGTGGTCCGGGGACACGACCCGGTGCATCGAGCACCACATGACGGCGGTCGAACAGGCACGAAGCGCGAGTAACACCACCTGTGAGATCATGTCCCTATGCATGGCGGCTTTCGTGAAGGCGCGGGCTGGAGATCTCGATGGCGCCGCCGAACTGGTCAGCGAAGTCACCCAAATTGGGCAGACGGCCATGCAGCCCACCCTGATGGGGTACATTCATTATGCCCGAGGCGGCGTAGAAAGCTTCAAGGACCCCAACAAAGCGATCGATGAGTACCAGACATCCGTGGAATGGGCGAACATGGGGGGCAATCATCTGGGCACCCACCGGATCAAGCACCTGATTGCTGATCTTCAAGCGGCGCAGGCCGAGCCGACCGAAGCCTTGGCTATTCATGTTCGCTTGCTGATTGATCTTCCGAAGCACGGGGCAACCTTCTACAACTGGTCAACGATCCGGTCCCTGCTCTCGCCGCTGGTTCAGCTCGGAGCAGATGAAGACGTTGCTGTATTGGCAGGTGCCCTTATGGCTTCGCCGTTAAGACTAGACAGATCGGCCCGAAACGCCGTCCATAAAGCTAAAGACAGATTGGGCGACGGTTCATTTGAGTTGGCGGCGGCGCGCGGATCTCGGTTTGACCTAGCGGAGGCCCGAACGTACATCATCGATCTCTGGCGAAGCATGGGGCGCCAGTCGAGGCAAGACGGATCTGGCGCGAAGTCTGCGGGGATGTGCTAGTCGGTTCGCAAATGGGGCAACGCCTCAATATGCGCGCCTCTTCCCTCAACAACGGACATCAAGACCACGGTTATGTCAGCCTTGTGCCCATAGGTCGTCTTGTAGCTTTCAACCATAGAAGTGGGTTTTCTGTTTTAAAAAACTGAAAATTTTGCGTATGAACCAGGACCACCGGTCCGCATCCTCTTCGCGCCAGAGAATTGACCACCCCCCACCCCGAAGGTCTGACGACGCGCCTAGTTCCGGTTGAAGTCGACGTCAAAAGCAAATCTTTGATGTCTGCTCTTGCCTCGATATTGTTGCAAAAGTCGAAAATCGAACGACCCTGAAAATCTCGCGAAAGTTGGTTTTTGGACTTCTCTGCTGCTGCGCCGCTTTTCAACGCCACAGCGGAGGTCCGTGATCGATTTTGGATGAAACGATATGGCCCCTTAGGTCGCCGCGCGGAAAACGCATCAGCAGCTCTAAGAATTTTCGTTCGGCACTCCAAAAAGACTTTTGCAACAATATCGCCTCAACAGCGGACATTCACCAAAGGGGCGGTTACGTCAGCTTTGTGCCAAAGGACTAAACCGCTCGCGCGGTAGCGCTCCGCAGCCAACCGCGCGGGGTGGGGAGAGATAAGAGGCGCGTCCTGTCTGAAGATGAGGAGTTGCAACCCTCACTCCAGACAGGAGCCTCCCCATGACCGACCAGGCAATGAGCCCGTTACGCCGGCGCATGATCGAAGATATGACGATCCGGAAGTTCGCGCCGAAGACCCAACATGACTACCTTCAAAGGGTCAAGAACTTCGCCGCCTATCTCGGCCGCTCGCCCGATACGGCGAACTTCGAAGACCTCCGTCGCTACCAACTCCATTTGGCGGGGAGCGGCGCCGGTGTTCCTACTCTCAACCAGACCATCTCGACGCTGCGGTTTTTCTTCAAGGTCACGCTCGGGCGGCCGGATATCGTGGAGCGCACGGCATTCGTCCATGAACCCAGCAAGCTGCCGGTGGTGCTGAGTCCGGAGGAAGTGGCGCGCCTGCTCGATGCGGCACCATCGCTCAAATACAAGACGGCGTTGAGCGTGGCTTACGGAGCAGGATTACGTGCTCTGAAGTGGTGGCACTGAAGGTATCCGACATCGACAGCCAGCGCATGGTGATCCGGGTCGAGCAAGGCAAAGGCCGCAAGGATCGCTATGTCATGCTGTCCCCGCATCTGCTCGCTCTGCTGCGGGCCTGGTGGAAGCTGGCGCGGCCACAAGGCTGGCTGTTTCCGGGACAGAACCGGCTGAACCCACTGACGATGCGCCAACTCAACCGCGCATGCCATGCCGCCGCCGATAGAGCCGAGATCGACAAGCGCGTATCGCTCCATACCTTGCGGCACAGCTTCGCCACTCACTTGCTCGAGCAGAACATCGATATCCGGGTGATCCAGGTCCTGCTCGGCCATGCCAAGCTCGACACCACGGCGCTCTATACCCGCGTCGCCACAAAGACGATCCAGCAAGTCATGAGCCCGCTCGACCGCATCACGCTGACACAGGCCGAGCCGCCGACCTGACGCGGGCTCCTCGTGTCGCGTCCATCGCTGGAGGTCGCGGATATCTTCCGCGGCCACGGCCCGGCATGGCGCCGGGCCAATGCCGGCCATGTCAGCCTGGGCCAATTGAAGGTGATGTCGGCGATCGAGAGCTGCCGCACGGCAGCCCTCGGCGGCCATGTCGCGCTCTGTGAGGAGTGCGCCTACAGCCAGATCTCATACAATAGTTGCCGCAATCGGCATTGCCCGAAGTGCCAGGGCGCGGCGGCAAAGGAATGGCTGGCCGCGCGCGAAGCCGATCTGCTGCCGGTGCCGTACTATCATGTCGTATTTACGCTGCCAGCGGCCGTCGCCGACATCGCCTATCACAACAAGGCGGTCGTCTACGACCTCCTGTTCAAGACCTCGGCCGAGACCCTGAGCACCATCGCCGCCGACCCCAAGCACCTCGGCGCCCGCGTCGGCATCACCTCGGTCCTCCATACCTGGGGCTCCGCCATGACCCATCATCCGCACGTGCACATGATCGTGCCGGGCGGCGGCATCTCGCTCGACGGCGAGCGCTGGGTGACGTGCCGCCCCGGCTTCTTCCTCCCGGTGCGTGTGCTCTCGCGACTGTCCGCCGGCTATTTCTGGAGAAGCTCCTCGCCGCACACGAGGCCGGTCGTCTCCAGTTCTTCGGCGCTCACGCCGCTCTCGCCGACCCACAGGCGTTCGCGGGTCATCTGGCTCCGCTGCGCCAAGCCAAATGGGTGGTCTATGCCAAGCGTCCGTTCGGCGGCCCACAGGCCGTGCTGGCCTATCTGTCGCGCTATACCCACCGCGTCGCCATCGCCAACAGCAGGCTGATTGCCTGCGACCGCAACGGCGTAACCTTCCGATGGAAGGACTATCGCGCTGAAGGTCGTGATCGCCGGAAGGTCATGACACTCGCCACCGTCGAGTTCATCCGCAGATTCCTGATCCACGTCCTGCCGCAAGGATTCCACCGCATTCGCCACTACGGCCTGCTTGCCAGCGGAACCCGCGCCGACAACATCGTTCAAGCGCGCCGCATGCTCGACGTGACGGCGGCACAGCCCGAGGCTGGCGATACCAGCTGCCCCGAGGCCACCGAACCCAAGCCGAACCCGTGTCCGTGCTGCGGCGGTCGCATGATCGTCATCGAGAGGTTCCAGCGCGGCGCCTCGCCGCGTTACCGGCCGGCGGCATCTCCAATCGTGATCAGGATCGACACATCATGATCAGATCAGATTCGCGGCCACACCCCATCGCGGCCCTGCTGCTTCGCCGGCTCTTGGCTGGCAATGATCATGCTTGCCCTCGCGTCGCTCTCGATAGCCGTCGTCCGCTGCGCGACGCCGATTCTGCCTATCGCAATCGGCCGACCGCGTTCGTCGCCCCCTCAATCGCTTCCCAAACAAGCCTTCAACGCACCTCGGCAACAGACCGCCAGCGTCGAAATCCCCATAGCGCCTGACGCAAGACCTCGCCTCCACACCTTCCGCGGTTTCCTCCATTGGAGGTTTGCGTACGCCGGCCCCACCCTGCCCGCCGCGCCACCATCATGGGGCCGCCATCCGCAAACCTTCACAAACTCGGAAGTGAAGCGGCACGCAATCAGCTGTACGACGCTGAACGATATCGTTCAGTCACTGCTGAGTCTCGGATTACCGCCCTGGCGCGTTCAGGTGCGTCGGGGATTGCGGGCAATAAGGAAGCCGTTCGAACTGAACGAGGTGGGAGGCAGCGCGGCAACGATGTCGGGGTGAGCGGGCTAGCCCGTGTTCCTGACCGCGTCAGCTAGCATGGCGTAAAGCTGGCGCTTGCTGAACTTCTTCGGCTGCCTCCCTATTGTCTTCCGCGACACCTTCTTTGCCACCGGGCGGGCACAGGCGGCCAACAACGCCGGCCTTCGCTTCGGGACCGGCCTTATCTTGGGTTTTGCTGTTGGCGGCTTGTGACCACGCTTCAGGCCCAAACGAGTTAGCCTGCCGCAGACCGCGTTCCGGCTACACCCGAGACGGCGCGCGATCTGCGAGGCGCTCTGTCCTCCGGCCCAGAATTTTTTGAGCAGCGCAACGTCTTTCGCGTCCCAACACATGGGAGATACTATACGCCGACTGCCAACTACAGGCTAGTCTAGTCTTCGTCCGGCTCCCGCACGACCGACGGTTCGTCGGCGTTGTCATCTTCCTCTTCGTCCTCTTCGTCCTCTTCGTCCTCATCGGGATCTCGCGGCGGCATCGTGTTGCCCATGGTCACGAAGGGACCCCAGTCGATCAACCTGGTGGAAAATTCCTCCGGGATGTGTTGCTTCATGTTGTTGCTCCTCGGGTGTGGAAACGAGATCCACCTGTGCAGGTGCTTGATGCGCGCCATGGGATGAGGCAAAGGCAGTGCAACGGTCCTTACCGGCTTACTTACATCAAGTTCACGCAAGGAAGGTGCCGACCTGCTCGCGGCACCGGACGTACATCGGGTCCGTCACTCACGTTCGCTATCATTGCGGCGCCGAACAGGAGCACCAAGGCCGAACAGGAGCACCAAGAATGTCAAGACAACCAAGTCCCGTCAATTCCATGACATGCTGCCGTCCTTTTTTGCGGGGGGCGCGCTGGCGACGATAATATCACCTGATCGGTGGATACAGTGGAGGAAACCGTCAAAAGATAATCCTTAACTCTAGCGGCGATGCTTTTTCGACATTAGCGATGCCGCCGGCGCCCGGGCGTTGGCATCGAGCGATGTCGATGCCACTGGCGTCTCACCCTTGGCCTCTTCGCGTCCGACTTCGCGGCGCGGCCACGCAAAATCGTCGGCGCGGCCGGGGGGCGGCGTCAGCGCTTCACCCTTGAGCAGCGTACGTGCGGCGAGCGCATCGACCGCGGCCGGTCGCGTTCCCGGCCCCCCGAGCAATCGATCGGTGCCGACCGAGGAGGCGACCAACGGCAGGATTGGCCCTGCGAGAGGCCGCGGCGCGGGCTGACCGGGCACGGCGTTGGCATCGGGCGTCGCAGGCTCAGTTGGCAGTGTGATCGGCGCCGAACGCGCGGCGAGCAGGCGCGTGATTTCGCGCTCGACATAGTGCGCGAGCTTGCGCGCGCCAGCCTTGGTGAAATACACGCCATCGGAAGAGCGTAGCTGTCGGATCTGACCTTCGAAGTCCGGGCCCCTCTGCAAGAAGCGGCCGGCCTCGTCGACAAAGCCGTCCCAGACATCGACATATCCGATGCCGGCCTTGCCGGCCACATCGCGATAGAGCGAATCCAGGAACAGCGTGTCGGCGGTCGCCTTGGGGCCATATACCGCCGGCAGACCGACCCATAGCACCGGCACACCCTTGGACTTAAGCACGCCGATCATCTCTTCGATCTTTTTTTTGTAGAGCTCGACCCAGGGTTCCTCGCGAAACTCATAGAGGCCGTTCGGCGAGCGCGCCCTTTTCTCCGGTACTATGACCGGCGGCGCATCACTGTTGTCGGCGGCATCGTCCGGCGACAATTCGTAATCCGTCGCCTTGGTTGCGCCATCGGGCTTCGCGGCGAGTTTTGCGCTTGAAGGCTTGCCATCAGGTTTGGCCTTGGCGTCCTTCTTGTCGCTCTTCATGTCCGGCGATTTATTGTCGGATTTATCGGTCGCCGGCTCGCGGATCGCGACACGGTCGTCGAGCCCGAGCATGACGACAATGGCGTCCGCTTTTTCGGTGGCGAGAATGCCTTTGGCGGCGGCGGCCCAATCGGCCGGATCGCCCTTCGGTTGATATTTGATCAGGCCGGAGACGGTCTTGGGTCTGCGGATCACGCCCATGTCGGGCTGTTCGGCATAGGCGTCTTCAAGACCATAGGCGAGCCAGTCCGCCATGGCGTCACCGAGCACAAGAATGTGGCGCTCCGGTACGGTGTCGCGTTTCTCGGGCGGCGGCGCTTTTGAATAATCCTCGCGCACGGGCGATCGTGTTTGCCGCCGATCCAAACGAGGCTGGGGCGCGTGCTGCTGGAACGGCGCAAACGTGTCATTACCAAACCAGCCGCCACCGAACCCGCCGCCACCGCGTTGTGGCTGCGGCCGCTGCTGAAATCCGCCGAAATTGAAGAACTGCGCCGAGGTGGGTCCGACCATGCCGAGCACCATCACCGCCGCGATGGCTAGCGCAATCAGCGGGCCGCTCTCGGTGAAGATGCACAGCTTTTTTAGTTTGTCTGGCATGCTCTTGGACCGCACAGACGCAGAACCTGCCTCTACGCAGACTAGCACTAAGGACCTGTGACGAGTCTCAGATTACCGTGAAGAACGTTACCGTCAGTGCGGGCCAAACGAGCAACAGCCCATGTCCGGTTTGGATGAACGGACTTGACGCGCTTAAAATGCGGTGTCCGCTTTTCTCCCAAAAAACGACGTGTATCGGACGTCGTCCCAAGGTGGGCTTTTCGGATTGATACCGAATTTTTTGCGTATGAAGGAGGACCACCGGTCCGCATTCTCTTCGCGCCAGAGAATTGACCACCCCCCACCCCGAAGGTCTGACGACGCGCGTAGTTCCGGTTGAAGTAAACCTCAAGCAGCAAATCTTTGATGTCTGCTCTTCACTCAACAACGGACCTTCACCAAAGGGGCGGTTACGTCAGCTTTGTGCCGATTTTGTTGCAAAAGTCGGCTGTAACTGATGGATGTCGTTAGGCCATTCGCTGAGGCCGACCGGCTTTGATCCGCCGGCCCTGACGCTCGCTACGCCACTCCTACGCTACGCAATACACAGGGCATGAGCGGGTGGTGGTCGCGCAGCCAGCGACGCAAGCCGCCTCAGGTTCTGGGCGATGGCGGTCAGAACAAACTCATCTTGGGCGCCTCGTGGGCCGCGCAGTCGAAGCCGATCGAGCCGCAGGATGCGCTTCAAGTGTGCGAACCGCATCTCAATCTTTTTGCGCTCGCGCCGCGACTGATCTTCAGGAACAGCGTCGCCAAGATGAAACTCGTAGAACAGTTGACCTTGGTCACTCTTCAGACGGCCCATCATGGATCGACCTCACCGAGAATCGCCTCAACACAACGGAATCACGCTTCGCGGCCTCTCTCAACCGACTTTTGCACCAAAATCTGCCATCAAGAGACTCATGCACTGCAGCAAATTTGACGCTGTCAGCCGGTGAATAAGCTCCCATGGGTTCCGTATTAGTCGGGACGATGTGGCTGTCACCCGTGTTAGTACTGGGGCGCGCCAACTAACTGAAATGGAACCCTGGTCATCAAGTTCGTTCCTCCGGAATAAGTAAGGGATCGTTAACGCCTTCAATAGCTAGTTGAGCGAGAGCGGGGAGATTGCTGCCGCCGGCGGTGCATTTTGGAATGACTGATGCAAAATCGGGCCGCGCAATTTGTCGACACGGTCAGCAGACACCTGACCGCCGGATGCGTGCTCGAAGCGATGGCAAGCGCGCTGAATGACATTGGCATTGATTGTTTCTGCATGAACCTGTTGGCCACGCCCAAGCAAAAATTTGAAGAGGTAATACTCGCCAGCAAATTGCCCTCAGATTGGATTAATCTGTATAAGGAAAAGGCCTATAGCGAGGACGATCCTTCGCAACGCCATAGCAAACGTGTCGTGCGTCCCTACGACTGGAAGGATGCTCCTTACGATTCGGAGCGCGAACCCCGCGCATTGGAGGTGGTCCATCGCGCAAGCGACTTCGGTATTGGAACCGGATTTGTCGTTCCTATCCCCGGCTCAGCCGGGAACATCGGCAATGTCTGGATGGGCGGCTATAAGTTTCAGATACTGAACCGTCACAAACCATCACTGCATTTGATGGCACTTTACGCGTTCGCTCACGTCCAGCGGCTTAATGGCACGGCCAAGCAAAATGTCAAACTCAGCGACCGCGAACGTGAGATACTTACTTGGATAGCCGCAGGAAAATCTGTCATTGAGATCGGTGAAATTCTGACCCTCTCGGACAGAACTGTTGAGTGGCACGTGCAGCGGTCGATTGCAAAGCTTGATGCGAGAACGCGGACCAACGCAGTGGCCATTGCGCTTCGCGACGGTGCCATCGCGTTTTAGACAAGAATCAACGTCATGGTAGCGCCCTGGACTTTCGTGAATCAACTTGTGGCGATGAGCATTCCCGCGCAACGTTCGGCGTCCGAATTGTTGAACTGTCGGGCTAACACTCATAGTGTATAATTAAAACCGAGCCCCGCTAGACTGGCCTTTTCCAGCCTACCGCCCGAACAATAAATAGATCTATTCGGGCTTACAATATTCCCGGTGAGCGTCGCGTATGATTCGATTGGAGCTGGTCGTCCGATCAAGTACCCCTGAATCAGATCGCACCCTTCATCTCTGAGGTATTTGAGCTGCTCCTCGGTCTCCACGCCCTCCGCTGTGACTGCCATCTTCATCGAATGACCTAGCCCGATAACGGCGTGAATGATGGCTTTCGCAGAGTCTTGCACCCCAATCTTTTCTATGAAGCTTCGGTCGATCTTGATCTTGGAAAACGGAAAATCCCTCAGGTACGAAAGGGACGAATATCCTGTCCCAAAATCATCCAACACGATTTGGACACCAATTTTCCTGAGTTTTGTCAGCGTAACAAGGGCGCGATCACAGTCCAAGATTAGCGCCCCCTCGGTGATTTCTAGCTCCAATCTCTTCGGGGCGAGCCCAGTTTCCGAAAGCACTGACCCGATCAACGCGGGCAAATCTTCATGTTGAAACTGCACCGGAGAAAGATTCACGGCGATATCCAACGGTCGCTTCCAGGACGCCGCTTGTTGACACGCCTGCCGAAGCACCCAGCGTGATAGTTGAAGAATCTGGCCGGATTCTTCTGCAATCGGGATAAAATCGCCCGGCGAAATGTTTCCCTTTTTCGGATGATACCAACGAGCTAACGCTTCGAATGCGACGACTTCACCCGTGTCTAGGGCAACGGGTTGGTAGTGCAAGTCCAGTCCATTTCGTTCAATGGTCGACTGGAGGTCTCGCTGGATGCAGGCCCTGTGCCTTATTCGCCGCTCCATTTCAGTGTCGAAGAATCGGATCGACTCAGGCCCATCCCGCTTGGCTTGCCGAAGCGCTTCATCGGCATTTGAGACTATCTCGATTTCGCTGGATGATCCGTGGTTCGGAAAGATCGCTACGCCCGCACTGAATCTAATTCGGTGCGTGTGACCAGCGATATTCAGTTCGGCGCCCACCGCGTGTTGGACCGCTATGAGCCGCCGCCGCAGGTCGGCTTGGATAGGATCCGGGACAATCATGATGAAACCGTCGCCGCCTATTCGCGTTAGAAATTGGTCTTGCGCGGCAAGCTTTAGGCGAGTCGCTACGGCGTTGAGAACATCGTCGCCAACAGCGTGCCCAAACGTATCATTGATGTCCTTGAACCGATCGAGATCGAAGCAAACGACCGCAAAACTCGTTGCCGTCGCTGACGCCGCTTCGACGGTACGTGTCAGATGCGCGCTGAACGCCGTACGATTTGGCAAACCAGTGAGTAGGTCGTGATAAGCAAAATATTCGGCGGGCTGAGTTGTGAAATCGACTGCGTGAGCGTATCTGGCGAGATGATGTTCCACTACGTCTGCTTCTGCCTAAAATGGCCGTTAGCGCACTTGTTGTTGTCCTCGTTAAGTCGTGCAGCGTGTCTGCACCCTTCAGCCACTGTCGAAACCAGTGATTGTACTAGGCGGCCCCTACTCCCTGGCGAAGTGGTTAGCGCTTAGTTAAATCTGCGATCAGCATTGATCGGGCGGGAGATTGGAACCCATGTCTCAGAATGGGATGGACCGGCCGTGCTCCCGCCCCGAACCGCTCAGAGAATGAGCGGGGGGCTTAGCAGCACGAGGAGCACATCGCTATGTCCCATAAGACAGCCGCTACAGGCGCACACACCATCGGCATCGATACGGGCAAGAACACCCTGCATTTGATCGGCCTCGACGACAAGGGGGCAATCGTTTTGCGGGAGAAGATCGCCCGCGGCCGGATCGCAGCCCGGTTCGCCAATGTGCCGCGGTGCCTGATCGGAATCGAAGCTGGCATGGCGACCCACTACGTGGCTCGCGAGCTAATTGCGCTCGGTCATGACGTAAGGCAGGTACCACCAGCTTATGCCAAACCGTTCCGGCAAGGCCACAAGAACGACTTCAGAGACGCCCACGCGATCGCGGAAGCTGTGCAGCGGCCGTCGACACGCTGCGTTCCAGTTAAGACCGACGATCAGCTTGATCTACAAGCACTGCACCGGGTGCGATCTCGCCTGGTCGGCCAACGAACGGCTGTGATCAATCAGATCCGCGGCTTTCTCCTGGAGCATGGCATTGCGGTACGTCAGGGGCTTCGCTTCCTCCGCCAACAGCTTCCAGACATCCTGGCAAAACGCGGCGACGTGCTGTCACCTCGCATGATCAGGATCATAGAAGATCTCAGCGGCGATTGGCGGCGTCTTGATGAGCGTATCCAGCACATCACCGAAGAGATCGAGGTTTTGGCAAATAGCAGCGAGAGTTGCCGCCAATTGATGACCGCTCCGGGCATCGGCCCGCTCATCGCCAGCGCCATGGTAGCGGCCATTGGCAATGGTGCTGCCTTTGCCAAGGGCCGTGACTTTGCCGCCTGGCTCGGCTTGGTACCGAAGCAAATGTCGACCGGCGATCGGACGATCCTCGGGCGCATCAGCAAGCGCGGCAATCGCTATCTACGTACGATGTTAATGCAGGGTGCTCGCGTTATTTTGCTCAGGCCAGCAAACTGGGCGAAGCATAGCTTTGGGTTATGGCTCACCGCCGCAGCACAACGCTTACACCATAACGTCCTGGCAACCGCACTTGCCAATAAGCTGGCGCGGATCGCTTGGACTGTGTTGGCACAAGGTCGCAGCTACGAAGCGCGCGTCGAGCCAAAGGTCGCATAGGATCAACATGTTCGAACTCGCCGAGGGGATGTCCGACGCTGATCCCTGACGTAACTGATACCTGCCGAGGTCTGCGAGTTGGATGGAGGAAATGGAGAAACGGTCTCGCCGTCGTACCCGTGATCTGGTGACCCAAGCGGCCTCTCAGGGCCTTTCTCAGAATGAGATCGGGTGCGCGCGGATATCCATGATGGCCAGGAGCATAAACGCTCCATGCAAGGGCCGGATACAGATGCGCAAGACCAGCCCCCTCCATTTGTTCACATTCGGCTTGCAACGCACGGCCGGTCCATACAGTTGGGTCAGACGCGTCGGTTTGACCCTGCGTCGATCACTTTCGCGGTAGGGACGCGAGTTACCTCGCGCCCCCCGCACAGATCCGTACGGGCCCAATTCGGGCGTACGGCTCCCACCTTGGGTGTCTGACGGCGAAGCGACTCTCTGGCCACGGATGAAGGATTCGCGGTTTCGGGAGCCAGTGGTCGGCCAACCGCTTGATCCGCTCCCAGGTCATCCCATCTTTTTGGCTCCGCCACTGCAGCGTTCGCCGCCAGAGATTGGTAACGTGGAATAGGAACGCGGACAGTGACGAACTGTTTGTCGGCACCGCGTGGTAGTTGAAGTAACCGGTGACGACCTGCTGCAACCATCTTCCCTGCTGGGGAATCGGCTGATGCATGCTCCGTCGCAGTTCCTGTTTGATGGCTTGCAACTTTGCCTGCATGCGATCGCGCCGGGACTTTCGTTTGATTTGGAATTTGCCCCGACGAGTTTTGCTGCAGATAAAGGTGAAGCCCAGGAAGGTGAAGGTCTCCGGTTTGCCGAGCCCGCGCCGCTTGCGGTTTTCCACCGCGAAGCGTCCAAACTCGATCAGCCGGGTCTTCTCCGAATGAAGCGACAGTGCAAACTCCTGTAACCGCTTACGCATCTCGTCGAGGAAGCGACGGGCGTCGGTCTCGTGCTCGAAGCCAACAATGAGGTCGTCGGCGTAGCGCACGATGATCATATTGCCCGCTGCCTCACGCCGTCGCCAGCGCTCGGCCCAGAGATCGAAAACGTAGTGTAAGTAGAGATTGGCCAGAAGCGGTGAGATCACCGATCCCTGCCCGGTCCCCTTGTCACTGACCGTCACGATTCCGTCTTCCAGGACGCCTGCCTTGAGCCATTTCTGGATCAGGCGGATGATACGTCGGTCGCCGACGCGATGTTCTACAAACCTGATGAGCCACTCCTGGCTCACCGTGTCGAAGAACGAGCGGATGTCAGCGTCCAGTATCCAGTTCACCTTTGTGCTGGTGATCCCGACCATGAGCGCATCCATCGCATCGTGCGTGCTGCGTTCGAGTCGGAACCCATACGAGAACCCGAGGAAATCCTCCTCGTAGATCGCGCTCAGCACCGCAGCCGTGGCCCTCTGGACGATCTTGTCCTCAAGGGCGGCGACCGCGATCGGGCGTTGCCGACCATCCGGTTTGGGTATGTAAACCCGCCGCGACGGTAGTGCCCGATACGCTCCCCGATGGACGCGAGCATGCAGGTCCTCAAGATTGCGCTCAAGGTGCTGCTCGTAATCCCGACATGTCAGCCCATCCACTCCAGCTGCAGCATTCCCCTTGAGTTCAGAGAATGCCTCTGCGAGATGGTCAATACTGACGTGATGGAAGAGCGCGGTGAACTTCTCCTTCTTCCTTTGCCTTGCGGCTTGCCGTATGCGCTCCAGCGCCTGTGACACGGTTCCCCGGTACTGTGCCCGGCCCGTGCTTTGCTGACGCACATTCCCCTCGGCCCCCGCCCTTGGCTCCACCAACTCCACAGCCGGTTGCCCGGCTTTGTTCGTTGGCTTCACAGCTACTATGGCGGGGTCAGACTTCTCATGATCGTACATCATCGGCTACGGCTCCTCGCCTTCCCGACGCGGGCCAGTGCAGCACGCATACTGGTGCTGGCCGACCATGAGATCTCCCGGTTCCCAAGCAAGAGCGTGCGCACATGCCAGTGTCTAAGACCACGCCGGGCCGTCTGGGCGCTCGCGTTATCGCGCCCATCCGTGTTGCCTTCCGTCACCGGAACGACGTCGGCACCCAGAATGAGGGTACTTTCGCGGCTCAATGGCTGGCCTATGCGCTCCCCTGTCAACGCTTCGCCGAGGCCCTCGCGGGCATCTGCGCATGACTCGGGGTCGATGCGGTTCGCTACTCCTTCATCGTGATGGACTTCCACCATCTACTCCTTGCCGGTCTCCCGGCGCACTCCGGTCCACCCCCAATAAGCGGACATTCTCAGTCTCCGCCGGCATGTCGCAAATGTGCCACAAACGGAAGTGACCAACCTCATTCAATCACCTCGTCGGCACGGCCGAGTAGCGGCAGCGGCATCGTCAATCCGAGTGCCTTAGCCGTTTTGAGATTAATGACCAGCTCGACTTTGGTGGACTGCTGGACCGGCAGGTCGGCGGGCTTCTCGCCCTTCAAAATACGGCCGGTGTAAACGCCGGCCTGGCGAAACGCATCGGCCTCGCTGGGGCCGTAGCTCATCAGGCCGCCGGCCGCCGCGAACTCACGCCATTCCACAATTGCAGGGATCATGTGGCGTGCCGCCAGCGCGGCGAGTTGTTTGGCGTGGCCGGTAATGAAACCATCGGAACCGACGACGAGCCCGCCGGCTTTCTGCTGGACAAGCTTCGCGAAGGCCGCGTCAATGTCGCTGTCACTGCTGGCGTTTAAAACCACGATCTGCCGCCCGAGCGAGCGCGCAGCATCCTGCATGGCTCGCAACTGGAGTTCGGTGGTCGCTTGGGTTGGGTTCACAAGTAAGCCAATCGTGCTGACCGCAGGAATAACCTCACACAGCACCTCCAGCCGCTTCGCCACGAGCCCAACAGTGAGCACACTTATGCCCGTCACGTTGCCGCCTGGGCGGTTGAGGCTGGCAACAAGGCTATGCTTGACCGGGTCACTGCCGGTAACAAAGACGATCGGAATAGTTGAGGTCGCCGCCTTGGCTGCGATGGCCGGGTTGATGCCGTCAGCGGCGATCACTGCCACCCGACGTTGGACCAACTCAACCGCCAATGCCGTTAGTTGCTCGTAGTGACCTTCGACCCAACGGTACTCGATCGCTACGCTCTGGCCCTCGACATAGCTGGCTTCCTTCAAACCTTGGCGGAATGCAGTCGCCCGACTCGCGGAGTTATCGGGCGAGCTGTTACTGAGAAATCCGATCACGGGTATCGTTGGCTGCTGTCCGCGAGCGACAAGCGGCCATGCGACCGCCGCGCCGCCGAGAAGTGTGATGACCTCACGTCGCTTCATGTCCGTCCCAGGCCCAGGACAAGGTATATTATCGGCTCAAAACTAGCACTTTGGAAGGGGCCCAAGTGTGTCTCAGGCACATGTCATTGAGCAGGTCGCCGATGTCTCAGAATGGGTCATTTTCGGAAGTCAGCGCTCGTATCCTGGAGGTCCGTTCTGCCCTCAGGTACGGACATCGCCAACGTGGTCCCTCACGTCCGGTTCGTGCCGATATTGTTGCGAAAGTCTTTTTGGGGTGGCGAACGAAAACTCTTAGAGCCGCTGATGCGTCTGACGCGCGGCGACGCGAGGGACCATATCGTTTCACCCAAAATCGATCACGGACCTCCATAGTGGAGTTGAAAGGCGACGCAGCAGTAGAGAAGTCCAAAGGTCACCTTTCGCGAGATTTTTAGGGTTGTTCGATTTTCGACTTTTGCAACAATATCTGCCATGACCCGACATCGCGCATCACGTGAGGGCCGAACCGAAGTGGGCAAGCATCGAGTGCGTCGAAAGTGTTGTGCATGGCACCAACGGCGTTCGGCCGGAATGCACACTGATTGGTTCGACAACCGCACGGCCGCTTGCGTTGTTTTTTACAGCTGGGCGTCGCACGAATATGGGACACCTTGGGAGAGGCGCGCTGCGTGCTTTCCCTGCAACTTCGCGCTAAAGTGACGCAATGGCCAGTGCCCTTGACCATGTCGCCTGGGAGGCGTGCCTACTTGAACCCCGCCGCGACCGGGCGCTCGAATCCTACGCCCGGCGGAAGATGGGGATGCCCGTTCCATCCATCCGCTATTTCACGTCAGTTCCATGGTTGGCACGAGCGCTGATAGATCTGCACCCCGAATACGGGCTTCTGATGCATCTCGATCAGCACACGGCAGACGTCCTCACGCTGGTCGTAAGTCAGGAGAATTCCTGCCGCTTCTGCTACGCAGCCCAACGGGCGCTGCTGTGGGCCCAGGGGATGAGCGAGGCCCGCATCCAACGCGTCGAGCAGAACCTGAGCCGCGCGGATCTCGTGCCGCGGACGGTCGCAGCCATCGCGTTCGGGCGGAGTCAGTCGCGTGTCGGCCCCGCGGGAGCGCAGGAGGCCCTGCAAGCTCTCCGCAGTGCGGGTTTCAGCGATGACGAGATGAAGGAGATCGCGTTCACCGTGGCCACCACGGATTTCCTTAACGCGCTTTCTCAATTCCTGCGATTCCCTCGCGTCCATTGGAGCAGATGCCGGAACAGATGCACATGCGGCTGCTCCGACCTTTGATCAACCGCGTCCTGCAAAGGCATCGATTCCGCGGGCGGGCGACGCCATTGGAACGCTTGCCGTCTTATCCCTATGTCCGCCTTGTCAAGGCGTACGCGGGATCGCCGATCGCACCAGCGCTAGGGCAGACGATCGAGGAGATGTGGGCATCCTCCCATCTCACCCGACGCTGCAAGCTCTTAATGCTCGCTGTTGTCGCCCGTGGGCTGGGCTGCCAGGTATGCGCGTTCGAGGTGGGCGAGGCCCTGCAACGCGAAGGCCTGCACGAGCCGACGCTCACTCAGGTCCTGACTCATCTCGACGCCCCGGACCTGGATGTCCTCGAGCGGTTGCTCGTGCGCTTCGCGCGGGACACCATCTGGTTCGAGCCGGCGGCGCTCCAGCGCCGCACCCGCGGCTTGCGCGATTACCTCTCAGGCCCGCAGCTTCTGGAGGCCATAGGCGTGGCGTCCTTGGCCAATGGGCTCTGTCGCCTCGGCGCCACGGTGATGGGCCACTCATGACGTGGACGGTCGTCACAGCCGCCGTGCTCGTTATCATCGCTATCCTCGGCGGCGCGCTCTATCGCCAACGGCGGCTGAATCAGAATCTCCGCTCGCAGCTCGAAGCGGCGGCCGCCAACCTCGAGCAGCTTCAGCAAGCGTGCTCCCGGCTCGCGCCGGCGGGTGTGGTACAGCGGCTCATCTCGGATGAGGTACAGCCCGGCACGGGGCCTAAGGCCGAGCGCAAAGTCGCGACTGCACTGTTTGTCGATCTTGTGGGTTTTACCGCTATGAGCGAGCGGCTGGAGCCAGCAGTCCTGGCGCGCGTGCTCGACGGCTACTATCAGCGCATGAGCGATGCCATCGACGAGCACCGTGGGCAGGTCGGAAGCTTCGTCGGAGACGGCATCGTTGCCTACTTTGGTGCAACCCAGCCGAACCCATGGCAGTGTGACGATGCTGTACGCGCTGCCCTAGCCATGCGGGCGGCCATTGACGAGTACAATGGAGAACTCGATCGCGAGGGGCTGCCGCGGCTTTCCATAGGTATCGGCATCGACCGCGGCCCGGGGCTGGCTGGGCTTATGGGTTCCCGCGATAGGAAGGAGTACGCATTTATCGGACGCTCCGTGAACCTCGCGGCGCGGGTACAAGCCCTGACGCGCATTCATCAGGTGGACATTCTTGTTACCGAGACGGTGCGCGACGATCTCGATCCTGGTTTCGTGCTCGTGCCCATGCCTGCGGAGCCAGTCAAGGGACTCACTAAACCCGTGATGACTTATGCCGTGCGGAGGCGCTCAACCGATCGTGAGCCTGCAGTGGGCTGACCGGATTCGGACGCGCGACGATCGAAACACGGTACCCTCAGGATGCGGGCCCAGAGGACCGCTAATGGGATGGTCCGGCCGTGCTCCTGCCCCGCCAGCAAGCGAAGCTGGCAAGGGGCGCCAAAGACAAGGAGCACGCCATGTCAGAGAAACTCGACACTTCGCCCGCCGTCATCGGCATCGATATCGGCAAGAACTCGTTCCACATCATTGGCCAGAATCAGCGCGGTGCCATCGTGCTGCGGCAGAAGTGGTCACGCGGCCAGGTGGAGGCCCGACTCGCCAATCTGCCGCCGTGTCGGATCGGCATGGAGGCCGGCGTCGGCGCGCATCATCTCAGTCGCAAGCTGCAAATGCTTGGCCACGACGCCCGCCTGATGCCGGCGAAATACGTGCGCCCCTATTCGAAGGGACAGAAGAATGACTTCCGTGATGCGGAAGCCATCGCCGAGGCTGTCCAACGCCCGACCATGAAGTTCGTCGCGACCAAGACCGCCGACCAGCTCGACCTGCAGGCGCTGCACCGCGTGCGCGAGCGGTTGGTCGGTCAGCGTACCGGCGTCATCAATCAGATCCGTGCGTTCCTGCTGGAGCGGGGCATCGCCGTGCGGCAAGGCCTGCGTTCGCTGCGGTCCGAGTTGCCGGATATCCTCGCGACGCGCACCGATGTCCTCGCGCCTCGCATGTTGCGCATCATCGAGGACCTGGCAGCAGACTGGCGCCGACTGGACGCGCGCATTGAGGACCTCTGCAGCGAAATCGAAGCATTGGCTCGTCAAGACAAAGGCTGCGAGCGACTGATGACTCCCGGGCATCGGCCCGATCATCTCGAGCGCGATGGTAGCCGCGATCGGCACTGGAGACGTGTTCTCGAAGGGCCGCGACTTCGGCGCCTGGCTCGGATTGGTGCCGAAGCAGATATCGACAGGCGACCGCACGATCCTCGGCAAGATATCAAGGCGCGGCAATCGCTACCTGCGCGTCCTGTTTGTGCAAGCCGCGTGGGTTGTGCTGGTCAAGGTAAAGTGTTGGGAGCGCTATGGCCTCAAATCCTGGATCGAGGCCGCCAAGAAACGATTGCACCACAACGTGCTGGCGATTGCGCTCGCCAACAAGCTCGCCCGGATCGCCTGGGCGGTTCTCAACAAGGGGCGCGCCTTCGAGTGCGTCAAGACAGATGAGATGGCGTCCCGGCCTGCCTGATCCTCGCGCCGTGCTCGGGGCCGTCAAGGCGCAGCCTGGCAGCGGTAGAGCAAGACGTCAGGACAGCACGACGGCCGGCCTTGACGGCCCTTGCGCGCGGCGCGTCTGCGCGCGCAGGCCGGGACGAAGGAACGGCCGCCAGGCACGAACGAAGGAACAGTGCGAAGTGAGGAGCTATCGATGACGTAACCAACATCCCTTACCCGCCGAGGTCTGCGAGAGGATGAGACGACGATGGAGGATCGGTCTTCCCGGCGCATGCGAACACTGGTGACCCGAATGGCCCGTTCGAGGCCTGTCCGCTAATTAGCTCGAATGCGCGCTGATATCCATGATGGCCCGGAGCACAACACGCTCCAATCAGAGGCCGGATACATTGATGCAAGACCGCATCTGCCAGGTTGACGAAACCTCTTGCAACGCGCGGCCGGACCATACATTGGGTCAAAGTGAGAAGTCCGAGCGTTCAACCGGCAGGTCGGCTTTACCCCCAACTCCGGACATGGCCTTGCACCTGCGCAAACTGACGCTATGTGCCACAAGGAGACTCATGCACCGCAGCAACAGCTTTATTCGATCACATCGTCGGCACGTGCGATGAGCGGCGGCGGCACAGTGAGGCCGATGACCTTGGCGGTCTTGAGGTTGATGATCAGCTCGGCCTTGGTCGCGACTTGCGGGACTGGCAGTCCGGACCGGGGCTAGTCGGCCGTGAGAATACGTCCGGTGTAGATGCCTTCCAGCCGCACGAACGTAATACTGCCGCGCGGTAGCTAATCAGGACGCCGGCGGCCGAATCTTGTGAGTTTGATTTCTCACCAAGTATAACGCAGCCGGCCCATACCGGAGTATTTCGTCGAATTTTCGGCGAATTCACCGTCGAACCGCGCGCCGACCGAAAACCCGTTCCTGAACCCGATCTCCACGCCAGCCGACACAAGTGCCAAATCGGTGGCCGGCGCCGCGCCGGTCACGACGAAGATTGATCCAGGCAGCGCTTGGAACCCGGCGGTGATGTTCGGCGAGGACCAATCGTCGTGAGCCCAGGCGGCACGGCCACGCAGGGACAGTGTGGTGTCGTAGTCAACCGGAATGCTCCAGTCGAGCCAGGAGCCAAGCTCCGTGCGGGTGGTGGTGATCGTCCTGGCGTTGTAGGAAAGTGCGAAAACCGACGCGCCGGAGAGCGCGGTTTCGCTGTAGGACGGCGTTCGGAAGCTCTGCACTTGCACAGCGGCGTAGGGAGTGACCCCGGACTGACCCTGCCAACCCATACTCGGAATGGCGAAGCGATATCCGCCTTCGAGCCGGCCACCAATGTCATTAGCGGCGAAATCGGAGGCCAGATGGTCGGTACCCGCCACGGTCACGAACCGGTCGGTGTTAAACTGATGAAAGCCGTAGGCGATTGCGGCCGAGACATAGGCCGCATCTACACGCGTTGTGCTGTAGATGGCCGCCTGGAACATGTCGCTGCGTCCGCGGCCTAAACCTTCCGACAAGCCATAACGGGTGGCCCCGCCCGAAAGCGCGAAGCCGGCCACGGTGTTGGGCGTGACCCGATAGTCGAGGCCAGTGGCAAAGCCGACGTCGCTCACTGACCTGTCGTGGCTTCCAACACCCAACGCGTCACCATTTGCGTTGGTTTGCCCACCATAGGCCGCAGCCCAAACGCCCCAAAGGCGCGGATCGGGGTTCCACGCGGCAGCGCGCGGGACAGCCTTGACGTACATTGGAGAGACGGGGCGGTTCGGGGCGAACGGGCGATTTTCGGCGTACGGGTTGGTCACCAGCGACAGGAATGAGTTCATCGCCTGGGTTCCTGCTTGCGCCGGGCCGGTAGCGACTTCTCCTGAAAGCTGTGTGAAAGCGCTTTGCAGTTGGCTGGGTGACAGGAACGAGAGCAGGCCGAAGAATGCCGGCGGCAGCGTGCCGCCGCTTCTAATAAAGGTATCAATGGAATTTGCGACCGCGCGTTGATTGCTCGTGGCTGAGGAGGTCAGCGCAGACGAAGCCGAGGCCGTGGTGGTCGTGCATGTTGTGATGGTGTTGGTATCCAACGTGACCGCACCGTTTTGTGCCAAAGCATCACCGCATTTGATGGTGGCGTTGGTATTCAGCGTGATGCTCGTCAGTGCGAGAATGTCCCCAACGAACGATGTGCTCGTGCCAAGCGTCGCCGAACTGCCAACCCTGAAAAATACGTTGCCACCCTGAGCACCGTTGATCAGCGAAATGCTCGAACCGCTGGCAGTGGTCAGCGTGCTTCCGGTGTTGATGATGAAGACTGAGTTCGGGTTGCCTTGCCCATTAAGTGTGAGAGTGCCAGTCAATTGAGCTGACGTATTGAAACCGTAGACGCCCGCTATCAGCGTTTTGCCTCCCAGGTCCTGACCTGTCAGATTAGTCGAAACAGGCCTGCCTGCCAAAACGTTGTAGGCGGTAATGTTATCAATTTGAGCTTGAGCGGCAACGGCATCGGCCGCACTTATGACGCCGTTTACAATGCCAGGGGGAAACCCAGTGACCGCGGAGCCAGGGCTGACGCCGACATTTCCATTGATCACAGTCGAGCCTGTGTTGGTAACTGTTGAGCCGGCCAGAACTGCGAAGCTCGCGGCCGTCCCCAGAGACGGCGCCTGCTGCGCATGGCTGGGAGAAGTCAGTGTCGCTCCCATCAGGCCCAGTACCGCCACAGCGCCCCGAACTCCGGACGGCTTTTCAGACGATGCCCGCACCGACGCGGGGGCGAACGAAAACCTGTGACCGTTGGTGCGCATCGGATTTCCTCGGTTCGTAATCACGCGAACGTTAGACCCGGAGTCGCGGTTCCATTGTGTTATAATGGTGGTCTCACGATTTTTCGGCTTGTTGTTGCAAAAATAGCGCGAGCGCTCGCCTCGGCTCATCCGAATGAACTTCTCGTGCCGGTCATACCGCGTCGCCACCTGCCGCCCGGTGTCGCGCGTGTAATAACGGTCGATGTCGGCTTGGGGTCAAAGGACTCTGATGTCCCTCGTCAAGCGCCGAACGCGCGATTGATCGCCCTCTTACTGCCATTCTGGCTTGAGGGTCTGGGCGATAGATCGTGCAGGGGTGAGGGCGGGACCTGAAGACGTCGGTGATCAAACTCTGATTCGCGGGTTGGGTACCGCATTTCCGTTTGTTCGTCCGGGGCTGTCCCTGTCTAAACGCGGGCATCGATCTTGCGATCGGCCACATAGTCCAAGCGGGAGTTCCCCTGCCGTGGCCCCGCCCTCGCTGCTGCACGATTGATGTTCGATGATGCTCCGCTGATATTAGCCTGTTGCTACGTGTGAGGACGGAGGGGTTGTGGGCCGGTCGAGCCCTTCATAGCTCGAGCGGTCCATGACCCCGGTCTACCGGTTCGCCGTCGCATGAGATCCTACGAACTCACGGTTGATCGCCCAGATGAAGGCTGACAGCTCGCGGGCGATCGCAGTCACCACGATCGTCGGCCGCTTGCCCTTCCGCGTCAGTGTCCTGAAGCGGCCACAAAGCCGCATCTGCGCCTTCCAGGCAATCTCGCGGGCCGTCCGTGGCGCGGCCCCGATCCTGGTCTGCATGTCCTTGCTGACGCGTGGCGGGAATCGGTAGCTCCACGCAGCCTCGATGAGCAGCCGTCGTGCACGCGTGTTGCCGGCCTTGGTGATGCCACCGCGTTTGACGCTCTCCCCGGTCGATCTCTCTGACGGGGTAAGGCCAAGATAGGCCATCAACTGACGGGGGTTCTCGAAGCGCGACAGATCGCCAAGCTCGGCCAGGAACGCGATCGCCCCGACCATGTCGATGCCACGCATCGCCTGCACTGCCTCGATGACTGGTGCCAGAGTCCAGTCCGCCACGGCCTCGCGCATGGCCTGTTCCAACCGCTCGATCCGTTCCCGGACCTGTCGTACAGCCAACAGCATTTCTTCGAAGGCGATGCGCTGCTCGCGATGCTCAAGCTTGAGGCCGGTGAGCCAGTTGATGTGCGTCCGCCCCCAGGTTTTCTTGCCCGGATAGTGACGGCCGAGACGAAGCAGAAGCGAGGAGACGTTCTGGCGCTTGATTCTGTAGTCCTTAACCGCGGCATCGCGAGCCCGCACGAGGTCCCGCATCGCCTCGTGACGCTCATCAGGCACCCAGACCGCCGTCAGCTCACCGGCCCTGAGCAGCTTCACGAGATTGACGGCGTCGCGCCGATTGGTTTTGACCCGATCACCTGGCTTGGATGGGATCAGCGACGGTGCCACCACAATGCAGTCATGGCCGATGCTCTTGATCAAGCGGTAGAGACCGTAACCTGTCGGGCCAGCCTCGTAGCAGAACGTCAATCGAGCATGTTTGCTCGCGAGTTTTGCCACGAGCTTACGTGTCTCGGCTTCAGTATTGTCGATCTCGCCGAGATAGCGAATCTCACCGTTTCGACCGGCATCGGCAATCGCCACCGCATTGCGCAATTTCGCAGTGTCCAACGCCACGAACGCTTCGCTATGATGCTCCATGACTCGCCCCCCTTGTGTGAGGCTCTACCCGGCCTATCCGGGCAACCCTCGTCATCACATCGAGGGCGAGTCGCCTTCACATGGAAAGGGACATACGGTCTAAACCGCTCGCGCGGTAGCGCTCCGCAGCCAACCGCGCGGGGTGGGGAGAGATAAGAGGCGCGTCCTGTCTGAAGATGAGGAGTTGCAACCCTCACTCCAGACAGGAGCCTCCCCATGACCGACCAGGCAATGAGCCCGTTACGCCGGCGCATGATCGAAGACATGACGATCCGGAAGTTCGCGCCGAAGACCCAACATGACTACCTTCAAAGGGTCAAGAACTTCGCCGCCTATCTCGGCCGCTCGCCCGATACGGCGAACTTCGAAGACCTCCGTCGCTACCAGCTCCATTTGGCGGGGAGCGGCGCCGGTGTTCCTACTCTCAACCAGACCATCTCGACGCTGCGGTTTTTCTTCAAGGTCACGCTCGGGCGGCCGGATATCGTGGAGCGCACGGCATTCGTCCATGAACCCAGCAAGCTGCCGGTGGTGCTGAGTCCGGAGGAAGTGGCGCGCCTGCTCGATGCGGCACCATCGCTCAAATACAAGACGGCGTTGAGCGTGGCTTACGGAGCAGGATTACGTGCTCTGAAGTGGTGGCACTGAAGGTATCCGACATCGACAGCCAGCGCATGGTGATCCGGGTCGAGCAAGGCAAAGGCCGCAAGGATCGCTATGTCATGCTGTCCCCGCATCTGCTCGCTCTGCTGCGGGCCTGGTGGAAGCTGGCGCGGCCACAAGGCTGGCTGTTTCCGGGACAGAACCGGCTGAACCCACTGACGATGCGCCAACTCAACCGCGCATGCCATGCCGCCGCCGATAGAGCCGAGATCGACAAGCGCGTATCGCTCCATACCTTGCGGCACAGCTTCGCCACTCACTTGCTCGAGCAGAACATCGATATCCGGGTGATCCAGGTCCTACTCGGCCATGCCAAGCTCGACACCACGGCGCTCTATACCCGCGTCGCCACAAAGACGATCCAGCAAGTCATGAGCCCGCTCGACCGCATCACGCTGACACAGGCCGAGCCGCCGACCTGACGCGGGCTCCTCGTGTCGCGTCCATCGCTGGAGGTCGCGGATATCTTCCGCGGCCACGGCCCGGCATGGCGCCGGGCCAATGCCGGCCATGTCAGCCTGGGCCAATTGAAGGTGATGTCGGCGATCGAGAGCTGCCGCACGGCAGCCCTCGGCGGCCATGTCGCGCTCTGTGAGGAGTGCGCCTACAGCCAGATCTCATACAATAGTTGCCGCAATCGGCATTGCCCGAAGTGCCAGGGCGCGGCGGCAAAGGAATGGCTGGCCGCGCGCGAAGCCGATCTGCTGCCGGTGCCGTACTATCATGTCGTATTTACGCTGCCAGCGGCCGTCGCCGACATCGCCTATCACAACAAGGCGGTCGTCTACGACCTCCTGTTCAAGACCTCGGCCGAGACCCTGAGCACCATCGCCGCCGACCCCAAGCACCTCGGCGCCCGCGTCGGCATCACCTCGGTCCTCCATACCTGGGGCTCCGCCATGACCCATCATCCGCACGTGCACATGATCGTGCCGGGCGGCGGCATCTCGCTCGACGGCGAGCGCTGGGTGACGTGCCGCCCCGGCTTCTTCCTCCCGGTGCGTGTGCTCTCGCGACTGTTCCGCCGGCTATTTCTGGAGAAGCTCCTCGCCGCACACGAGGCCGGTCGTCTCCAGTTCTTCGGCGCTCACGCCGCTCTCGCCGACCCACAGGCGTTCGCGGGTCATCTGGCTCCGCTGCGCCAAGCCAAATGGGTGGTCTATGCCAAGCGTCCGTTCGGCGGCCCACAGGCCGTGCTGGCCTATCTGTCGCGCTATACCCACCGCGTCGCCATCGCCAACAGCAGGCTGATCGCCTGCGACCGCAACGGCGTAACCTTCCGATGGAAGGACTATCGCGCTGAAGGTCGTGATCGCCGGAAGGTCATGACACTCGCCACCGTCGAGTTCATCCGCAGATTCCTGATCCACGTCCTGCCGCAAGGGTTCCACCGCATTCGCCACTACGGCCTGCTTGCCAGCGGAACCCGCGCCGACAACATCGCTCAAGCGCGCCGCATGCTCGACGTGACGGCGGCACAGCCCGAGGCTGGCGATACCAGCTGCCCCGAGGCCACCGAACCCAAGCCGAACCCGTGTCCGTGCTGCGGCGGTCGCATGATCGTCATCGAGAGGTTCCAGCGCGGCGCCTCGCCGCGTTACCGGCCGGCGGCATCCCCAATCGTGATCAGGATCGACACATCATGATCAGATCAGATTCGCGGCCACACCCCATCGCGGCCCTGCTGCTTCGCCGGCTCTTGGCTGGCAATGATCATGCTTGCCCTCGCGTCGCTCTCGATAGCCGTCGTCCGCTGCGCGACGCCGATTCTGCCTATCGCAATCGGCCGACCGCGTTCGTCGCCCCCTCAATCGCTTCCCAAACAAGCCTTCAACGCACCTCGGCAACAGACCGCCAGCGTCGAAATCCCCATAGCGCCTGACGCAAGACCTCGCCTCCACACCTTCCGCGGTTTCCTCCATTGGAGGTTTGCGTACGCCGGCCCCACCGTACCCGCCGCGCCACCATCATGGGGCCGCCATCCGCAAACCTTCACAAACTCGGAAGTCGGCGCTCGTAACCGCCATGTCCGCTTTCCCACCCAACAACGGACATTGAAACCGCACGTCAGGTGAGAGCCAAAAATCGAGACTGAAGACAAGTCGAAGTGACGCAACTCACATAAGTGGGCTTTTCGGATTGAATTCAGAAATTTTTGCGTATGAATGAGGCCCACCGGTCCGCATCCTCTTCGCGCCAGAGAATTGACCACCCCCCACCCCGAGGGTCTGACGACGCGCCTGGTTCCGGCGGGGCCCGCCCGCCCTCTTCTCGCCGCCATTAGGGAGCCAACAGGGGGCGAGCCCTACGGCGGGCAGTGTTCCTGAAGGGTTCCGCGTGATCGTCCGACGTTTGCTGCAACACGAGGCTATTGCATCCCGCCGCGCGGTCCTGGGCGGGCTTGCTTCTGCAACCAGCGTGCTCGCACTCGGGGGATGCGCCGGCTTAGGCGCGACGGGCGCGTCCTTCGACGCTTCGTCGCTTTCAGTTGATCCTACACTGCTCGTCACAACCACACGCAAGCGGGTGAACGGCGGGCGCGCGAAGCCGTGGTTCGGGCCGGAGCGGGCTTCTGCGATAACGGTCGCACGGGCGAAGCTGGTGCCGCCAGACGACGGCCGTCTCTCTCTCGCCGCAGTCGGACTTGGCGATTGGCGTCTTGATGAGGTCGAGCCGGTGTCGGGGAAGGTCGGCGATCTTCTTGCGCAGGCCGGCGGCGGACCAGACGTCCTGATCTACGTGCACGGCTTCAAACAGACGTTCGAGACAGCGGCGCTCGATGCCGCGCACCTCTCCGATGCAATCAAGTTCCGCGGCCGGACGATGCTATTCTCCTGGCCCTCCAAGGCGGGACTGTTCGACTACGCCTATGACCGCGAAAGTGCGATGTGGTCCCGCGACGACTTCGAACGCGTGCTCTCATCCATCGTGTCGGCTCCGGGCGGCGGCCGCGTCCACATCGTCGCGCACAGCATGGGAACCATGCTGACGCTCGAAAGCTTGCGTCAGCTCTATGCGCGATACGGAGACACCGTTGCGGGAAGGATCGGCGCGGTAGTGTTTGCCGCACCGGACATCGATATGGACGTATTCTCGTCGGCGATCAACCGCATCGGACCGCTCGCCGGCAAGATCACCGTCATCGCCGCGACGAACGATCGCGCGTTGGCGCTGTCGGGACGAATCGCTGGCGGGATGACACGAGTCGGCGCCGCCGAGAAGGCCGCCATCGAGCAGCTCGGGGTGCGTGTGATCGATGCTTCCCAGGCAGGCTGGGGTATCATCAACCACGATTTGTTCCTGTCGAATGCGGAGGTGCAGCAGGTGATACGCCGCTCGATTGATACCGCGGCCGCGTGAACTCGGCTTGGCGAAAACGATTACGCAGGAAGGGTGCCTGCCCGGCGCTTGTAGCGCTCTGGCCTAGAGTGGCGCGCCACGGTCGATGAAGATGGGCACTATTGTTTCGCCGTGGCGCTATGATGCCGGCGTCCGCCACACACCCAAATCGGCAAAGCGGCGGCGGGCTGCGATATTGCGCTACGCCTCACGGACAGCTCTCTTCCGGATGTCGCGGGGTAGTCCGGTTATTCGTCCTTCCATTTGATCGAGCAGCCAATAGACGCCTTTTGGTCAGCCCGCGCCAGACCGGTGTTCGCAATCGCGCGCATGGCCTCGACAAGCTCTCGGGGCGCCCCCGCGCGAGGCGGAGTTGTGCGGCCTTCGTCGAGCCGGCCGCGATACTTGAGCTTGCGGTCGGCATTGTAACCGAAGAAGTCCGGCGTACAGACCGCCCCATACGCCCGAGCGACTGTCTGGGTCTCGTCGTGGAGATATGGAAACGGGAAATCATGAGCCTTCGCGAAACGCTTCATATTCTCAAATGAGTCTTCGGGATAGCTCACCGCATCGTTCGAACAAATCGCCGCAAAGCCTATGCTCTCCGACATCAGCACGCGGGCCTCCGAAACCATGCGGTCGATCACCGCTTTAACATAGGGACAATGGTTGCAGATGAAGACGACGACCGTGCCTTTTTCGCCCGCAACGTCGTCCAGTGCGTAAGTCTTGCCGTCGGTGGCCGGAAGCCGGAACTCCGCCGCCGGCGTATCAAGAACGACTTGGGTAGCTGTTGTCGCCATATCGCACCTCCTTGTGCCCAAATATCCGCTGACGACGGCCTGCCGGGGCAAAATTACAGAAGCCTGCTCGCCAGTCGCGTCGTTTAGACATTTCCGGTCGACCCTTAACAGCCGACATTTGGACGAGCGCGGGATTTCGTCGGTGTGGGCCGGGAGCCGACCAAATGCGGGACCTACAGATAAGGGCTGCATCGGCAGCCGCAGCATCATCGAGCGGGTTCCCCCCGGGGCCCTAGTGAGATCAAGATTTCTCCGCTTTTGGACCTCGATATCACGGTATGGTCGGCAAGAACAGCAAGCGGAGGTTCAGCCAATGCCGATAAGAGATGGCTTTGATCAGAACCACCCTTTGCCTTTCTTTCTCTTCGGTCATGCTGATGAGCACGAGGAACGCGGCTCGTTGCTGCTCCTCAATGCGAGTATTTTGGTTCTAGTGGCGTCACTGGTCGGTATGGCGATTCTCCTATCGTTGGGAAATCCGGCGAAGGTCTTTGCGGACATCAAGGCTTCGCTGACCGATATTTCGGCCCTTCAGCCTGACACCGTTCAAACGACGCCGACTGTATGGGGCGCGCCAGCCCGCGACGAAATTGCTACCACTTTTGATACCGCCCATCAGAGCCAGGCAGAAATCAGGGCGGCACCGCCTGGAGCCTTGTTGACACAATTGCAAGATTGGGCGGCCAAGGAAGATGCAGGCGCACAAATCGAGACTGTGCGGCCCGCGCAAGATGCACGAGCACAGGTTTTGCAAAATGCTCAGGCACGCGTCCTTCCCATTCAAAAGCACTGAAGGGTCCGCCCGTCCAAGATACACGAGCAGAGATCCAGAATCTGCGGAATCCCCGAGCGAGGGTCCGGCGTGATCAAAATACGCGGGTGGCGGTTCGGCCCATCCAGGATGCCCGAGCACAGAACCAGTCCCTGCAAAATGCCCAGGGACCATTTCGTTACTGGCAAAGCCTCGGTTGGCATGAATAACCCGGCTTCACGCCTGGGCGAGCTTGAAAAGCGATACGCCCACCTGTGTCTGCATTCGTTGGATGCTGCCTCGCCAATGTCGAGTTTGGGTCAAAGGCCGGCCTCGAGCCGCTAATGCTCAGGTCCGCTCTTCCATCCTCAGCGGACATTCACCGAAGCCGCAAGTGGGCTTTTCCTTGTAAAAAAATCAAAGATTTTGGGTATGAACCAGGCCCACCGGTCCGCATCCTCTTCGCGCCAGAGAATTGACCACCCCCCACCCCGAAGGTCTGAAGACCGCCTAGTTACGGTTGAAGAAAGCTGAACTCAAGGCCGAGCGGCTGGCACGAGAGGCCGCGGAACCGAAGGCGAAGAAATAGCGGTGGGGCGGCCCGCCGCGCCGTCGACGAGACCGCCCGCGGACTCTGCATGCTCTCCAGAACGATCTTGAGCTTCTCGTCATTAGTGCAGCGCCGACGTCGGCCGGTTTCAACAACTCCCAGCCGTTCAACCTGAGTGCTGAACTTATTGCTGCATAAGGACTGTTACACAGCACTCAACCTAACTTGGAAAGGCGGTCCACACCGGAGGGAGACGTTTCAAACGTTCGATAAGGCCGGACACCTATCGCCATGCCAAGCTTCGAGATCAACGGCGTCCGAAGCTGGCATCACCTTTGCTGAAGTACCTGCAGGACCCGAAAACAGCAAGGAATGTGTGCTACAATGAACCCGGCAATGCCCCAGACCGATACAGCTTGCCGCTCGGCCAGCAAAAGGCCGCGCCGCGGCACCTGGCTGCGGCGCTCGTTTCAGCGCTCAGCGGTATCACGTGTCAGGCGGAAGGGACCGCGATGGTTGCTCGTGGCGCTTCTCCTGTTGATTGCCGGTAATGTCGCGCTCGCAATTCTCGCCTGGCTCATTGTCGAACACGTGTTCCGCTAGGAAGCTTTGGACGCCCGCGTCGGGGGTTACCAAGAACACACCCAGGAGGTAGGCCGCCTGGCTGGCGAAAAGACATGCGATTGTAGCGAATATCCCTTCAAGAAATCCGAAGCCATGATAGAACAGAGCAACCGCTGAACCGAAAGCCACAAGCGGAGCAACTACCAGGTTTGCCCAAACCCGAAACACAAAGCCGGTCGTCAGCCCGAGTAAAGCGCTCGCGGCCAAGGCAATCAAAAAGATGATCATGAGGCATTCCCTGCGAGCCCGCTAAGCCGAGCGTTTGGTTTTGTCCTCAGAAGCCATGCTGAGCGGTCAGCGGCAAGCGGGATGATGTTAAACCCGCAAGGGAACTCTGCGTATTCTTAATCCTTACAAAGCGAAGTAACGTTTAGAAGAAGCGGAGCCCTTCATACGCTCTCTCAGCGGCCCCCTCAGCGCAGCATCACTGCCGACCCTATGCTTCCGGCCGAGATTGGACTAAGCCTGCGCGCGTCGAAGGATTCTTACCGCCCGCCTGTCGCTGGTCCCTGCCGAAGAGAGCATGATGCTGTTGGGCACGCCCTTGAAGGGCCATTCTGCGGCGGCCGCGCCGCTCATGTCTATGACCGGAAACTCCGGATCGATCTGCCGGGCGCGCTTTGCGACTTCCCAGCCATCAATTCTGCCGCGCAGAACTATGTCAGTCACCAGGGCACGGTACGCGCTTTCTCACTCACTGCAGCAAGGTGACCGCTTCTCCGCCGGACGGCGCAGAGCCGGATCGAATCCGCCTTCCCTGAGGGCTTCTTCCACAAGACTTTGAACCGGTTCGTCATCCTCGACGACCAGTATAACCGGAACGGCTTCATTCAAGTTCTGCTCCTCGCGCGGGCCATAATCTACCCGTGTTCCATTTGCGGATTCGGCATGTCAATCTCATCCCTTGAGCGCCCGCGTTGTCCGAACTGCAAAGAGCGTATGGTGGCGGTGCGATCAGAGCCCGGTTGACCACCCGAGGCACGGACTTTCAAATGCATGAGGAGCGGCGAGCGCAAGCTCGTCGAGACGATTGAATGCGGAACAAGACTCCGCGCGGCGACAACACATCCAATTTTACTTTCATTGTGGCGATTAAGCCTAACGGTTCAATCTCAAAACTGAGACGGCAACCACTTCGTTCTTGCGGTATTGAACAGGCAGTGTGGGACGTTTGGGGTGGGAAACGAGCTTTGGAAAACGAAACTGAAGTCAAACTTGTCAGGTTTGGCCAACGAAAAATCGTGCCTCGCGCCTGCGTGGCTGACTCAAAGAAACACGTTCGATCTTTTCTTTGTGAAGCGCTTCAAGAACTCGGATTCACCACCTGTGAATGCGCTCACCCGGCCGAAGCAACCGGGGTAATCAACGCCGACATCCCTGATCTGCTTCTGCTCGGGTTTGCTGGCGAGGGCATGTTAGCGGTTCGCGTTTTGCAGCGACTCGCCGACGAGCGCTTTGGTGGCCACGTGCTCTTGTTCGGGCCCCGTCATTCGCATGCGTTACTGGCCTTGGCGAACCTCGGAGCCCAACTCGGCCTGCCTATGCTTCCCGTCCTCGCAACGCCGTTTGGCGAGGTCGAACTGCAGGCAAGCCTTGCTGACTTTGTGCCTTTGCCAGCGCCGCCGCGCCCCCCGGTTGACGCCGCAGAGGTGCTTCATAATGGCTGGCTTGAACTCTGGTATCAGCCCAAGATAAACACCCGCTCTCTGTCCGTGGGCGGTGCCGAAGGGCTCGTCCGTATCAGACACCCTCATTGGGGTATGGTCTCTCCCAGCTATTTCAAACCGGACGACAGAGACCCGCATTACGCAGCTTTGTCCGAATTCCTTATCAACCAGGCGGTGGCGGACTGGCACTGCTTCGTTTCAGAATTCGGGCCAATTGAACTTGCTATCAATCTGCCACTTTCGTTCCTCACGAGCGACGGTGCGCTTGCGACAATTGAGCGGCTTCTTCCCAGGCATCCGACCTTTCCGGGATTGATTGTCGAGATCGATGGCACGGAACTTCTGCGTGATTTCAAGCTCGCAAGGGATGCCGCGCATTGGCTGAAGTTCCACAAAATCGGCCTTTCCGTTGACGGTTTAGGTGCAGAATGGCCCTCGCTCCTTGGCCAGGAGGAATGGCCGTTCTTTGAGCTAAAGGTTGATCGAAAATTTATCGATGGGTGCGCAGGCGACGGGTTAAAGCGCGCGGCCTGCAGGAGGATTTTGAAATTGTCCGAAGGCAGAACACGAACGGTCGCGGAAGGGGCGGAAACACGAGCCGATTTTCTGACGGTCAGGGAATTGGGTTTCGCGATGGCCCAGGGGTGTTATTTTGGAAAACCGATGGAGCGCAGGAAGTTTGCGCGGCAAATTGCCCATGCTCGGTTTCCGAGGGGCTGACCAGCTTGCACGAAAGAACGACGGCGCGGATGCGTCGGCACGCGGCACCCCTGAAGCGAGCTGGAAGGGAGCAACTGGCGATAGAATGGCACGCGTTGGCAAGTTCCGCCGCGAAGAGATCTGGCGGCATGTTGGAACAGCGCGGCGCGCAATAGTTCCGCGATTCGTGACGAAAGTATGAGTTGTTTTTTGATACACCGATCTTGGTTTCCTCACTGCCACTCGCGTGCACCATGTACCAGCGATCGTGCCTTCGATAAAGGTTTCCCCGAAAGTGCGCGCTAATCTTGGGGGGACGCCTTGCGCAAGATGCGGCGCGCGGATGATGCTCGTCAGGGTGACCTGCCACTGAACTTTCATCCAGCGGCGATTAGAGTCTCGGCGGATTTTACGCCGTCTGGCGCGGGTAGAGCAACGTGCGATCGGCGGAGCTGGTCCGGGTTGCGCAGCCGATCCGATGTTGCGGTGCGATCGGCGGTCTTCGCGCCCGCCTCATGCTCCCGCAGCACGCCAATAATCTGCTGTTCCGTAAACCTGGCTCGCTTCATCTGTCCGTCCTTCACAAGGCCGGACTCTAACTCCGCGTGGAGGAAGTTTGCGGTGGCAGGTCACGTGAGCTACGGCCTCTTGGGCCAAAACGGGGCTCTGCGCAAAAATGCTATGTCCCCCTTGGTTGTACTCTCTCTTCGAATGACGACTTCGGACCTTAATATTAGAAAAACTCGAATGAAATCTACCATCCATTCACAACTCGAATCTGCGTTTATGTTTGCTGAACTTAAAAAAATAAAAAGGTGCAGGAATGTTGACCGAAGCTGAAGCCGCACGCAAAGCTTTCGAATATGCCTGTGGCGTTGCACGCGATTTAATTCAAAACCGACTAAGAAAGACTACGAAATTAGTTGCGGTCCATGGAGTTGCGCTGACAACGCAAGGAGCATTAAGGGTTTTGCGCCTACCATCGTGCAAGAGCGACCTCTGTTGCCGAACGGGTGCCTTAGTATGAGCTTTCCGATCCCACAAAACGAGGCCGAGCGCCTCAAAGCTCTGCGTGACCTCAAAATACTTGACGGAAATTGCGTACCGGGGTTCGATGCCCTCTGCGAAATCGCGCGGGATCATTTTCGTGTCCCGATCGCTTTTGTCCACTTCATCGACAGCGACGATCAGGTACTCAAAGACCGATGTGGCATCGGCGCGTCTGGCACTCCTTGCGATATAGCTTTCTGTAACCATACCATCATTTCGGACGATGTTTTTGTCGTCGAGGATGCGCTCAAGGATTCCCGGTTTGGGGAAAATCCTCTGGTAATCGGCGAACCTCACATACGGTTCTACGCAAGCGTGCCTCTTTCGCTACAGCCAGGCCTGCGCGTCGGCTCATTGTGCCTCGTCGACTACCGACCCCGCCCGCTGAATTCCGACCAACGCACAACCTTGCGGCACTTCGCTGCTCTCGCCGTGGACACCCTTCGACATCGCAAGACAGCGCTTGTCGTCAAGGCGCAACAGATCGAACTGGGTTGCCAGCGGTCCGCCTTGTCCCAGACCGAGGGCATTGCGCCGATCGGGCATTGGGAGTGGGAGTTTGAATCGGACCGCGTGCGCTGGTCCGATGGGATCTATCGCCTGCTCGGCCTCGACCCTGAGCGCACCGAACCGTCCCTCGAACGATTCCTTGAGGCGGTTCACCCTCAGGATCTTCCGACGGTGAAGGCATTCTGTACGGCGACCAGAGAGCAGAAACGTCCGTTCGATATTAAATATAAAATCCGTCGTCCGGACGGCGAAATTCGAACGCTGCTGTCCAGAGGCGAGGTCCTGAAGGAAGATCAGGACCGGCCAGTGTGCGCCGCCGGCATCGTGCATGACGTCACCGAACATGATGCGGCGGCGGCGGTGCTGCGCGCCAACGAAGCGCGATGGCGCCTTGCGCTCGAGGCCGGGCGGATGATCGCGTTTGACATCGACCTCAAAACCGGACTGACGACGCTGTCGGATCACGGCCATGAAGCGACTGGCATCCAGTCCGGGCATTTCACGGATTTCGTCAATCTCGTTCACCCGGAAGACCGATCCGTGGTCGAGGACGCCCTCGAGCTGGCGATGCGGGACGGCACCCCTTATCAGATCGAGTTTCGATTCTTCCGACCCGACGGCGAAATGCGCTGGTTCTCCCAGGCCGGCCGTCTGACCACGGCGGAGCCGGAAGCGCCGCAGCGACTGGCGGGCGTCTGCTTCGACATTTCGCAGCGCAAGGAGCTCGAGACGTCGCTGCGGGAGAAGAAAGCTCAGTTCCGCGATTTCGCGGAGGTATCCTCGGACTGGCTCTGGGAGATGGACGAGGAGTTCCGCTTCACTCGATTGATCGGAGATCCCGAGAATGTTCTCGGCATTCCGACATCCGCGGTCATCGGGCGCACGCGATGGGAAGTCGCGGGTGCCGATGTCAGTTCGCCGCGCTGGGCGCAGCACATCGGGGACCACAAGGCGCATCGACCCTATCGCAACTTCGAATACGAGCTTCCTCATGAAGCAGGAGGCGTTCGGCACGCCCTCGTGAGCGGTCGCCCGTTCTTCTATGGGAACGGCCGCCTCGCCGGCTATCGCGGGACGATGTCCGACAACACCGCTACCAAAGTGATGGAAGAGCAGTTGCGGCAGGCGCAAAAGATGGAGGCCGTCGGGCAGCTCACCGGCGGGATCGCCCACGACTTCAACAACCTGCTGACGATCATTCTGGGCAATTCGGAACTCCTGGTTGAAGCGGCGCAGCATCATCCCGAACTAAGGGGCCTCGCCCTGACGGTCCAGAACGCCGCGGAACGGGGCGCGAACCTGACGCAGCATCTCCTCGCCTTTGGCCGCCGGCAGACCCTGCTGCCCGAGCCGGTGGATCTCGCAGAGGCGATTGCGCATGTTAGCGGGCTCTTGAGACGCACGCTGGGCGGACACATCACGCTTCGTATAAAGGTGGACCCCGGCGTTCGCCGCGCCTATGTCGACCGGACCCAACTCGAAACTGCCCTGGTCAATCTCGCCCTGAATGCCCGCGACGCGATGCCGAACGGTGGGTTATTGACCATCCGGGCGTCGGACGCGCGTGCGAGTGATGAGCGCTCCTTGGCGGAGCCGAACGAAGCATTCGTCAGGATCAGCGTCATCGACAGTGGAATCGGCATGTCGCAGCAGGTCCTGTCTCGCGCTTTCGAGCCGTTCTTCACGACAAAGCCGGTCGGGAAAGGTTCAGGCCTCGGCCTGTCGATGGTCTATGGCTTCGCGCAGCAATCCGGCGGCCGTGTCGACGTCGACAGCGTCCTCGGCAAGGGTACATCGATCTCGCTGCTGCTCCCGTGTGCCGACTCCGTCGCGTTGGCCCCGGAGAAGCCGTCTTCCACAACGTTGAACGGACAAGGGCGCATTCTGGTGGTGGAGGATGAGCCGGACGTCCGATCTTTTGTCGCGACGCAATTGGCAAGCCTCGGATACGAGTCGGTTACAGCTGGCGACGGCAACGAGGCGCTGGATCGGCTCCAGGCCGATCCCGCGATCAGTCTGCTGTTTACGGATCTCGTCATGCCGAATGGCATCAGTGGCGTCGCATTGGCAAACCGGGCTGCGGCGCTGCGGCCGGATCTTCCTGTTCTCTACACTTCCGGGTATGCGGACGATGTGCTGCCCGCGCACGGCGGCGTCGGTTTGGGGGTGCCCGTTCTCTGCAAGCCCTACCGGCGGAGCGAACTTGCGCTGGCGATACAGGCGGCCCTCTCTCGCTCTCCGGCTGCGCAACGCCAGAACGGTGCTTAGGGTCAAAATCGTCTTCTGAGTGTAAATCCGGCGTCCGTGCAATCTTCTATTATACCAAGCTTTAAGCTTTACGCTGTCATCTTTGGGTTCGCTACTAACGAAAAGTGTCGTGATGCAGATATCAGAGATGATCGACCGGATCCTGCGATGCTTCGGCGATCAGTCATCGCAAAGTCCCCCAGAGGCTTTGTCCTCGGGGTTAGCTGACCGAGGCGTAGGATGCGATGTCTTCATCGTGGACGACGAGCCCGAGCTCAGACGCATGATCGTCTCGGCCCTCGGCCAGCTGCAGCGAAGGCCGAAGGAGTTCGCGAGTGCCAAAGACCTCGTTGCGGGCCTGGAAGTTGACGAGCCGAAGCTAGTTTTCTTGGACGTCGCGCTGGATGGTTCCGATGCGATCGACGTCATTCGGCAGCTCGGCGCAGCGGGCTATAGTGGCGCCGTACAATTGATGAGCGGTCGCGACACAACCCTGCTTACTGAAATCGAAACGGTGGGTAAGCGACACGGCCTCGTTATGCTGCCACCCCTTCAGAAGCCGTTTCGGCTCGAAGCCATCCGTGCGGTCGCCAATGACGTCGGGATCGATCGCAGGAGCGCTGCACCGCGCCGCATTGATCTCCAGCACGCGCTTGATCAAAACTGGATGGAACTCTGGTATCAGCCGAAAATCGATCTCAGGACTATGCAGTTCTCCGGCGCCGAGGGCCTGGCTCGGGTTCGCCACCCGAAGCACGGTGTCCTATCCCCTGCTTCCTTCCTACCGAATGCCGGTGAGGAGGCTCTTATCGCTTTGACCGAATGGGCGCTGGTGACGGCCCATCGCGATTGGGAGAACTTTACTGCCGCCGATCTCTTTGTTAAGCAGGCTATCAATGTACCGGTCTGTGCTCTGTTAAAGGCACCGATAGCGGCCATCCTGCGCGCAGAACGTCCCCGAGACCCGCGCTGGCCGGGTATTATTCTTGAGGTGACGGAGGACGAGTTTCTTCGCGACGTGGGGCTCGCACACGAAGCCGCCACGCAACTGAGGATCTACGGTGCCACACTCGCCATCGACGATTTCGGTGCGGGCTACTCATCGCTCGCTCGCCTAAAGATGCTCCCGTTCGCGGAAATCAAGCTGGACCGCAGCTTCGTGACGAACTGCGCGAGCGACCCGACGAACAAAGCCCTGTGTCAAGCTATCGTTGATCTTGCTCATGGCTTCGGCAGCCTCGCCGTCGCGGAAGGCGTAGAGACAGCGGCTGATCTGCGAGCCCTGCATGGTATGGGTTGTGATCTTGCGCAAGGTTATCTGCTCGCCAAGCCGACGCCCCGGGATGAGTTAATTACTGTTCTCCAAACCCGCAAACTGAGGCAAAAGGCATCCTGACTCAATCTGCGTGCTGACCTGAGGCCGACAAACTGGATCGTTCTTGGTTAGAGCTTTTCAAATCCCGCCTGGGAGGAGCGAAGAGCGATGAAGGCATCGAGGTTTTCAGACGCCCAGAAGGCGTTTATTTTGAAGCAGGGTTCCGATGGAATGCCGGTGGCGGATATTTGCCGGAAGGCCGGGATCAGCCCTGCGACGTAATTCAACTGGAAGAAGAAGTACGACGGCTAGTTGCCGACCGAGATGCGGAGCTTAAAGCAGCTTGAGGATGAGAACACCAAGCTGCGGAGGATGGTTGCCGATCTGAGCCTCGACAAAGAGATGCTTCAGGACGCCGTCCGCCGAAAGCTTTGAAGCCTGTCCGGAAGCGCAAGCTGGTTGACGAGATGCGCGGCGAGTGGGGCGTTTCGATCCGCCGGACCTGCCGTGTATTTGAGGTCGACACCTCCACCTACCGCTACAAAGTCTCGTCGCCCCGGACAGGCGTCGCTCAGCGTACTAAAATCACGGAAAGCCTGGTTTACCCTCGACCGAGGTATTCCCGATTTTAGAAGATCCCGAACCTGCCGGCGTTGTAGAGATCGAAATCGCCTGATTATACGAGTTCGCAGTTTTATTCTGGATGGTGGCAATTTGCCGCGCCCTTCGGAATAAAACTGCGAACTCATAATTGAAATATAATCTAAGACAGCACATTTTCTGCCGGGGCGAGAGCGAGCTTTGGTTCGCTGGCCGGCTGCGGTCGCGGCCAGCGACTGGAACCCCGCTTCCTCCTGAAAGACGCTGGTAGAATTCGGCACACTCATTGCGGCCAAGCGGTGGTCAAGGAAGGCGTCCGTCCTCGATATCTGCGGCCCGAACCGGTCGGCTGCGGGCGGAAGTATAGAGTTCGTTAACACTGCAGCCCTAGTCCATAGACCGGGAAAAATCCAGAAATGCTGCCGGATCATCGATGAGAGATGAAGCAGACCATGCTGCCACGGCTCTGTCGGACGAGGTTCGCGTACGCCTCTACGATCAGGCCTTGAATCTCGCTCGCATCGGCGCCTGGGCATGTGAACTCGAGACGGAGCGCCTGACCTGGACTCCGGGCGTCTATGACATCTTCGGCTATCCGATGGGCAACCCGCTGCGGCGCGCGAGCATCGTCGATCTCTATATCGACGAGTCGCGGCGCAACATGGAACTCGCTCGTGCCGAAGTGATCCGGAGCGGCCGCGCGGTGACGCTCGATGCCGAGATCAGGACCTGGCGCGGTGAAAGGCGCTGGATGCGCCTCTTGATCAACAAGGACAGCGGGGACGGACGGCGGGCGCGGATCTTCGGCTCCAAACAGGATATCACCTCCGACCGCCAGGCAATGGAGAACCTGCGGCGGCAAGCCGAAACGGATCCGCTCACTGGGCTCGCCAATCGCTCCGTTTTCCAGGCGCGCTATCGCGAGGTTGTCGGCGACAGCCTGAATCATGGTTTCGCGTCGGCACTTGTCCTGATCGACCTCGATCGTTTCAAAGAGCTCAACGATACGTTCGGCCATCCGGCCGGAGACGCATGCCTGTGCGAGGTCGCGCTGCGTCTGGGGCGGGCCTTCCGCAATGCCGGCCTGGTCGCCCGGCTCGGCGGCGACGAATTCGCGCTCATTCTGCGCGCTCCGGCAGACCCTGCCCGGATCGCACACGTGCTGCAGCAGACCGTCGTAATGCTGAGCCGACCGCTTTTCTGGAACGGTCTTCGCCTCGAGGTCGGTGCTTCGATCGGAGCTGCCCTCGTCGGGCGCCCGCATCGCCGGCGGATCGCCGAACTGTTCGCAGAAGCCGACACCGCGCTCTATGATGCGAAGGCCGCTGGCCGCAACAAGGTCCATCTGTTCGGCGACGAGGGGTATAGCCGCGCGGCTTAGAGCAGGACGTCATTGTGTACGCTTCCTTGTCCATCGGTATTCAGCCGAGGGCCTGGTGATGCGCGGAGGGGAAGAGTACTGAGGTTGATCTCACTGTCCCTGACGCGACGCACGCACGTGCAAACTGCCGCCGTCTTTGCGAAACATTCGCGGTTGGACCGCGCGCTGATTGTCGCGAACGAGTTTTTGGAATCTGAGGTGAGCGAGCTGATGAAGGCCGTCTCTCACGGCTATGTGCGAGGGATATTTCATACCTATACCGGCTAGGGCATACCATGGCGGAAGTGACCTATTTCGTAGCGCTGCCCTTCGTCGCGGCCGACGACGGCATTGCGGCCGGCGAACCAACCGAGTGTTTCAATCCGACCGCGGTCGTCATGCGCGGAGCCTTGTCGCGCAAGCCGGGACATGTTGGAGCCGTGGCCTTCAGCCGGACGGGCGATCCGGCCACCGGTGATTTTGGTGATGCAACGATCATCAAGAAATTCGGCGAGGTTCCACCGGCCTCAGGAGCGCTCTTGGCTGTTATGAGCACCTCTGGCGTCTCAACAGGACTGCCATCATTCCGCTGTCCTATCGCCTGCAACGCCCGAACGTATGCGCGCAAGATGGCAATACCCAGCAACGGCCGTGACAGGCTGTCCAGTGCGAGATCAATCCCGAACGCGTGTAGCGCCAGCAGAACTTCATCCTGCACCGCCGATACGTCGCCTAGCGCGAGCGCTTCTCGCATCGAGGGTAAGCTTTCGTCCAGCTCTGCACGGCTGTTCGCAAGCTGAGAGCCTGACCAGCCATGCGGTGGCAACTCTTGATAGGAATACGCCAACGCGCCCAGCTCACGACCGTCGTGCTTGAGTATCTCTCGAAGTTCCGCTTCTGAGCGCCTCAACTCCTCCCGCCCACCAACTCTCCACCGTTCGTCCCACGCGAGCGTCGTGGCGTACACGTAGTCCGCCATCAACCTTATCTCCGTCGCATTCAGGCTTGATCGCGCTTGGGGTGCGCCAGATGGTTTTCGCACTGTCGCGCCAGCATCCCTGAGGATGCGATCAAATTCCATCTGTACGGGCTTTGCGCGAATGTTCGCAGAACGGAGGTCCTTAGTGGCCAGCGACCTCTTGAGATAGACCTGCTTTGGCTTCCCCTTGCCGAGTAGGCGCGCCACCGCGACTTGCAAGCGCTTAGGCACCCTCTGCTGAGCGCACCAAGTGCCATGCCTATCCTTGATCAGCCCCATCAGCGCACGCATCAATATGACCCCCGGGTGCTACCACCAGCGAGCAGTCAAAGCCTTCTGTTGCCGTATGTTTTTGAATTATCAGAGCTTCATGGGATGATGGCGCGCCATTCAGAATAAAACTGCGAACTCATATGTAATTGAAATTGCTCTATAATTTTTGCGTCGATACCGTTGGGAGCACCACCTCACCTGCCACGTCCCTCAACTCGGCGAATAGGCGGCGCAAAACGCGTCAGCGGCTCGCTCACATCCGCCCAGCGTCCCTGAGCACCGCGATCGTCCGCAATGCGATATCGCGCATCAATCCGATCTCGGTCATATCCCGTCCGTCCGCGAGCGCTTTTGCAACGATCGCGAGCTGGCGCCAGCACAGGCCGGCCTCCGGAGGAGCCTCGCGCATCCATAGGGCCGTGCGCAAAACAACGTCGGCCCATCTATCGCGATGTCGCGCAATGACGCTCTGCAATAGATAGGTCGCAAGTTTGGCGCGACCACGGCCGTGGGCGTGCTCCACCGCTTGGGCGACCTGCGAGTCGTCCTCGAACCAGGATTGTGAGACGGCCTCCAGCTCGGCAAGTTCGTTGCTCTTCCGCAGCACCGATGCGAGCGTGGCGGGTTCCCACATCGCCTTGGGGACCTCGGCGATCAGCCCGGCGAGCGTTTCACCAAAGGCCATACGCGCGGGTTGCCAATCGGCACCGCCGATCGTTTCGGCGACTTGCAGCAGGCCGAACGGCGGCGCTTCCCGTTTCTCGATGCTGAGCGCCAGATGGTGCGCCACGGAACGGTCGAGATAGGAACGGGATACGGCAAGCGTAGGGGCTTCCATCCCGGCGGCGGCGAGGCTCATCTCGATCTGGCGGCGCGATTCCGGCTCGCCGCTCCAGGCATCCGCAATCCCGCCTTTGGTCAGGACCGACGAGATCCGCTTTTTCCGTCCGACCGGGGATATCAGCAGGAATCCCTGCGTTGCGGCGCCATCGACGGTCGTAGCGACGATTGCCTCGACGCTGCCCGCCTCCCATGGCGCGCAATCGATCCCAGCCGCCCGCGCCTTGCGGATGATCGCGTCGACTTCGGTTCGCTCGTTCTCGGGTCGCCAGTTGCGCATCGCGATCAACCGCCGAACCTCTGTCGGCGTCAGCGAGGCGCCGACCTGCGCAAGCGCTCCGGCAACCGCGCGACGCACCGTCGAATTTGGATCGAGCAGGAACAGAACCGCGGCGCTGCGCGCTTTGGGGATACCAGCAAGCGCCAAGGCGCCGGCCAGAGCGCCGCGGGCGTCCTCCGGCATGGAATGACCGCTTTCCGTTAGCGCTCCGACGGTCATGAACGGATCGCCGTCGCAGGCATCCAGGATGCCGGCGAGAGCGCCGTGGACGTCGGCCGGAAGCGGTCCGTCCTCGTCCCGATCGACGGGCTGCTTTGCCAACGCCGCGGCAAACTCCGGCGATGTGGGGATTTTCGACTGATGCAGGGCTCCTCCCACGAAATCGAGCATGCGCCCATCGACGTTTCCTGCCTCGACTTGCGCGACGACGTCCGCCTGAAAATCCGCGATCAGCTGGCTTGCGTCCGCGTAGCCCCGATCGGTGCGATAACGTAGATGCTCCAGCAGCCGCTGCAGCAGAAACAGATAACCGATCGCAAGCGGCTCATCGTCACCGGCCGGAGGCATGTGGCGAGCCGCGCCCGTGAAAGCGGCAAAAATTTCGCGTGGGGAGCTTTCGCAGTACCGCTCGAGGGCATCATTGAATGGGGGCGGCCGCCCCTTGGCGATCGCCTGCGCGATCCGTCTCGCATGCTCATCCGTCGGCGAGGATTTTGTCTGGGCTCGGCTCATCGAGGCGCCTCCGCGAATCATTTGCAATGATAGCCGGGAGTTGGCCTCGTTCCTTTCAGAGCCGGCGATATCCACTCACAAAATCGGCGCCCTTGGCGTCGCCAGTGGTATCTCATCGAGATACGAAGGTCTTGCAATGAGTATCCTGATGGGATACGTTGCGCCCATGATCAGGAGCTTCAAGGGGAAATTTGCCGAGCCGATCCTTCAGGGCCGCATGGTCCCGAAGGGTTTCCCGGCAAATCTCGCCAGGGTAGCGCGCCGGAAACTGATTATGGTGGACGCCGCCGCCTTTCTTGAGGCCTTGAACTCGCCACCCGGCAACCACCTTGAAGCTCTTAAGGGCGATTTGGCCGGTAGGCACTCTATCCGCATCAACGATCAATGGCGGGTCGTATTCAAGTGGACCGATGCGGGTCCCGAAGACGTGGAGATAATCGACTATCACTCGCCAGACCCGGCCGAATGTGGCCGCCGAATAGGAAATCGCATGGCAAAGAAACTTCCGCCGATTCATCCCGGCGAAATCCTGCGGGAAGAATTTCTCGTTCCGCTCAAGCTGACACCCTACGCGGTCGCGGCCGCGCTAAACGTGCCGCGCACCCGGATCGAACGCATCGCGCGCGAAGAAAAGCCCGTTACGGCCGACACCGCGCTGCGGCTCGGCAAGTACTTCAAGACCGGCGCTGCGTTCTGGATGAACATTCAGGCGCGCTTCGATCTCGAAACGGCCGAAGAGGTGCTCGCGCCGCAGATCAGGAAGATTGCGTCTTACGAGGCGGCGTGAGAGCGACGCAAATCGCGCGTACCGGGTATCTTGCAGCCTATAGCTTGATACCCGATGCGACATCCAAAGCCTGGTTTAGACGGCGAGATATCCTCCCGCCGCGAATGCTTTCAGCGACGCGACCTTCGCCGCATCGGGCTAAACCGCGAACCACATCCGCGCAGGATTCGCAGTTTTATTCTGAATGGTGGCAATTTGGCGCGCCATTCAGAATAAAACAGCGAACCCTTATGTCATTGAAATTACATTGTAATTAATGACGCCCTGATTATCGTGCAGCGCTTGAGGGGGCGTTCGAAGTGACTAACCTCACCGAATAACAAATCGCACGGACCCGATATCTCACAACAAATCGCCTGAGAGCCATTGCAGGCCCAACAACCCGACCCTTAAGCGCCCCTTGCAAAATACAACAGCTCATATATGTATATCCCAATTGGATATACATAGGGGAGGACACCATGACAAGCTCCACGGTGTTTACCAGCAATCGCAGCCAGGCCGTGCGACTGCCCAAGGCCGTCGCCTTTCCGGAGGACGTGCATCAGGTCGATATTTTGAAGATCGGTCGCAGCCGAGTGATTGTGCCGCAGGGCAAACGGTGGGACGATCTGTTTCAGAACGGTCCACGCGCGAGTGAGGATTTCATGGCCGAGCGCGAGCAGCCACCGGCCGAGGAGCGCGAGCCGCTCTGATGCTCACCTACATGCTCGACACCAATATCTGTATATATGTGATGAAGAATTATCCGTTGAACCTACGGGAGAAATTCAATTCACTGGCCGAGCAACTCTGCATCTCGAGCATCACACTCGGCGAGTTGCACTATGGTGCGGAGAAATCAGCAAGTCGCATCGAGAACCTGACGGCCATTGAACATTTCATGGCGCGTCTCGAAGTGTTGTCGTTCGAGGCCAAAGCGGCGGCGCACTACGGCCAGATTCGAGCGGAGCTGGAACGTGCGGGAACGCCCTGCGGCCCGCACGACATGCAGATCGGCGGTCACGCACGCAGCGAAGGGTTGATCATCGTCACCAACAACATGCGCGAGTTTGTGCGCATGCCAGGGATCAGGGCTGAGAACTGGGTCTGACCGAAGCAAAGTGCATCTCGGCCGCGCACACCCCCGGAACCGTGGACGTAATCCAATATGGCTGCAGCGAACGGGCAAATGCATTAACATATCGTGCGAACTGGCAATTCCAGTGGCAGACCCTTGGGAAAAAGCCCATGCGAGCCGTGAGCGATTCAGCCGAGCTGTTCAGGCATGTGAGTGCCGAGAAAGCCGCTTTCTACCGCTGCATCATGGATGTCTTCGCCGCGGCCAAACGGCAATATCGCCTGCAGCTCCGACCCGACGAGGTGCTTGCCGAAGCCCGTTGGCCTGACACTCCGCCCCGCATCGAAGACGTCAACACCGCGCTCGCCCAGCTTGCCGCCTGGGGCAATCTTGAGTCGCATCCTGACACGGCGCGGGTTTCCAGCCTCAGCGATTTCTACCGCGCACGCTTCCTGTATCGTCTCTCGCAGGGCGGGGAGGCTGTCGAAGCGGCGCTGGTGCTTTTCGTGCAAACACTGCAACGGCGCGCCGAACTGCAAACGGTCGCGCTTGAAGACATAGCGAACCGGTTGCAGGCGCTTCAAACGCTGGCTGACGAAACCGAAGCCGACGTCGCGAAGATCCACGAAACACTGCGGGATTTGGTCCGCGTTTTCGAGGGTCTTGCTGAAAATGCGCAGGCTTTCATGGCGGGCGTCGCGCGCAGCATCGAGTTGCAGCATGCCGAGGCGATTGCGGTGGCGAATTACAAACGCCAGCTGATCGACTATTTGGAGCGGTTCATGGGCGATCTGGTGCGCCGCTCCGACACCATCGCCAGACATATCCTCGCCCTGGAACCGAGCATTGACGCATTACTGCAGCAGGTCGCCGCGCGCGATGCACGCGATGCAGCCCCCGGCGATGCGGAGGATCGGGCCGACGCGCGGACCCTTCACTTGAATGCTTGGCGCGAACGCTGGAGAGGTCTGCGCGGCTGGTTCTTCCGTACCGGCCACGAACCCTCGCAAGCCGAACTGTTGCGGGCGAGGGCACGGTCGGCAATTCCGCAATTGCTGGGAGCGATCGCCGCGCTCAACGAGCGCCGCAGCGGGCGCAGCGACCGTTCCGCGGATTTCCGCATGCTCGCCGGCTGGTTCGCTGCCTGCGGCAACGACGGCGAGGCGCACCGGTTGGCGCGCGCAGCCTTCGCGCTCAACCCGGCACGACATTTCTCGCTGAATCCCGACGCCGACGCCGATCTACCGGCCTCGACACGCTGGGCCGACGCGCCACCGCTGACGATTCACCCGCGGCTACGCGAATACGGTGAGGCCGCGCCGCGCGGCGCGATGCCCCGGGTGCGTGATCGCGGTGAGGCCCGCGCACATCTGGCGCGCGAACTCGCCGAGGAGTCGCTGCAGGTCGAGGCGGCGCGCAAGCACCTCGCCACCGGTAAGCCCACACGCCTTTCAGATCTCGACGAGCTGGACATCCATGCCTTCGGTCTGTTCCTGGGATTGCTCGGTGAGGTGCTGACCGAACAGGCCGGTCCGAACACTAGCGCCGAACGGCGAACCGGCGACGGATTATTGCATATCAACCTCACGCCACTCGCAGTCGATAGCCGCGCTGTGATCAGTACGCCGCGGGGCGTATTTGCAGGGCGCGACCATTTGATCACTATCACGCCGACATGAGACAGCCGATGGCCGCCAGCGTTGGTAGGGACAGCCGCAGCATCGACCAGCAACAGCGTCGGTTCCAGAACGAGGAATTTCGCAGCGCCGTGCGCGCCCTGCTGATGACACCGCTGATGAGTCCGGACCACGACGATTTTCCGGCGATCCGCCGTCAGGCCGACGCACTGCGCGACTGGTTTGGGCGCGAAACCGGCTGGGCGCTGCACGTCGAACAAGAGGGTGCTCGACTTTATAAGCGGCCGGCGGACCTCGCCAGCACGATGCGCGGCTTGCCATTTTATGATCGCCGCCGTTACGTGCTGCTGTGCTTGGCTTGCGCGGTGCTCGAACGCGCCGACCCGCAGATCACGTTGCGACTGCTGGGTGAGCGGCTGCTGCAATTCGCCGCCGAACCGACGCTGACGGCTTCCGGCTTCGGCTTCACGCTCGGCGCTCCTCACGAGCGGCGTGAACTGGTGGCGGTCTGCCGCACCTTGCTCGAATTGGGCGTGCTGCAGCGTATCGCCGGCGACGAAGACGCCTTCGTGCATGCCGGGGGCGATCAGGCCGATGCGCTCTACGACGTGCAGCGCCGCGCGCTCGCCGGTATGCTGGCCGCCGTGCGCGGGCCGTCGACTTTCCGGCCGGAGGATGCGCCGGTCACGCTCGACCAGCGACTACATGCCTTGGCCGACGAGCATGTGGCTGACAGCGATGAGGGCCGACGCACTGTTCTGCGCCGCCAACTGGCACGGCGGCTGCTCGACGATCCGGTAGTCTATACCGACACACTAGACGCGGAGTCCCGGGCCTATTTTGTCAACCAGCGTGGCGCCATGGCGGCCCGCCTGTCCGACGCAACCGGCCTGGTCGCGGAGCAACGCGCCGAAGGTCTGGCGCTGGTCGATGAGGCTGGCTCGCTGACAGATGTGGCGATGCCCGCCGAAGGCACCGATGCCCATGTCACGCTGCTGGTCGCGGAGTTCCTGGCCACCGTTTACAGGCAGCGGCAGACGGATCCCGCTGGCGCGACCCAACCATTCTCTGGTGTGATCAGGGAACAAGACGTCGTCGATTACCTGCGCGAGAGCAAGCCCCGCTATGGCAAATATTGGCGCAAATCTGCGCGTGAACCCGGCGCCGAACGCGAGCTTGCCGAGATCGCCCTTGATCGGCTGGAAAAGCTTCAACTGATAGTGCGAGATGCCGAGACGGTCTACCCGCGCCCGGCGCTCGCCCGTTTCGCGCTCGGCGATGCCGAAGTCCGCAACTTTCGTGAAACACGCGGCGTACCGACCGCGGTTGACAATGCCCTGGTCGGTCCGACATGAACGACCGGCCGGCTTCATTTGCTGCACTCTCCGAGAGACCCGCGCTGCCGATCCCGACGCGGCAACGCTGGCAGCCTTTGCGCCTTGGACTGGTGGAGCTGTTTCACTACGACAGCGAGGAGTTCTGGTTTCGCGACGGGCATCTGCTGCTGCGGGGCAACAACGGCACCGGCAAATCCAAGGTGCTGTCGCTGACGCTGCCCTTCTTGCTCGATGCACAGCTCAAGTCCTCGCGCATCGAACCTGACGGCGACAGCGGCAAGAAGATGTCCTGGAATCTGTTGATGGGCAGCTATGACCGGCGCATCGGCTACGCCTGGATCGAATTCGGCCGCCTCGCCGACGACGGAACGCCGCATTACCTCACACTCGGCGCCGGGCTTGCCGCGGTCGCTGCGCGTCCCCAGGTGGACAGCTGGTTCTTCGTGCTGGAGGATTCCATTGGCGCTCCGCGCATCAATCAGGATATCTGGCTGATGAGCGATCAGCGCGTGGTCCTGACCCGGGAACGCCTGCGCGACGCGCTGCACGGCCGCGGCCAGGTGTTCGATACCGCCGTCAGCTACCGGCGCGCGGTCGATGAGCGATTGTTCCACCTCGGCACCAGGCGTTACGACGCCTTGATGGATACGCTGATTCAGTTGCGTCAGCCGCAATTGTCGAAAAAGCCCGACGAAACCGCGCTCTCGGACGCACTCACCGAGGCCTTGCCGCCGCTCGCACCCGAACTGCTTGGGGACGTCGCCGAGGCTCTGGGCCAGTTGGAGGAAGATCGCCGCCAACTCGAAGAATACCAGGCGCTGGCAAGAGCCGTCGAGCGCTTCGACCAGCGCTACCGGATCTACGCCGGCACCCAGAGCCGGCGGCAGGCCCGCGCGCTGCGCCAGGCCCAGACCGAGTTCGACAGCGCAAGCCGGGCGCGCGCCGATGCGCAGGCACGGCTCGAGACGGCCGAGACCGCGGAAGCGCTCGCCCGGATAACTCACGACGACGCGGAACTTGCGCTCAAGCGCGAGCAGGCTCGGCTTGATATACTGCGCGCCGACCCGACCATGCAGGACGCGAACCGTCTCGAATCCGCCGAGCGGGACGCTTTGGCGCGGCAGCATGCGCTGCAAGTCGCCACCGCGGCGGTCGATGAGGTGCGACGGCGATTAAAGCGCAGCACTGAGGAGACCGGGCACGCCGTCCAGCGCATGACGCAAGCCGAACGTGTGATGACGAAGTTGCGTCAGAACAGCGCGACGCATGCCGAGGCGGCAGGTATCGCCGGCCTGCACGCCGGTAGCCCGCTCGCAACGCTCGCCGCCGCCGATCTGGTCGCATTGACGCCACAAGCCTTCGACAATGCATGCGGCGACCTTCGTACCTTGATCGTTGATCGACGCGAACAGATCGCATTGTTGCGGCGACGACATGCCGAGGTGACGGAGGCCGAAGCCCTGCATACACGATGCCAGAACACGCGTGAAGAAAGACAGGGCACCGTAGAGGCCACGGCAAAACGACGCGAGCAAGCCGATACGGAAGTCGATCACGAGGGCAGCAACCTGATTCAGGCATGGGAGCGCTACTTCGCCAGCCTGAAGCAACTGCAGGTCAGCCACGACGACAGCCGCGCAGCGCTCACGGCCCTCGCCGACTGGGTTGCTGGGCTGGATGGCGACAATCCGGCGCGACATTGCGTGCAAACGGCGCAGCAGCACGCCAGCCTGCGTCTGGCGCAGCGTCGCGTGTTGCTCGACGGCCAACGCCAGACGCTGGAGACAGAGCTCAACACCCTCGAAGACGAACGCCGCCGTCTCGAAGCCGGCGTCGATGCGACGCCGCCCCACCCGCATACGCGTAGCGCCGATGCCAGAGGTGCACGCGAGGGTGCGCCGCTCTGGCAATTGGTCGATTTTCGCGAAGAGGTCACGGCCGCTCAGCGCGCCGGCCTCGAGGCCGCGCTTGAAGCCGCCGGCCTGCTCGACGCATGGGTCTCGCCCGACGGCCACCTGCAGGCCGGCGACGGAGTGGAGTTGTTGCACGACACCCAGATGCTGCAGCGACGGTCGCATGAGCTCTCGCTCGTTGGTTGGCTGCACGCTGACACGCCCGCCGATAGCGCCGTACCGGCCGCGCTCGTCGAACGCCTGCTGTCCGGCATCGCCTGCACCGACGACGATCCCGCGGACAGCGAAGCTTGGGTCGCCCCCGACGGTCGCTTTCGGCTTGCCGCGCTGGTCGGAGCCTGGGCCAAACCGGCGGCGGTCTATATCGGCCGTGCGGCCCGCGCCGCGGCCCGCAAGCAGCGACTGGCCGACGTGGCCGGCCGCCTAATACAAATCGCCGATGAACTCATTGCGATCCAGGCGATGGACGCGCAACTCACGCGCGATCAGGACCAAGCCGCCGATGAATGGCGTCTGGTTCCCTTCGAAGAGGCGTTGCGCAACGCCCATCTTGCTGCGGCCGCCAGTGCGCGCGAGGCCCGGACCGCCCGCCAGCAATTGAGCGAGGCCGATCTTCGATACCAAGAGGCCGCACAAGCCCTGCAGACGGTGCGGCAACGACTCGCCGCCGACGCCGTCGATCTGCGCCTTCCCGCATTATCAGCCGAATTGCCGGCGGTCGAGATGGCGTTGAACCACTATCACGATGCCCAACTCCGCCTCACCCAGGCTGTTCACGAGGTGCGTCTGGCGCTGCCCGAGTTGCAGCGGCAACGCAACCGCGAGAACGAAACCCGCGACGATCTGAAGAAGCAGGATGAACAATTTGCGGCTGCCCGCATTGAGGCGGGAGAAGCCGCCGTCCGGTTCGAGGTGTTGCGCGGATCCGTCGGCACCAGGGTCGAGGCGCTGCAACGGCGGCTGGCCGATGCCGGCACCGCCGTCGAGGCCAGCAATTCCGCACTAACGCTCGCGCGCGACGTCCTAAGCAAATCCGGCGAGGTGCGCGCGGTCGCGCACGAACAGGCAGCGACTGCGAGCACTGTGTTCGGACAACGCAGCGACGCGCGCGCCGAAGCGATCGCGAAGTTCCAGCACTTTTCGGCCACCGGCCTGCTCGCGGCTGCGCTACCCCAAGCCGACCTGCCTGACATGGGCGGCCCGTGGACGATCGACCCCGCGCTTACTCTGGCTCGCCGCGCGGAACAGGCCTTATCCGAACTCAAGGACGACGACGACGCCTGGACACGCCTGCAACGGCAGATCGGCGAAGACCTGACGGAGCTGCAACGCGCCCTCAGCGCACTCGGCCACCAGGCGCACGCAGAACAGAGCGATTGGGGGCTTATCGTCCGCGTCGTCTATCAGAACCGACCCGAACCGCCGGACCGCCTTGCCGCGCGCCTCGCCGAAGAGATTGCCCAGCGCAGTGAACTGCTGACGGCGAACGAGCGCGCGGTGCTGGAGAACCATCTGCAGGCCGAAATCGCCTCCGAAGTGCAGCGCCTGCTGCAGGCGGCCGAAACTCAGCGCGATGCGATCAATAGAGAATTGCACGATCGCCCGACATCCACCGGGGTACGCTATCGTCTGCTTTGGCAGCCGCTGGCGGAAGAAGAAGGTGCTCCGGTCGGCCTCGAAGCAGCGCGCAAACGCCTACTCAACACCAGTGCAGACCTTTGGTCCGCTGACGACCGGAGAGTGGTCGGCGCGATGTTGCAGCAGCGCATCGCCGCCGAGCGCGAGCGCGCCGATTCGGGCACCGGAAAGGATGTGGGCGGCAGCCTGATCGAGCAACTCGCCCGCGCGCTGGACTATCGCCGCTGGCACCGCTTTCGCGTCGAGCGCTGGCAGGACGGGCACTGGCGCAAACTCTCCGGTCCGGCCTCCAGCGGAGAGCGGGCGCTCGGCCTCACCGTGCCGCTGTTCGCCGCGGTCGCCAGTTTCTACAGTCAGGGCAGTTACGCGCTGGCGCCGCGCCTGATGCTACTCGATGAAGCGTTCGCCGGCATCGATGATACCGCACGCGCCCATTGCATGGGGCTGATCCGCGAGTTCGATCTCGACTTCGTCATCACCAGTGAGCGTGAGTGGGCCTGCTATGCCGAACTGCCCGGCGTCGCCATTTGCCAGTTGCAGCGGCGTGAAGGCATCGACGCGGTGTTCGTGTCGCGTTGGAGCTGGGACGGTCGCGCCAAGACACGCGAAGACGATCCAGATCGCAGGTTTGCGCCGACATGATTTCTTCGACCGACCCACGCCTGCAACGCCTGCTTGGCGGTGACCGTTACGCCTTGCTGCGCAAGCGCCTGCGTCAGCGTTTCGAACGGGCACCGCTCGACGCCACGGTTGAAAACTTTCGCATCGGCAAGCTCACCGCGGAGGAACATGCCGCACTGGCTTCTCTACTCGGTCGTCCGCTCCGTTACACCAATTCTTTACAGGTCGACGTTCGCCTCATCGATACCGCCTTCCAGAATGCCGGCATCGCCGCTTCGCTGCGCGACGCACTTGAACAACTCGATGGCCCGATTGCGAATCTCGCCACGACGCGCCTTGAGCTGCAAACGATGTGGTCGGATGTGCTGGGCGGCTGCACTCACCGCGAACTGATCGGACTGCTCCAGGCCCCGGCGGGCATCGGGCTTCTCAAGCGCCTTGCACGACAGAGCCCACCGGCGGCGCTCCAACTCTGTCGCCGTGTCGAAGCAGTATTGCAGCGCCTGCCCGCGAGCGGCATCACACGTTCGCAATTGGCAGCCGACGTGCTGGGCGACGCCCACGCGCTCGACAGCGGACAGCCCACGGCAACCTTGGCACTGACGGTCTGGCGTCAGGTAATCGCTCGGACTGATTACAGCAATGATGACGTCGATAGCGAGCCGACGGGAGACGGCGAACTGGAGCTGGGCGGTGGTGCTGAGCGCGATCGCGACGTCTGGGCCAAGGCCGGCGTGCTGGTCAATGAATTGGCGCGCCCGGTGCTGTTCCTGAACCTTCCCGTGCGCGACGCGGGAAATTACCAGTCGCCGGGAGAACCAGTTTACGCTTCGCTGCGGTCGCTGTTGCGCTCTCCACCGTCGTGGGACGTGGCGGATTGCAGGGTCTATGTCTGTGAGAATCCCAACCTGGTCGCGATCGCCGCGGATCACTGGGGCTCCGATTGCGCGCCGCTAGTCTGCACTGACGGCATGCCCGCCGCAGCACAGCGATGCCTGCTGTCGCAACTGGCTAAAGCGCGGGCGCAGCTTTTCTATCATGGCGATTTCGATTGGCCGGGAGTGCGGATCGGCAACCACGTCATGTGCGAGCACGGCGCCCAACCCTGGCGCTTTGGGGCGAGCGACTACGAGGCCGCCGTCGAAGGGGCCTCAGGTCTTGGACAGGCTCTCACGGGAAAGGCTGCCCGCGCCCTTTGGGACGAAGGGTTGATGACGGCCATGCAGCGACATGAACTCTCCATAGCTGAAGAAGCTCTAGCCGCTTCATTGTTGAAGGATCTCAGGGCCGCATAGTAACCGGGTTCGCGGTTTTATTCTGAATGGTGGCAATTTGGCGCGCCCGATACGATTCGAACCTGCGGAAAGCCTGCGGGTGCTGGTGCATCCCCTGCGCGGCTTGCCGCGCGTTCGCCCGTCGGGGTAAGCTACGGTCTAGGTTTCGACGGCAACCTCCTGATGTGGGAACGGAGCGTGCCCCATGTCATGGGGCTCAAGTCCGGCACGCGAGAGGCAGTCGATCTTACGACAGGGATCTTCGACGCGATGGAGCGCGTCAAGCCCGGCGATACATTCACCGCTAACGGCACGATCACAACAGCAATACAAAACCTCACGATTGCCGGATCCTTTGCATACATGGCAGACCGACCTGTTGCAGAATGGAGCCCCAGTGGGCCGGAAGGGCAATCGGTTCGTCGCCAACGCCGTGGCCGTTTACGGGATCAACGACCGCTGGAACTTTGAAGGCAACCTGTCGTGGAGCTATCTCGGGCGCGATAAAGTGGCAGATCCGGTACTCGGTTCGCTCGTCGACGAACTCAAAAACTCCAACAGCAATGTATTCATCCTATCCGCGCAGCCCAATTACATGGTGACAAACCGTTTCAAAGTGGGAGTAAACTATAGCTTGCTATATAGAAACGCCAATTCTTACGATGCTGTGCAAGAGCAGTTTGTACCCGCCAAGCTCAAGCAGTCCGCGGGTATCGCGCTCGCATACGCAGCCACCGATAAATTGAAGTTTGATTTTCGACTGGCTCATTTTTGGGTGGTGCAGCAAGATGGTCCGTTTCTGCCTGTCGAATTTCAGAAATTTGGCTTTCCCGCACAGTTCGTGAGCGAACGAATGCTGGAGCCGCCAGGCCTTCATTATACCGGTTGGTCAGGAGGATTAGCTGCTCATGGTCAATTCTAAAAAGATGGAAGGGGCCTCGCGCATGCAGCGGGCACGGCGATTGCTTGAATGTCTCGTCCTGACCACCGTGTTGTGGGTCGCCGCGTCTTCTGTCGTCTCGGCTCAAACCCAACGATGCCCTGGATTAAGAGCACTAGATGGAACATGCGCTAACGGTGCAGTAGTCGAGATTGCCCGAAGGCGCGCAATGATTCTTTCTTCGCAGCGCGTATCCTATTTCGGTACGCCTGCCGGCACGGTGGGCGGAGAATTTATTCGGTTCGAGCGGCTTTTCCGGGATGACCCCCTGCTATTCGGGCTGCCAACAGTTACTACGATAACAGTTGACGCCAATTTTAAAGCGACGGTCACCCGAACGAAATAAACCGACGACCTCGCGACAATGCGCTACCTCAGTGCTCCTCTTTTGAATCTCGCTGCCGTTGGACCGGATGGACTGTTTTAGAACTAAAGTGCTTAGCGGGCGTCAAGATTACTCGAAACCATCTGAATAGCTGAAATCAATTGGGAAGAATCGATGGACAAGAAAGCACTTGCTCTGAGTGGTCTCTCGGCACTTTTGCTGGCAAGCACGGCCGGTTATCAGCGCTAAATGACGCGAAACCTCGGCGGGCGAGCCATGACCCGAGGGGGTGATCTATGGGCAGATCGCCCGGGGAGCGCTTGGTGCCTTATCGAGAGCACGCAGTTCTTTTAAATCGAAACAATTAAATCTAGCGATTTGCTGATTTTGCGTTTCGCGCTGCAAACCATTTGACAGCGCAGCGTTAAAATGAAACATTTTTCTTTTTTTGGGGGGCGCTATGAAGCCTATTTTATTCGTATCCGCGGTTTTAGCCGCACAGATCTTTGCCGGAAACGCCAAGGCAACTCCTGTACTTTTACCTCCGCCAGCATCCTACTTTAACCTCGCGGAAATTAACTCGGTCGGCAACGACGTATATACGCCGCTTACAAATCTGACGGTAAGTAATTCCGGGGCGACAGCAAGCATCAGCAACAACTTCGCCACACCGTCTGTTTCAACTTTTGCATCCAGCTCTAGTATGATCGAGGCAACCGCTGAAACTGAACTGGATTATTACGTTCGCTTCTCGGGCCCGAGCGCTAATGTGTCCGTGCATGTTCAAGCTGCCGGAAGCGCGAGTACTTCAACACCGGGTATCAATGGCGCCGCTTCTAGTTCACTTTTTTTATTTGGTTCAAACTATGTTGCGTGCAGCTCCTGCACTTCTGGTGGTACGACATTTTCGGTAGATCAGACTTTTTCGGTTCTTACCAATGTTAATTACTTTATCGCAATGCAGGCCTTTGTTGTATCGATGCAAAATCAGCACGGGTCAGCCTCAGTCGATCCGTTTTTCAGCGTCCCAGATGGATTTTTTGTTGAGACCAGTCCTGCGGTAGGCAATCTTGCACCGGCAGTCCCAGAACCCTCCACTTGGGCCATGATGATCCTCGGCTTCGCTGGCGTCGGTTTTGCAGCCTACCGTCGTCGCAATCAGAGCCCCGCACTTCCCGCAGCCTGATCACCAGCCCCGATCAGCAGCTGCACGGAGACCGCCTTCGGGCGGTTCTCTTGTTTCGGTTCCAGAATTAACTCGCGCGCTCGACATTCAGCTTAACACGCGAGTTCGGTGGCGGACTTTGCCAAACCCTCTAAGATCAATGTACCGGACATTTTCCCCAAGCGTCCGGGCCCACACCAGCGAAGCCGTCAGGCGATCATACTCCGCCTGGCGGCTTTGTTTAAAGCGCGCGCAATGCCCAATTATCGCATAGTAACTGTTGATCAAGCCGGCAACTTAGGCCGGCACCGAGCCTTCGTAAGCGAGAATGATGATGATGCAATTGTATGGGCCAAACAATTGCTCGACGACGCTCCTGTTGAATTGTGGAGCGGTGCGCGCTTCGTCACGCGCCTTGAACCGCAATCTGCCTTGAGCGCGAACGCGCGATTATAGAGACTGCTTTCGCAGCGGTCTTTTTTTTGGCTCGATAACGATGCGCGGATCTGTCGGGTCGTCCGAGGCCCCGCTGATTTCCAACTCGGAGCACGAGTTTCTGATTCCGAGTGGAAAACCAATCAACTATTCTGGTCGGACAGTCCCATCGTTTCGATCTACGGCTGGACACTCCGCAATGCGACCTCGAAATTGCAATGCTTCATTCCGCAATGAGCGCATTATAGTTGGGCAAGCCGCCGCCCGGCCATTCCCACGCATGCGCGCCTCCAAATTCTTCTAGCCGGTTGCCTTCGCGCGCTGCCCAGCCCGTATTACGCGCGGCGGAGCGCTAATACTGTCGCCAGACACTTGAATAGATCGTTGGAAGGCGCTGAATGCCAGCACCAACCGGACATGTCGCGTCCGTCTGAAGATGTCCGTTCCTGGGGAAACCGGAAGCCGCAGTTCGGGACGGTCAGGGCAGCTTTTGAACCCTTAGCGGAAATGAGCTGGTCAAAGTTGGCGAACCATAACTAACAATCGAGAGGTCGGCTTGGTTGACCATCGTCTAACGAACGGATTTTCGCGCTTTCGTTGGCGATTCATCCGTTGGGGGTAGTTCATTTGGCTAATAGTCTAACTCAATTGAGCTATTGACCGAGCCGTGCTCCGAAGCTGTTGTATTCGGCTAGACAGATAAATCCGAGCCACTTTGCTTGACCCGTTATTTTTGGTGTGAACATGAAACTCACCAATTTCGAATTGATGTCTATCGACGAGCTTTGGGCTCTTCACCTCGAAATTGATGCGGTTCTGACACGCAAGATACCTGCGAAAACAAATCAACTTGACCAGCGACTGCGACTACTAGAGTCAGGTGCATCTGAAGCAAAAATTGGGCGAAAACGGCGTCCCTATCCGCGAGTCCTGCCTAAGTACCGAAACCCCGACAAACCGTCGGAGACTTGGGCGGGCCGTGGTAAGCAGCCGCGGTGGGTAACTGCTCAACTCAGATCCGGGAAAACGCTCGAGGACTTCCAGATTCGACCTAAGCGTCTCATCGGAAAATCGCGCATGCGAAGTCACCGGAAGTTGAAACCGGCGTTGATGGCTGCCTGATTTACGATCATGGGATTTTAAATCGAAGCCACCTTCGGGCGGCTTATTTCGAGTGAACGATTGCGCCCTCGTCGACGTTGCAAGTTGGCACCAAGCGGACCTCAGCGTTAGCCCGACCATGTCAGTCTGTCGAGGGTAGACCGGAGGTCTCCTAGTCTGCGGGAGTCGACAGGGTGATGGAAGTTCTGCTGGCCTTAGATGTGAAGCTAGTAGCGAGGCCACTCGCCAAGTGAGTGTAGATGGGCCCGGGGCGGCGTCATCGTTGTAGGCAGAATCTTTGCAGGCACACCGTTTGGACCGACTTCGGGCCGCGGCGGGTACTCGTCTGCGATTGATCGCTAAGGCTCCCCGGTCCCTGACCCGGAGCGTCGGGCGTCTAAGTTACAGCATCCCGAAATCGCTCTGATTGGAGTGATTCCGACGAGCCGCCGTGTGGCCAGAGCAGCCTGCGGCGGCTTTGTTTCGGAAATGCGGCCCCGCCTGCATCTTGTGCCTTCGCGTGCGTCTGCACGACTGGGATTCCCTGTCGCCAGTGTTCCAATCACGGTAGACACTCGTAAATTGCATCCCGCAGTGCGGGAGTTCCTAGACATTCACAATCCGTTCCCGAAACGGGCGTGTCCTAACTCACGGAGTGGAATTTCGATTGTGTTGGTTGCTGGCTTGTCTCTGGTAGGCTGCGCCGAGTATCAGGCAGAACAAGCTGCTCAAATATCTGCTTCCGACGACGCTCGCTGCGCTTCATACGGAGCAAAACCTGGTTGGGACGCCTACGTCCAATGCCGGATGAACCTAGATAATCAGCGGGCCGCTAATCAGCGCGCCGCGGTCGGCGCTTTCCTAGAGGCCCAGCGCCAAAGTAATGCGCAGCAAACACCGGTCTATCAGATGCCTACGGGCCGACAGAAAAACCGGTCGCTATCAACATCCATCTTTAGGAAACTCAATCTCGATGTCTCAAGGTGAGGAGCGCATCTTCCGCGCGTTTCGAACCATGTGGCTGGCCGCCGGCCCACCCCTCGAGACGCCGCTTGCGCCGCTCCTCGGGATTAGGTCGGCGCTCAAAATCCCTTCAAGTCCGGATCCAGCGTCTGGCCTTCGTCGAGCTGGACGCCAAATGTGTTCAGCAGCATCGAAACCTGGGTGTACTGGCCCACCGCGAACACGATATCCATGCGCTGCTGCTCGTTGAAATGCTTTGTCAGTTCTGCCCAGACCGGTTCGGTGACGAAGTACTCGCGATGCAGATCGTCGGCGGCACGCAGCAATGATGTGTCGGCCGCACTCCACCCGGGCGCATCGGCGCCCAATTTGATTCGGGCGATCTCCGCATCGGTCAGGCCAGCCTTCTGCCCGATCGGCACATGCTGGGTCCATTCGTAGCCCGACTTGCACAGGAACCCGGTGCGCAGAATGACGATCTCGCGCTCGCGCGGCGGCAGCGTCGACTTGCGGCTGAGGATATAGCCGCCCCAGGTCAGGAAGGCTTTCGCCGCGGCGGGATGGGTGAGCATGGTGCGGAAGATGTTGATGATCCGTCCGCGCGCCTGCATCGGCGCTACGATCTCGCGCTGTTCCTCGGTCCATTTTTCGGCGGTAACGGGGTGTATCCGTGGGGTGGTCAGTCGCATGGTGATTGTTTCCTGGTGAGTCTTGTTTCTTAGGGTGGGCAAAGTGAAGCGTGCCCACCCTTCAAACCGTCGCGGGGGATAGATGGTGGGCACGGCGCAAGGGCGCCTTTGCCCACCCTACGTGTCCTACTTTGCGCGCAGCGCCAGAATCTTCTCGGCCGCACGCAGATGCGGTTTGTCGATCATCTTGCCGTCGATCTTCACGACCCCCGAGGCCGGATTGTCGTTGAAGGCCTTGACCACCTGCTCCGACCAGGCGATTTCCTCGTCGGTCGGCAGGAAGGCGGCGTTGACGACGTCGACATGCTTGGGATGGATCACGGCTTTCGCCAGGAAACCGTCCTGCCGCGCAGCAATCGCCTCCTCGCGCAACGCATCGAGATCGTTGATGTCGGTGGCAATGGTATCGATGGCGACGACGCCTGCGGCCGCCGCAGCGATCAGGCAGAGATCGCGCGCCAGCAGGAACGGCCCGTGGTAGCGGCGGCCGGTGCGGTTCTTGGAGGCGCCAAGCGACGCCGCGAGATCTTCCGCACCCCACATCATGCCCCACAGCCGCGGGCTCATGTTCTCAAAATCCATCAGCTTGAGCACCGCCCGCGCCGTTTCGGTCGCGACGGTGACGATGCGCGTGGCGCCGTTCTCGATACCTGAAGCGGCCTCGAACGCATCCAGATACAGCGACAGCTTGTTGACGTCGGCAGCACCTGCGCATTTCGGCAAGACCACGCCGTCGGGCCGGCCGGGAATCACGGCGGCGAGGTCGCCGAGCGTCATGCCGGTATCGAGCGCGTTGATGCGGATATAGATCTTCTGGCTCGGGTTCCGCGCGGCGAGCATCTCGCGCACCGTGCTCCGCGCGCCGATCTTCTCGTCCGGCGCAATCGAATCCTCGAGGTCGAGGATCAGCGCATCAGCCGCGGTCTTCTTGGCATTCTCGAACTTGCGCAGGCTGTCGCCGGGAACGAACAGGAACGATCTCATCAGCTCAAGCCTTCGGCTTGCAATGCATCAGCCCGGTGCGGCGGCAGCTTGCCACCACCTCGCCGCGCTGATTGGTCATGGTGTGCTCGAACTCGACGATGCCCTGTGTCGGCCGCGACTTGCTGGCGCGCTTGGAGATGATCTTGGTATGCGCCTTCAACGTGTCACCGTGAAACACCGGCTTTGGGAATTTGACGTCGGTCATGCCGAGATTGCCGATGGTGGTGCCCAGCGTGGTGTCGTAGACGCTCATGCCGATCATGATGCCGAGCGTATAGAGGCTGTTGAACAGCCGCTGGCCGAACTCGGTCTTCTCGGAAAAATGCGCGTCGATGTGCAGCGGCTGCGGATTCATCGTCAGCAGACTGAACATCGTGTTGTCCATCTCCGTGACCGTCCGGGAGAATTCATGATGAAACTCCCGGCCGATCTCGAACTCTTCGAAATATAATCCCGCCATCACCGTCCCTTGTAGTTGGGCGTTCGCTTTTCGACGAACGCGTTGAGGCCTTCCTGACAATCTTCCGTGGTCGCCACCAGCGCAAAACTCTCGGCGGCGTTCTCGACCGATCGGCGAAAATCCGCATCCATCGCGCGCATAAAAGCGTCGCGGCCGATCTTCATCACGATCGGCGACTTGGCGGCAAGTTTTCGCGCAATCTCGCGGGCGCGCTCCAGCGCGGTGCCCTTGGGCACGACTTCACTCAATAGCCCCATGCGGAATGCGGTCGCGGCATCGAAGGGTTCACCGAGGAATAATGGCCCGAACGCCTGATGCTTGCCGACCAGCCGCGGCAGTTGCACGAAATGGATCGCCGGAATCAGGCCGACGTCGATTTCGGGATAGCCGAAGGTCGAGCCGTCGCCGGCGATGATCATGTCGCAGGAGATCGCAATCGTCATGCCGCCGGCCCGCACCGCGCCGTCGATGGCGGCAATGGTCGGCTTGCCCATGCGGTACTGGGTGTCGTTGAGCGCGAAATACAATCGCTCGAGGAATTTCTTGGTCTCGATGCCGGGCCTGCCCCTGACGATGTCGAGATCGAGCCCGGCGCAAAATACCTTGTGCGTGCTGCCGATGACGATGGCGCGCACCGCGTCGTCGTCCCTCGCCCTGGCCAGCGCCGCCAGCAGCGCATCGATCAGCTCCATGCTCAGCGCATTGACCGGCGGCCGGTCCAGCATGATATCAGCGATATTGCCCGATACCGAATAACGAACGAGATCCGCACTCATGCCCCGGCTCCTTTTGCCTGACGTACCGCGCCGGCCTTGACCCAATCGTCAATGGCGCTTTGCTCGAAGCCAGCCTGCAGCAGCACCTCGTAGCTGTCCTGGCCGATATCCGGCGACGGCCGCAGATGGTCCTCCGAAAGACTAGCGATACCCGGCGTGCGCGGCGTATAGACCGGGCCCATACCCGGCGTGTCCTGGCATACCGCGGCCCTGGTCGCCTCGACATGGGCGTTGCGCAGCCATTCGCCGGGATTGAGGATTCGCTCGGCGATGAGATCGGCCGCATGCAGTCGCGACAGCCAGATATCCGTCGGCTGGGTCAGGAACACCTCGCGGAGCTGCGAGATCAATGTATCGGCGGAATCCGCTCGGCTGGCGAAATCGACAAAGCGCGGATCGCTGGCGAGATCGTCGCGCTCGATGGCCGCGCACAGCCGCTTGTATTGCGGCTCGTTCACCAGCGTGACCATCATCCAGCCGTCACTGGTCTGGTAGGAGCCCGCGGGCACGTTGAGCGCGCGCGGCGCGCCGCCTTCCAGAATATGTTCGGCGACCTTGTGGCCGAGCAGGGCCGAGGTCGACGCGCAGAGATTGACGTCGATCCAGCGCCCGGTGCCGACAGTGGCACGCGCGAACAGCGTGGTCGCAATGGCTTGAAAAGCATAGACGCCGGTGACCACGTCGGAGATCGTGGTGCCGACCCGGTGCGGGGTGCCGTCGTTGCCGACATTGATCGACACCAGGCCGGAAAATGCCTGCGCCACCGAATCCGAGCCCGGCCGCTTCGAGTAAGGGCCGCTCTGGCCGAAGGCACTGACCGAGAGATAGACCAGGCCGGGATTGTCGCGCGCCAGTTCCTCGTAGCCGATCCCGAGCCGCGCGGCGACGCCGGGCCGAAAGCCCTCGATCAGGACGTCGCAGTCCTTTGCCAGCCGCTGTGCGATGGCGATGCCGTCCTTGTGCTTCATATCGAGGCAGAGGCTGCGCTTGCCGCGATTATAGACCGCCGAAAGCGTCGTATGGCTGCCATAGGTGGTGCCGAGGAAACGCGACCAGTCGCCCTCCGGCGGCTCGACCTTGATGACGTCGGCGCCGTAGACGGCGAGCAGCATCGCGCAATAGGGCGAGGCTATCCCCTGGCCGAAATCCAGCACGCGGAGCCCGCGATACGGCGCCTCATGCGTCGGCGATAGCTTGTTTTCCTTGACCATTTCTTCTCCCGGGCGGGCTGAAAGCTACAGCGCGAGGTAGCGCTGACGAATGTTATCGTTGGCTTTCAGCTCTTCGATCCCGGATGTGTAGACGATCTGGCCCTTGTCGATAACCGTCGCGTGGCTCGCAAGGCCAAGGCAAAAATGCATGTTCTGCTCGGCGATCAACACCGTGGCACCGGTGCCGCGGAGCTGGCGCAGCAATTCGCCGATCCGCTGCACGATGATCGGCGCCAGCCCCTCACTCGGCTCGTCCAGCAAAAGCAACGCCGGATTGCCCATCAATGTCCGTGCAATCGCCAGCATCTGCTGTTCGCCGCCCGACAGCCGTCCCGCAATGCGGTATCGCAGCGGCTCAAGCAGCGGAAACACGTCATAGATACGCCGGATCGACCATTCGTCCTCGCCATTGGGCCCCTTCTTGGCACCGATGACCAGATTATCCTCGACCGTATGTTCGGGGAAAATCTGGCGGTCCTCCGGCACGAAGCCGAGGCCGGCGCGGGCGATGTGGTGCGGCTTCAGCCCGGACACGACCCTGCCGCTCAGGGTGACCTTGCCGCGGCGGGCCGGCGCCAGCCCCATGATCGCCTTCATAGTGGTCGACTTGCCGGCGCCGTTGCGGCCGAGCAGCGCCATGGTCTCGCCCTGCCGTACCGACAGGCCGACACCGAACAGGATCTGGCTGGTGCCGTAATAGACGTCGAGATCCTCGACCTGGACGATCGCCGGCGCGCTCATAGCGCGGCCTCGGCTTGATGCTCGGTACCGAGATAGGCCTCGATGACCGCTGGATCACGTCGGATCGCATCCGGCGTGCCGGTGGCAAGAATGCGGCCGTAACAGAGCACGACGATCTCAGGTGCAATCTTGAACACGATATCCATGTCGTGCTCGATGAACACCACCGTGATCTTCTGCTTCTGCCAGAGCTCGTGGACCTTGTCGATCATACGCCAGCGCTCTTCGGTGCCCATCCCGGCGGTGGGTTCGTCGAGCAGTAGCACCTTGGGTTCGAGCACCAGCGCCAGCGCGATATCGAGCAATTTCTGGTCGCCATGCGACAGCGTCGCGGCGGTGCGGTCGCGCTTAGAAGCCAACCCCAGCAATTCCATGGCGTGCTCGGCGCGGTCGCGGGTTTCGGCCAATGGAAAACGCCGGTGCAGCACGCCGGCGCGGCGCTGATCGGCACAGACCGCGGCCAGCATGGTCTCGTGCACCGTGAGCGACGGAAAGATGCTGGCGACCTGAAACGCCCGGCCGATGCCATGGCGTACGATATCGGGCGGCGTGCGGCCGGCCATGTCGACGCCATCAAGCAGTATCTGCCCGGAGTCCGGCTTCAGCGCGCCGGTGATCAGGTTGAAGAACGTGCTCTTGCCGGCGCCGTTCGGGCCGATCACGGCTGTCAGCGACCCGTCCGCAAAGTCGAGCGACACGTTATCCGTCGCCTTGACGCCGCCGAATGATTTGGAAAGCCCGCGAATCTCCAGCATGGCTAGTTACCCGCCTCCCGGAGGCCGCCATAGGTGCTCCACGACGTGCCGGCGAGCCAGCCGCAATCGACGGGCACGTTGGCTCCCGTCATGGCGGAGGCCGCATCGGAGGCCAGGAACGCCACCACGCGCGCGATTTCCGCAGGATCAACCAGCCGGCGCAGCGCGGCGTTGGCTGTTAGCGCAGAGGTGTCCCGCTCGCCTTTATCGATGGCGTTCTTCAGCGCCGGGGTCAGGGTGTAGCCCGGCGATACCGCATTGATGCGAATGCCAGAGGGTCCCCATTCGGCGGCGAGGCATTCGGTGATGGCGATCACCGCGGCCTTCGCCGGCCCATAGGCGTGCAACGGCATCGAGCGCATGCCGGCGATTGAAGCAATATTGACGATGCTGCCGCGCCCGCGCGCGATCATGGCCCGAGCAAACGCAAGGCAAGCCACGTAAGTGCCGCGCTGGTCGACGCGAACGACGTCGTCCCAGGTCCGCATCGGCAAGTCGTGCGGCCGCACCGGCACTTGAATAATGCCGGCAGAGTTGACGAGCACCTCGACCGGACCGCATTCGCGTTCGATCACGCCGGCGCAGGCCTCGACGCCGAGTTCGTCGCCGACATCGGCCACATAAGCCCGGCCGCCGATGGAGGCGGTAACGGCTTCCGCTTTCGAAAGATCGCGGTCGACAACGACGACGAGATCGCCCTGGCTTGCGAGTTCACGCGCACAGGCTTCGCCGATGCCGCTGGCGCCGCCGGTGACGACGCTGATCCGCTGCTTTGAGTTCATGGCGTGCGCTCCCCAGGCTCAACACGGCGCTGCGCGTACCATTCGACCACAAAATCCATCAGGCCTTTTCGAAGTCCGATGGCGAAGAACAGGATCACGATCCCGAGCACGATGCCGTAATATTCGGTCAGCCGGGTCACTGTATCGTTGAGGATCAACAGCAAGACCGTGCCGACCATCGGCCCCAAGAAGGTGGTGACGCCGCCGAGCATGTTGATGAAGATGCCCTCGCCCGAAATCGTCCAGTAGGCGAATTCGGGATAGGCGCCCGAGACGAATAGCGCCATGATGATGCCGCCGGTGGACGCGAACAGCGCCGCCAGCACGAAGATCGTCAGCTTGGCGCGCCAGACATCGATGCCGATAAAACTGGCGCGGTTGGCGTTGTCGCGGATCATGCGCAAGGTATAGCCGAATGGCGATTGCGCGATCTGGCGCATGGCTAGCAGTCCGATCACCAGCAGCGCGCAGCTCGTGACATAGAGATGGACGTGGTTCGACAGATCGATGCCGAGAAACACCGGCCGGGGAATGCCGCCGCGCAGGCCCTGGTCGCCGCCGGTCAGCGAGGCCCAGGACAGGATGGTAGAGTGGATCAGCATCTGGAACGCCAGCGTCACGAACGCGAAATAGATTTCCTTCAGCCGCACGCAGATCGCGCCGATTACGGCCGCAATGATGGTCGTCAGGATCAGCGTCGCGACAAAGGCGACCGGAACCGGCACGCCGGTGCGCTGCATGATCAGACCGAAACCGTAGGCGCCGAGGCCGAAGAACATGCCATGGCCGAACGAGATCATGCCGGTATAGCCGACCAAGAGGTTGAGCGAGGTCGCAAATAACCCGAAGGCCGAGCAGCGAATCACGAAATCGAGCAGCGCCTTGCTGCCGAAGAACATCGGAAGGCTGGCCAGCACGGCAAAAGCGATCAGCGCGATGAGCACATCGCGATAGCGCAGGCGCCGCGCCTTGACCTCGATGCGCGGAACCGCGGCCGCCTGCCCCGCCTGCAATTCGGTCATGCGACCTCCTTGCCGAACAGGCCGGTGGGCCGCGCGACCAATACGATCACCATGAACAGGTACATCAGGCCTTCGGTGAACAGCGGAAAGCCGAGCGATCCAAACGAGCGGATCATGCCAATCAACAGCGCACCGATCAGTGCGCCCAAGATGGAGCCCATGCCGCCGATCACGGTGACGATGAAGGATTCGATCAGGACCGAAAATCCCATGCCGGGGGTCAGCGAACGCACCGGGGCCGCGAGCGCGCCGGCAAGGCCCGCCAGCATGCCGCCCAGCGCGAACACACCGCCATAGATCAGCCCGGTGTTGATGCCGAGCGCCGACACCATGCCGGGATTATGCGCCGCGGCCCGGATCACCTTGCCGAGCCGGGTGCGGGCAAGGCCGAGCCCGAGGATCAGGGCCATCGCCAGTGCGACGCCGATCAGCAGCAGATAATATGGCGGCACCACGCCGCCGGCGATGAACAGCGGCATCACCTGGAACGCCGCCGGCATGCCCATCGATCTGAATTCCGGGCCCCAGACCATGCGCACGACGTCGTCGAAGATCAGCACGAAGGCGTAGCAGACCAGGAGCTGCATCAGCACGTCGCCGCCATAGACCCGGCTCATGAACACGCGCTCGAAGACAAGGCCGAGCAGCGCGGTGCCGGCGGCGCCGCACAGCATCGCCAGCGCGAAGCTGCCGGTGAACTGATAGGCGGTCATCGCGAAATAGGCGCCGAACATATAGAAGGCGCCGTGGCTGAAGTTCACCACCTTGAGCACGCCGAAAATCAGCGTCAGCCCGACGGCGACGAGAAACAGCAGCATGCCGATGATGAAGCCACTGGTGGTTTGCGTCACCAGGCAGGCGGAACTGGCGAGACAGCCGGTGAGCGCGTCGAGATCCAAGGGGTGATATCCGTTACGGCGCGCCGGAATTTTCCGCGCGCGAAAAGCCAACTAGTAAAAGGCGGAGGCGGCCGATGCCGCCTCCGCGCTTGTCGATCGATCAGGTGTAGCCCTTGCTCTTCTTCCACTCGGCTTCGAGTTCGAAGATGGTCTTCCAGTCGCCGGGCTTGACCTCCGGCACATAGGGTTCCTGCGGGATCGTGGTGCCCCAGCCGATGGCGTAGCCGACCAGGGTCTGGTCTTCGGCGCGCATGGTGACGGTGCCGTCGGCGCCGAACGGGCACTTGATGGTCAGGCCGCGCAGCGCGTCGGCGATCTTCTTGCCGTCGGTGGAGTTGGCCTTCTTCACCGCCTCCGACAACAGCATGACTGCGGTGGCGTTCTGCCACGACCAGTTGGTCGGATATTCGTTGTACTTGGCCTTGTAGGCATCGCCCCAGGCGGCGTTCTCCGCCGTCGCCGGATAGGTCTTGATGTAGCGGTTACCGGAATGGATGCCCTTCGGCAGATTCTTCACCACCGTGAGCGCGGTGTAATCGGCCATGTTGACTGCGAACACTTCCATCGCGCTGAACATCGCATAGATGTTGGCCTGATCGATGTAGGAGGTGAGATCGCCGCCCCACAGGCAGGAATACAGCGCCTGCGGCTTCGCCTGCAGGATCTTGGTGACGACTTCGGTGTAGTCGGGCTGGAACAGTTTTGGCCAGGACTCGCTGATGATCTCGACGTCGGGCGCAAACCGCTTCAGGTACAGCGTGAACTCGCCCGTGGTGTCGCGGCCATAGGCGTAGTCGGGCGCGCAGGTCGCCCACTTCTTCAGGCCCTTGGCCTTGGCAATCGCCGCCGCATAGCTGCCGCCGACGATGGAATCGTGAATGCCCTGCCGCACCGAGCGGAACGCGTTCGGAATGTGCTGCTTGGGATCGGCGGTCAGCGACGAGGCTTCCGAACAGGTATGGATGCAGAGCACGCCGAGATCGCGCGCCACCTCATGGACCGCGAACGATCCGGACGAGGCCTCGCCGTCGAACAGCAGTTCGCAGCCGTCGGTGTTGACCAGTTCGCGCGCGATGCGGGCGGCTTCCTGCGGCTGTCCCTTGGAATCGCGGATCACCATTTCGATCTGCCGGCCGGCGAGACCGCCCGCGGCGTTGACCTTCTCGACTTCCATCATCACGGCGTTGCGCGAAGACGTGCCGAGCTGCGCGACGCGCCCGGACAGAATGGTCGGCATGCCGATCTTGATGGTCTTGGCCTGCGCGCGCGCCACCCATGGCGCAGCAAAGGTCATGGCACCGGCGCCCATCATCGCGAGCGTCGCGCGACGGCTGACGCCCGGCTTGCGGGTTCTCGTCATTGTTTCCTCCCTGTCGGGTTTCTGGTCCCAAATCCTGCCGGAGATCGTGTTGCCTCCGTGCGCACAAGATTTCAGAGCAAGGGGGGTGACGTCAAGACAAAGATGAATTACGACTCATAATTCATCGGAAGCGTTTTCAAGCGAAGTGGGTACCGGTTCACCCCAGGAAAACGCGTCAAAACAAAAATGGAAGCCCGGTCAGGACCGGACTTCAGGGAGGAATGAGCCGGAAACCGGCCCTTTGCGTGGGATAATGATCAACCTATCCAGCTTCATTGCCTTTCACGCCCGGCGGACGCCGGATCGCGCCGCGCTGAAATACCGCGGCGAAGACATCTCCTATGCCGCGTTCGATGCCCGCATCCGGAACGTCGGCGGCTGGTTGATCTCGCGCGGCATCGGTCCCGGCGACGTCGTCGCGGTGCTGATGAAGAACAGCGCGGCATTTCTCGAACTGGTGTTTGCCGCGAGCCATATCGGCGCAGTGTTTCTGCCGATCAACTACCGCCTCTCGGCCGACGAGGTCGGCTACATCGTCGGCAATTCCGGCGCGCGCCTTCTGATGGCGGATGAAGAACTCGCCGATATTGCGGCCGGCGGCGCACCGGTGGTGCTGCTCGATGTATCAGCGCAATCGACCGCCACGCGGCTGGCGCCGGATATCGCGCCTGCCCCGATGCACGTCCGCCAACCGCGTGACCTGATGCGGCTGATGTACACGTCAGGGACCACGGACCGGCCCAAGGGCGTAATGCTCACTTACGAGAACATCTACTGGAAATCAGCCGACCAGACGCTGGTGCTAGGACTGAACGCGGACACGCGGTTGCTGGTGGTCGGCCCGCTCTATCACGTTGGCGCGCTGGATCTGCCGGGAATCGCCGTGCTCTGGCATGGCGGCATGCTTTCGATTCATCGCAATTTTGAACCGGAGGCAGCACTGGCGGCGATCGAAGCCGAGAAACTCAACGCGGCGTGGTTCGCGCCTGTCATGACCACCGCGATCCTCACCTGCCCTGCCCGCGACAACTACGACGTCTCGAGCCTGCGCTGGGCCATCGGCGGCGGCGAGAAGACGCCCGAAGTGCGCATCCGCGCCTTCTCGGAGTATTTTACGAATGCCCGCTACATCGACGCCTACGGGCTGACGGAAAGCTGCGGCGGCGACACTTTCATGGACGCCGGCCGCGAGATCGAGAAGATCGGGTCGACCGGACGCGCCATTGCCCATGTCGAGATCGAGATCCGCGACGATGCCGGCCATCGTTTGGCCGCGGGCGAGAACGGCGAGATCTGCCTGCGCGGGCCGAAGGTCACGCAGGGCTACTGGAAGGATCCGGAAAAGACCGCGGCCGCGTTCTTCGGCGACTGGTTTCGCACCGGCGATGTCGGCTATCTCGACGACGACGGCTTTCTCTATCTGACCGACCGCAAGAAGGACATGATCATTTCCGGCGGCGAGAATATCGCGTCCTCGGAAGTGGAACGCGTGATCTACGAATTGCCGCAGGTGCGCGAAGTCGCCGTCATCGGCATGCCCGACCCGCGCTGGGGCGAGAAGCCGGTCGCAATCGTGGTGCTCGGCGACGGTGCCGCGCTGGATCTGACCGCCCTCGCCGACCACTGCCGCGCGCGCCTCGCCGGCTTCAAGGTGCCGAAACACCTGATCATCCGCGACAGCCTGCCGCGCAATCCGTCCGGCAAGGTGCTCAAGCGCGTGCTGCGCGCCGAACTGGAGGCCCACGCATGACGCCAACTTCGCAAGCCGTATCGGGCAAGGTGGCAAAGCTCAACCGGGTCGAGCGCAACGCCTGGACCAAGCGCAAGATATTCGACGCCGCCACCAAGATCGTCGGCAAGCACGGCTACGCCGAAGCCTCCGTGGCCCGCATCACCGAGCAAGCCGGCGTCGCCCAGGGCACGTTCTACAATCATTTCGAAAACCGCCAGGAACTGCTCGATCAGTTGCTGCCGAAGATCGGCATCGACATGGTGCGCTTCATCCGCGAGCGCACCGGCACCGCGCAGGCGGCGCGGCAGGAGATCGAACGGTTCGGCGCGTTCTTCGACTTCATTCGCGAGGTGCCGGAATTTTTGCGCATCCTCAACGAGGCCGAATTCTTTGCGCCAACCGGCTACCAGAAACACCTTGACAATATCGTCACCGCCTACGTCCGAATTCTGCAGCGGGCGCGCGACGCCGGCGCGATCGAGGATTTCAGCGACCAGGAATTCGAGGCCGTCGTTTATATGCTGATGGGTGCGCGCGGCTATCTCAGCCAACGTTATTCCTATTCCGGCGGCGCCGTCACCGCCGTCCCCGACCATGTCATCTCGGCCTATCAAAAGCTGATGACACGCGGGCTCTTCACGACATCCGACAAAGGCAACCGCCATGACCGCTGACGGTATCGTTCTCGTCACCGGCGGCAGCCGCGGCATTGGCGCTGCGACCGCGGTGCTGCTGGCCGAGCAAGGCCGCCGCGTCGTGATCACGGATATCAAGCCGGAAACGCTTGCGGGGACGGACACAATCCTGTGGCCCGCGCCGTTCGATGTCGCCAGCGAAAGCGCCGTCGTGAACGGGATCGCCGATATCGAGGCCGCGCACGGCCCGATCAGCGGCCTCGTCAATGCCGCCGGCGTGTTCGGCAAGATGCACCCGATCGAACGGGTGCGGATGGATCAATGGGACCGCGAGGTCAATATCGACCTGCGCGGCACCTTTCTGGTCGCCCGCAGCGTCGGCGTAAAAATGGCCGAACGCCGCCATGGCGCCATCGTCAATGTCGCCTCCGTGGCCGGCATGAGCTCCGGCCCGATCCACGCCTATACCGCCGCGAAAGCCGGCGTCATCCAGATCACGCAGACGCTCGCCGCCGAATGGGGCCGCGCCGGCGTGCGCGTCAATGCGGTGTCGCCGGGTTTCACCCGCACCGCCGCCCTCGAAGCCGGCATCGCCTCAGGTGCGCTGAACAGGCAACTGCTCGAAAGCCCGACGGCGATGAACCGGCTGGTCGAACCGTCAGAGGTCGCGCAGGCGATCGTGTGGCTGTTGTCGCCGATGAGCAGCGGCGTCACCGGGGTAAACCTACCGGTCGATGCCGGCTATATCGCAGGCACGACCTGGGCCGCCTATGGCGGCCTGCCGAAAGCACCGGGAGCGTCAGCATGAACGTGGAATTGCCGCGCAAGAAGCTCGATCTCGCATCGGCCATCGCCGAAGGCGATATCCGCGTGCTCTTGATGGTGCTGGTGCACATGACCGGCGACGAGCGCTGGCTGGAGCCGCCGTACAAGCCGAAGCGTGACGTTCGCCTGATCCCCGATCCGCAAGCCGGCGTCCCGCCGGAAATCCAGGCGGAAATCCGCGCCGCTGTTTTGAAGCTGTTCGAGAACGGCGCGCCCCAACCGGTGATGACGGACCCCGGCAACAAATTGATGCTGCGCATGATGTGCGCGACGCTCGGCGGCGAGAATGTAGCGCCCGAATACGCGCCGCTGATGCGCGAGGAAATGGGATTTGTTCCGCGCGAGGCACGGTGGAGCAAACCTCCGGAAAGCGAAAAGCTGGCCGGACAACACGTATTGATCGTCGGTGCCGGCGTCTGCGCGATTGCGCTCGGCGTAGCGCTCGGCCGGCTCGGCATCCCCTATACCATTGTCGAGAAGAACGCCGAACTCGGCGGCACCTGGTATGTCAACCGCTACCCCGGCTGCGGCGTCGATACGCCGAACCATTCCTATTCGTTCTCGTTCGGCGCGCGAAATCCATGGACCCGATATTTCGCCAAGCGGCAGGAGCTGCTCGACTACCTCAAGAAGGTCGCGCTCGAATACGACATCCGAAAGCATCTTCGCCTCAATACCGAACTGACGTCGTCACGCTGGGACGAGAACAAGCGCCGCTGGATTTCGATATTGAAGACAGCGGGCGGCGAGGAGATCTTCGAATCGACCACGCTCGTCAGTGCGATCGGCCAGCTCAACGACCCCTCGCCCGCGCATTTCAAGGGCGAAGAAACCTTTGAGGGAGAGACGCTGCACTCGGCCTTGTGGTCCGACGACATCGAGTTCGACGGCAAGCACGTCGCCGTGATCGGCACCGGCGCGACCGCGATGCAACTGGTGCCGGCGATTGCCGACCGTGTCGCATCGGTCACCGTCTATCAACGCACCGCGCAATGGGCCCGGCCGGTCGAAGGACTGAACGACCCCATCTCCGACGGCGCGCAATGGCTGCTCGCGCATCTGCCGTTCTATGTGCAGTGGTACCGCTTCAACATGTTCTGGCGCTATGGCGACGGCCTGCTGCCATTCCTGCGCAAGGATCCGGACTGGCCGCATCCCGATCGTGCCGTCAACAAGGGCAATGACCGCCATCGCGAGGAATTGACGAACTTCATCCATTCCGAACTGAAAGACCGTCCCGACCTCATCGAGAAATGCGTGCCGACCTATCCGCCCTACGGCAAGCGCATCCTGCTCGACAATGGCTGGTTCAGCACGCTGACCAGGCCGAATGTCGAACTGGTCACCGACGGCATCGATCGCTTTGTGCCCGACGGCATCGTCACGTCAGACGGAAAATTGCGGCCCGCCGACATCATCGTCATCTCGACCGGCTTCAAGGTCACGGAGATGGCGGCGCGCCTCAACATCAGCGGACGTGGCGGCAAGAATCTGAAAGTGGCCTGGGCCAACGACAATCCGACCGCCTATCTCGGCCTGACCGTACCGGACTTTCCAAACTTCTTCGTCATGCTCGGACCGAATTCCGGCCCGGCGCATGGCGGCAGTGTGATCTTCCAGTCCGAGTGCCAGAGCCGTTACATCTCGTCATGTCTCGTCGCGATGATCGAGCAAGGCGTCGCCGCGATCGATGTCGATCCCGCCGCGCACGATCAGTACATCCGAAAAGTCGATGCCGAACATGAGCAGTTGATCTGGACCCATCCCGGCATGACCACCTACTACCGCAACGGACAAGGCCGGGTGTTCTCGGCGATGCCGTGGCGCTTCGTCGATTACTGGTCGATGACGCACGATCCGGATTTCACTCAATACCGGCAAACCAAAATCTGATCGCCGCTGCATTGGGTCAGGACCCCTGCAGCATTTGGCCAAAAGCCATAGCGGAACCGGCAGCGACTCCGCTTGACACTCGCCGACATCTGCCGCAGCATTTCCTCGCTGCACCCTTCGAAGTCACGGAGCGCGCGGGCTCCGAGCTTCACAGGAATTGACGTTCGATCATGTGGTCGTGACGGCACGCAGCGGCAACGGACGCATGTCCGTCGGTCAACTCTTGGAGAGGAGCATGACGCCACCGGATCAGTTGGTGACCTTGCTCAACGCAAGGTTCCGGCGCGGATGAGGTGAACGGCAGCTGCTGACCTCGTTGCACCGTCTAAAATTCAAACATACAGGCGGGACTGGAGCGCAAAGGCCACGCGCTTTCCGGATCCTTGGGTCTCACTGGTTTTTACCAGCCATCCTTCGCTAAAACGAAGAAGCAGGGCCCCGCGATGCCTTAGATGCACCGGGGCCCACTCGTTTTAATCACCAAATTTTGAGTCACCAAATTCAGTCGTCAGGATTTCGATCGTGCGACTGGCGTTGCCGGTTTGGGCACGTGACCCAATGCATGTTTCCGTGCTTTATTCGGCCAAGAAGAATGCCAAGAACAATGGCCCGAACAAGGACCCGCAATGGAAAAGCCGCGCGTACGCGTCTACACCGACTACAAGAGCCCCTACGCCTTCGTTGCCAACAAGCGGCTGTTCGAACTCGAGGAACAGTACGGCGTCGAGCTGGAATGGCTGCCCTACACGCTGCGCGTTGCCGAGTTCATGGGAACGGTGGAAGAGCGCACGCCGCATTTCTGGCGCAAGGTGCGCTACGCCTATATGGACGCCCGGCGCTATGCCAACGCACAGGGCCTCACCATGAAAGGCCCGCGGCGCATCTATGACGCCTTCTATTCCAGCGCCGGCATGCTGTTCGCACAGGCGCACGGCCTGTTCCGCCCCTATCATGATACGGTGTTCCGGCGGTTCTGGAGCCACGACCTCGAAATCGACGAACTGTCGGAGATTGCGGGCGTGATTGCGTCGGTCGGAGGTTCGGCAAGGGACTTCGAAACCTATGTTCGGGGACCTGCCC